>JANYBC010000077.1 GCA_025360965.1 Anaeromyxobacter sp. | reverse complement strand
GTGGTGATCGACGGCGGGCGGGTGGTCGAGGCCGGGCGCCACGCCGCGCTGGTCGGCCGCGGCGGCGCCTACGCCAAGCTGGTCGAGCGCCAGGTGCTGCGCGGCTGAACGGCTGCGCGGCCGGGCGGCGGCCGGGCGGCGTATACTTCCCCCATGAAGCGCCTCACCATCGCCGGGCTGGCCGCCATCCTGCTGCTCACCGCCGGGGCGCTCTTCCTTGTCAACCGGCTCACCGCGTCCGGCGGCCCGTCGCGGCCGGTGGCCGAGCCGCTCCCCTCCGAGCCCTCGGACGCCACGTCTGCCGCGGGAAGTTCCGCCGCCCCGGGCTCCACGCTCGCCGCGCCTCCCGCCGCGCCAGCCGCGCCCCCCGCCCCTCCTGCCCCCGTCTCCGGCACCTCCGGCGAGGTCGACACGCCCTACCAGGGTCGGAGCGGTCCGCAGCGCCCACCCGCGACCCAGCCGGGCGGCGCGTCGCCGTCGGCCGCCCGCAAGGCGGCCATCAGGGAGCAGATGAACTCGCCGGGCCTGCGCCAGCCAGCCAGGTCCGGCCAGGCCCCTGACCCGGCCAGGCCAGCACCCGCGCCGCCGGCCGAGCCCTGAGGTAGGCGGCCGCGCCGCCCAGCGCCGTCGCCAGGCAGAGCCCCGCCGCCGCCCAGAAGCTCCAGGCCGGCAGCGCCACGTAGAAGGCCGCCACCCCGACGCCGGCCAGCGCCATCCAGCCGGCCTTCTGCAGCACCGCCAGCCGCGTCAGGCGGGCCAGCAGCGGAGCGTCGAGCGGGGCGAGCCGCTCCCAGAGCACCTGCTCCTGCCGCCAGTAGGTGTAGATGACCGGGATGATCTCCAGCGTCAGGAAGGCGCTGGTGAGCAGCCCGCCCACCATGGGGGCGGCGATCCGCTTCATCACGTCGGCGCCCGAGCCGGTGGCCCAGAGCAGCGGGATCAGGCCGGCCAGCATGGTCGCCACCGTCATCAGCTTGGGGCGCACCCGCTGCACCGTCCCCTCCATGTGGGCCCAGATGATGTCGGAGAGATCGCGGATCTTGCCGGCCTTGCGCCGCCGCTCGTAGGCGTTGTCGATGTAGACGATCATCACGATGCCGGTCTGCGCCGCCAGCCCGGTCAGCGCGATTATGCCGATCCAGACCGCCGTCGAGAGGTGGTAGTCGAGCGCCCACATCAACCAGACGCTCCCGGTCAGCGCGAACGGGATCGAGAGCAGGACGATCAGCACCTCGGTGAAGTTGCGGAAGTGCAGGTAGAGCAGCAGCACGATCAGCAGCAGCGTCAGCGGGATCACGATCCGCATCCGCTCCGCCAGCTGCTCCATCAGCTCGTACTGGCCGGTCCACTTGAGCAGGTAGCCGGTCGGCATCTCCAGCCGGCCGTCGGCCTGGGCGCGCCGCACCACCTCCTTGGCCTCGGTGACGTAGCCGCCCACGTCGCGCTGGGCGGTCTCGATGTCCACGTAGACGAAGCCGACCAGCAGGCCGCCGTCGTCGCGGATCATGGGGGGGCCGCCGGCGATCCGCACCTCGGCCACCTCCCCGAGCGGCACGAAGGCCCCCCTGGCTGGCCCGTCTCCGGCCGCGCCGCCCATCCCCATCTGCGCCAGCAGCAGCCTCGGCTCGCGCGGCTCGCGCTCGGGCTCGAGCGAGCCGGAGGTCCCCATGCCGCCGCCCTTGCCGGCGCCGCCGCCGCCGACCGGCACCAGCAGCCGGCGTAGCTGCTCCACGCTGTTGCGCAGGTCCTGCGGGTAGCGGACGTTGATCGAGAAGCGGTTGCGCCCGTCCACGGTGATGCCGATGGGCGCGCCGCCGATGGCCGCCTCGACCACCCGGTTCAGGTCGCCCACGGTCAGGCCGTAGCGGGCCATGGCGTCGCGATCCGGGATGACGTCGAGGTAGAGCCCGCCGGTGTTCCGCTCGTAGAAGACGCTGCGGGTCCCGGGGATGGGCTTGAGCAGCCGCTCCAGCTCGATGCCGATCTTCTCGATCTCGTCGAGGCTGGTCCCCATCACCTTGACGCCGACCGGGGTGCGCACCCCGGTGGAGAGCATGTCGACGCGCCCCTTGATCGGCATGGTGTAGGCGTTGGTCCAGCCGGGGAACTGCATCTTGGCGTTCAGCTCGTCGACCAGCGCCTCCCAGGTGAGCCCCTTGCGCCACTGCTCCTTCGGCTTCAGGCGCACCGTGGTCTCGACCATGGTGAGCGGCGCCGGGTCGGTGGCGGTCTCGGCCCGCCCCACCTTGCCGAAGACGGTGACCACCTCCGGCACGCTGCGCAGCACCCTGTCCTGGAGCTGGAGCTGCCGCTTGGCCTCCTCGATCGAGAGCCCGGGGAAGGTGGTCGGCATGTAGAGCAGGTCCCCCTCGTTGAGCGGGGGCATGAACTCCGAGCCGAGCCTCCAGGCCAGCGGCACCGCCGAGAGCAGCGCCAGCAGCCCCATGGCCACCGTCGACTTGGGGCGGCGCAGGGCCACGAAGACGAACGGCTTGTAGAGCCGGATGATGAAGCGCGAGACCGGGTGCTCCGACTCGGGCCGGATCTTCCCGCGGATCAGCAGGTCACGCAGCGCCGGGGCGAAGGTGATCGAGAGCACCGCCGCCGAGAGCATGACGAAGGTCTTGGTCCAGGCCAGCGGCGTGAAAAGCCGCCCGGCCTGGCCGGTCAGGGTGAAGACCGGCAGGAAGGCCACCGCGATGATCAAGAGCGAGAAGAAGAGCGCCGGGGTCACCTCGCGGGCCGCCTCGGCCAGCAGGGCGTGGCGGTCGGCGCCGGGCGGGGCGTGCTCCAGCTTCTTGTGGCTGGCCTCGATCATCACGATCTCGGCGTCCACGGTGGCGCCGATGGCGATGGCGTTCCCGCCCAGGCTCATGATGGTGGCCGGGATGTCGAGCAGGTACATGGGGATGAAGGCCACCGCCACCGCCACCGGGATCGAGAGGATGGGCAGCAGCGCCGAGCGGACGTGGAGCAGGAAGAGGATGATCACCAGCGCCACCACCAGCGCCTCCTCGATCAGCGCCTTCTGCAGCGTGCCGATGGAGCGGTGGATCAGCTCGGAGCGGTCGTAGGCCACCTCGAAGCTGACGCCCTTGGGGAGCCCCGGCTTGAGCTCCTCGAGCTTGGCCTTGACCCGGCCGATGACGTCGAGGGCGTTCTCGCCGAAGCGCATCACCACGATGCCGCCCACCGCCTCGCCGTCGCCGTTCCACTCCAGCAGCCCGCGCCGGATCTCCGGGCCGAAGCGGACCTGGCCGACGTCGCGCAGCAGGATGGGCACGCCGTTCGGCCCGCTGGCCCGGATCGCCACCTTCTCGAGATCGCCGAGCGCCTGCACGTAGCCGCGGCCGCGCACGTAGTACTCGCGCTCCGAGAGCTCGATGACCCGGCCGCCCACGTCGTCGTTGGAGTCGCGGATGCGGGCGATCACCTCGTCGAGCGTCACCCCGTAGGCGCGCAGCCGGGCCGGGTCGACCGTCACCTGGTACTGCTTCTGGTAGCCGCCGACGCTGGCCACCTCGGCCACGCCCGGCACGCTCCCCAGCGCGTAGCGCAGCGTGAAGTCCTGGAAGGTGCGCAGCTCGTCGAGGCCGTGCTGGCCGCTCTTGTCCACCAGCGCGTACTGGAAGACCCAGCCGACGCCGCTGGCGTCGGGGCCGAGCTTGGGGTCGGCGCCGGGCGGGAGCCGGGCCTCCAGCGAGGAGAGGTACTCGAGCACCCGGCTGCGGGCCCAGTAGACGTCGGTCCCCTCCTGGAAGATCACGTAGACGAAGCTCATCCCGAACATCGAGTAGCCGCGCACGTCGGCCACCCGCGGCGCCGAGATCAGCCCCGAGACGATGGGGTAGGTGACCTGGTCCTCGATTAGGGTGGGCGAGCGGCCCATCCACTCGGTGAAGACGATCACCTGCGGATCCGAGAGGTCGGGGACGGCGTCGAGCTTGACGTGGCGGATCGACCAGATCGAGGCGGCGCAGGCCACCGCCACGCCGAAGAGCACCAGCACGCGGTTCCGGGCGCAGTACTCGATGATCCTCGAGACCATCGGCTATTTCCCGTGCCCTTCGACCGCCGCGCGCAGCCGGCTCTCCGAGTCGAGCAGGAAATTGGCCCGGGTGACCACCTTCTCGCCCTCGGCCAGCCCCTCGAGGACGGCCACCTTGCCGTCGGCGCTGGCCCCGGTCTTGACGGCGCGCGGCTCGAAGCGCCCGCCGCCCAGCTCCACGAAGACGTAGCGGTGCTGCCCGGTGTCGACCACCGCCTCGGCCGGGATCACCACCGCGTCGTCGGCGCCGGTCTCCAGCAGCACGTCGCCGAACATGCCGGGGCGCAGCTCCAGCCGCGGGTTGGGCAGCTCGACGCGGGCCTGCAGCGTGCGGCTGCCGGCGTTGAGGGCCGGGTAGATGAAGGAGACCCGGCCGGCGAACTTCTTCCCCGGGGCCGACGAGGAGGCGTAGGTGGCCTTCTGTCCCACCCGGACCCTGGCCAGGTCGGCCTCGTGGACGTCGGCCAGCACCCAGACCGTGGAGAGGTCGGCCAGCTGGAACATCTCGGTGCCGGCCGCGACGAAGAGCCCCTTCAGCACGCTCTTGCGGGCCACGTAGCCGCGGCTCGGGGCTCGCAGCGGCATGGTCTTGAGCGGCTGGCCGGAGGCGGTGATGGCGTCGACGTCCTCGGGGGCCACGCCGATCAGCTCGAGCCGTAGCCTCGGGTCGCGCTCCAGGTCGTTGCCCACCGGGGTGGCCTGCACGCCGCTGGGCCGCTTCTCCGACCACTTGATGGTGTTGAGGTAGACGGTCTGGGCGTTGAGCAGCTCCGGGCTGTAGAGCATCGCCAGCACGTCGCCCTTCTGCACCAACTGGCCGGTCTGCACCACCGGCAGGCTGTCGACCCAGCCGGAGTAGCGGATGTTGATGCTCACCACGCCGTCCTCGGTCGGGACCACGAAGCCGACGGCGCGCAGGGTGGTGCCGAGCTTCTCCTTCACGGCGGCGGCCGTCTTCATCCCCATCAGCTGGATCCGGTCGGCCGAGAGCTCGACCGGCGCCAGGCCGGGGAGGCCGTCGGCAGAGGCGGCGGCGGAGGTGGCGGAGGTGCCGGCCGGGACCAGGTTCATGCCGCAGATCGGGCACTCGCTCTTCTGGTCGGTGACGATCTGCGGGTGCATCGGGCAGATGAACTTCTGCTGCTGGACCACCGCCGCGGCGGTGCGGGTGGCGAGGTGGTGGCTCCAAGCCGCGATCGCGGCCAGCGCCATCAGCCCGACCAGCGCCCAGCGCACCACCGCCATGGTGCGGATGCCGGGCGGAGCCTGCTCTTCACCCTCAGGCAACACGTCCTGGCCGCCGCTGCGCGGCTGCTGCCCCTCGCTCATCGCTCTCGCTCCTTGAAGATCAGCAGGCCCGACTATTCGGGCCCGGTCAACATTGCACGATGACGCAGGAGGGCCGCGGCGAAGGCGTCGCAGCGGATCACGCGGAGTGTGGTGTGAAAACCCCGCCAGAGACCCCGGGAGCTCTTGCTCCAAGTCAAACTCAGATGGGGCGTAAGTGAACGACCTAAGGCGAGACCAAGTCTCATACTTCAAAACCAGCCAATTCCCTCGCCGAGTGAAATTTTCGCTGACGATCGAAAGTTGCCCATACCATGAGTAATTTCAACGTACCATGGACATGTTACACTCGAACAGGGGGCGATTGAGACTGAGCCTCAATAAGTATGTGGACGTCAGAGTCACGCATACACGTCGTCACCTTTGGGTACATGCCAAACCACTGGCGGCCGATCAAACATCCGCTTGCTTGAGATCAAGTTCGTCAATTCCCGGAGTGGCCGGGACGGGACCCAGAACTGCTCATAGCAAGGGGCACAACATGACGATTCACCTGGAGTCGAGGAAGATCGCTTGGTCAGGCTGGGGGCTGCTCGCGCTGTCCGCCGCGCTGTTCCTGGCGGCGGCGCCGGCGATGGCGCAGCTACCGTTCCCACCGCAGAACGCCTTCGGTCCGACCGGCACCGCCCGGCAGACCAACTACCCCTACCCGGGGCAGTGCGTGGTCAACAGCGGCAATGTCTGGGGCGTGCCCGGCTGCACCACCGCCCTGGCCCCCTCCTTCGCCTGCGAGCCCTCGGCCACCGGCCTCTCCAACCAGTCTGCCGGCGGATGGCGCGCCTGCGGCGCGGTGGTCCCCTTCAAGGTGCTCAACCCGGTCATCGCCAACTCCATCCCGGCGATCGGCACCCCCGCCACCCCCAAGTTCGTCTGGGAGGTGCTCAACCCGCCCGACTACGTGCCCGACACCGCCAAGTTCCCCGGCGCTGACTACTACGAGATCGCCGTCCATGAAGCCTGGGGCTTCCAGGGTCTCGCCTCGGCCCTCCCCGGCCCGGTCGGCACCGGCCTCTTCCCCGATCCGCTCAAGCTCGGCGCCACCTTCCCGCCGGTCCCGAACGGCATGCAGTGGACCGGCCTGATCTGCAACGTGGCGGCAGGCTGCACCTGCCCGGCCGAGCTCGCTCCGCTCTTCGCCGCCGCCTACTGCTCTGCCACCGCTGCAATCGGCGGGGCCAAGGTCATCCCGGCCGGCGCGCCCCTCTACACGCAGATATGGGGCGTCGGCCAGAAGAACCTCCCGGCCACCGCGCCGCTCGCCGCGGTCTTCAACCTGGCCGCGCCGGTCCCGGCGCCCGACTGGTCGCCCAACAACTTCGTCGCCACCTGGCCGTCGATCAGCATCCGCGCCACCAAGGGCCGCCCGGTGGTGATCCGCTGGGTCAACGAGTTCCCGAACAACCACGTCTTCTGCCCGCACCCCGAGGCCGCTGACTGGCCGTGCGCCATCGACCGCACCTTCATGGGCGTGAAGGCCAGCATCGACCCGGCCACCACCCCGCCCGGGTTCGCCGCCGGCCTGCTGTCGCACGAGGGCGTCAACCGCTTCGGCAGCCCGCAGCAGCCCGACAACTCCTGGGTCACGCACCTGCACGGCGCCGAGACCCCGCCCGGCACCGACGGCTTCGCCGAGAAGTGGTTCGGCAACGCCCGCACCGGCAGCTACTACAGCTCGGTCCCCTGGTTCCTCAGCCCGGCCTTCGAGGGGCCCGGCGTCGGCATCCTGAAGCGTCCGGGCGGCGCGCCGTCGGCCACCACGCTCTCCAGCTGGTCGAACGACACCTACACCTACCCGATGACCAACGACGAGGCGACCATCTGGTTCCACGACCACACCCTCGGCAAGACCCACCACAACGTCATCGCCGGTCCCGCCGGCTTCTTCCCCGTGCGTGACAACGACAAGCACAACCCGATGGTCACGGGCGTCTGCAAGCCGGCCGCCCTCAACCCCGACCCGGCCAACGCCTGCCGCTACACCTGGCTCGACCCGGTCAGCGAGCCGCGCGACGTGCTCACCATCCCCAAGTACGACATGTTCCTGGCCCTGCAGGACCGGTCGTTCAACGACGACGGCTCGATCAACTTCTCCAGCGGCCTCGGCAACCCGGTCCCGCTGCTGGCCCCGCCCGGCGCCACCCCCGTCACCCCCGGCGTCAACCCGCAGGTCCACCCGGTCTGGGTTCCCGAGTACTTCGGTGACCACGTGGTCGTGAACGGCGTGCTCTGGCCGAAGAAGACCACCGAGCCGGGCTGGTACCGCATCCGCATCGCCGACGGCTCCGACTCGCGCTGCTGGACGCTCGGCTTCAGCACCACCCAGCCGGCGGTCGGCGCCAAGCCGATCAACGACGTCCGGTTCACGGTGGTGGCCAACGACCAGGGCTACCTGCAGGTCCCCAAGCAGAACGTCACCTCCTTCACGATGTGCCCGGGTGAGCGGTACGAGCTGCTCGTCAACTTCGGCGTGCTGCCCGGCCCGGTCCCGCCCGTGGGGACCACCCGCACCGTCTTCATGACCAACTCGGCTCCGGCCCCGTACCCGGCCGGCATCACGCCCTTCGCGGCGGCCAGCCCGTTCAGCGAGATGAACGTGGTGATGCGCTTCGACGTGCTGCCCCCGGGCCCCGGCCTGGGCGTCCCCACCTGCTCGCCGGCCGGCCTGACCTGGCCGACGATCCCGGTCTCGATGGGCTGCCTCGCCATCCCCACCGCCGCGGATCCGACCTTCGTCGACTACCGGGCGCTTCCCATGTGCGCACCGGGCGTCATCGCCACGCCGGCCGCTCCCTGCGTCTCGGCGGTCCGCCAGCTCTACCTGAACGAGCGGGCTGACGGCACCACCCTCACCCCGCTCGGCATGCAGATCAACGGCGTGCCTTTCGAGTACAAGGTCACCGAGACCCCGAAGAAGGGGACCATCGAGCTCTGGAAGATCATCAACCTCACGGTCGACGCCCACCCGATGCACCCGCACCTGGTGAAGCACCAGATCGTCTCCTCGCAGACCTTCTCGGTCGGCAACTACAAGAAGGCCCTCTGCGGCTCGACCACCTGCCAGCCCGGCACCTCGCCCGGCCTCGAGATGCAGGTGGTGCCCGACGTCACCGCGTTCCTCACCGGCGTGGTCCAGCCGAACCTGGCGACCGACTACGACGCCGGCTGGAAGGACGCCTCCATCGTCCTGCCGGGCCGGGTCACCACCATCGTCGCCAAGTGGGACGCCGGCTGGGTCTCGGCCGGCGCTGGCATCGCCACCGCCCCGGGCACCGCGGGCGGCCCGTCCCTGGCCCTCTGCACCGGCCTGGCCGGCCAGCCGGCCAACTGCAGCGCACCCTGGTCCTACGAGAGCGTCTCGTCCGGGCCCTACGTCTGGCACTGCCACATCAACTCCCACGAGGACTCGGAGATGATGCGCACCAGCCTGGTGGTCCCATAGGAGCCGTCCGGCCGGCGGGTTTGGTGAGGTAGAAAGCAGCCATGACCCGCCTGCCCATCACACTGTCCGTTCTGCTCGCCGCCCTGGTCGCGCCCTCCGAGGCGCTGGCCAGTGGCGGCGAGGTCGTACGACCTCAGTCCGAGATCGACCGGGTCAGCGAGGCGCCGCCGCCGGCCGGCTCGGCCGCCGACATGGCGCTCTGGCGCGCCGGTCGCGAGGTGACCGAGGCGATCACCATCGAGCGGGGCAAGGCCGGGACGCTGACCGTCGCGGTCGGCTCCAACAAGCTGCTCGAGAAGCTGGAGGAGGCGGCCGGCAAGGCCGGGCCCGCCGAGGCAGCTTCGCTCAAGGCGGTCCGCGCCAGGCTGGAGAAGGCCTGGCAGCATGATTACGCGGTCCTGTCGCGCCAGTGGCCGGTCGACCCGGTCCGGGGCTGCGGCTACCCGCACCTGGCCTTCGACTCGGCCATGCGAATGGCTCCCGGCACCGACGACGGCACGCTCGACCTGGCCCGCACCGACCTGAAGGCCTGCGTCGCCAAGGCCAGGGGGGCGGTCCAGGCGGTCATCGAGGCCAACCAGGAGCTCGAGGCGGCGCGCGCCGCGGCAGTCAAGGCGCTTGGGCCCAGGGCGCCGGCCGGCCACGAGGCCGGGGAGAGCGAGCAGTACGAGCGCGAAGAGCACCGGAAGGGCGAGAAGGACGGCACATGACCAACGGACGCCTCGTCGCCATCGGCGCCGCCGGCATCGTCGTCTTCATGGCCGTGGCCCTCTACGCCGTCGACCGGCTGACCGGGAGCCCGGCGCCGGCAGGGTCGGCCGCCCCCGACGCGGCCGCCGCCGCCGAGCCCTGGACTCCGCAGTCTGCCGCCGCCGCCGTCAGGCCTCCGGACAACGACCTGCCGGGCGGGCTGGGCGCCGTGGGGCTCACGCCGACGGTCGTCAAGGACGCGCCGCCGCCACCTCCGCCACGTGGATCCTGGGAGGCGGTGGCCGTCACCAGCCGGGCCGCGTCGCTCGGGAAGGTCGGCGTGGCGGTCGGGCAGGACCTCAACGAGTTGCACGGCGAGCTGAGCGCCTGCTTCGACGAGGACGCCCAGGCCCGCAACGCCGGCTCGTCGGTGGCGGCGGTGGGCGACCGGTCACCCCAGGCCGACGCCGGCGTCACCGTGCTGATGCTCCAGCTCGAGACCATGAACGGGGCGATCCGCATCGTCGACGCCCCGGTGGAGGCGCGCGGCGGTGCCAGCGACGGGCTGCTGGCCTGCGCCCAGTCGAAGCTGCGCGGCAGGGTGGTGCCGTATCCTGACGCCCGCGCCGGTGACCGCCACCGGCTGCTGCACACGCTGATGCCGTGACGCCCGGACGCTCTCGCCGGCCTAGAAGCGGACCTCGAGCGTCACGTCGCCCTTGCCGCCCTTGGCCGGGACCAGCCGGGCCTTGAGGCTCCCGCTCATGACCAGGGAGCTGGGGGCCTGCTTGTAGCGCTCGGCCTGGTCGACGGTGAGTGTCACCTCGCCCTTCCCGGCGCCGGCCGTGTAGCTGGCGCCCGCCGCGGTCTCCAGGCTGGAGGCGGCGCTGCCGAGCGCCTCGCCGGTGTAGCTGCCGTTCGACACCGGCGCCGCCAGCACCAGCGTGACCGGCTTGAGCGAGCGCAGGCCGGTCACCGGCTGGTCGGAGGCGATGACCACCTTCACCGACTTCCCCTCCACGGTGGCGGCGACGGTGCAGGTGAAGCTGGCGGTCACGGCGCCGGAGAGCGTGCCGGTGCAGCCGGTCGGCTCGGAGGCCGGGACGGCCCCCATCAAGGAGATCACCATCAGCGCGGCTGGGATCATCTCTGGACTCCTGGGCTGGGTGGAAACTGCAGGTGGGGGCTGGGAAGGTGGGGGCTGGGAAGGTGGGCCGGCGCCGCTCAGGGCCCGGTCGGCGAGACGTGCACGGTGACGAAGTAGGCGACGCCGCCCTTCTCGCCGCTCACCTGGTGGACGATCCGCTGCCCCTTCTCGATGGTGAGGCGCGACATCGTGTTGCGCTGCGCCAGCGCCACCTCGATGGTCACGGTCTTGCCCGAATCCTCCTGCACCGTCAGCGCCACGTGCTGGCCGTCGGGCAGGTCGGTGTACTCGGTCTTCTGGACCGTCATCTCGAAGGCCCGCTCGCTCAGCTGCTCCCAGCGCTGGTAGGCGAGCTTGGAGAGCTGATGCTTGAGCGGCGCCAGCTTCGGGTCGAGCGAGGCCGGGCCCTGGCGCGAGCCCTTGATGACCCGGACCCGGACCGGCACCGGGGCCTGCGCCGACGGGGCGGCGGTTGCGGCGGGAGGCGGGGCGGACGGGGCCGGGTCGGCGGCGAGGCAGAGGGCGGGGAGGAGCAGCGAGAGCGCGGCGGCGGCAGGATGGATCATGACTCCTCGTCGTCGTCGATCAGGACCAGCGGCCCGTCGCTCGACTGGATGATGGTGGTGGCGCCCTCGGAGCTGAGCTCGAGCGAGGCGGTGGCGTTGTCCGAGCCGGCGCCGCGCTGCACGTAGAGCGCCACCAGCAGCGCCGCGGCGATGGGGGCCAGCGTGCCGCCGATCGCGAACCAGGGGTGGAGGGTGATGGACCGCCGCAGGCGGGCCAGCGGGCCGAGCCGGCGGTGCTCGATGCGAGCCATCACCTGCGCGGAGAAGTCGGCGAAGTCGCGGCGCGCCGCCACCGCCAGCAGGGTCTCCGAGACCAGCCCCTCGGTGACGGCCAGCGAGGCGGCCCAGCGGGAGCAGCCCTCGCAGCCGACCACGTGGGCGGTCAGCTCGGCCAGCTCGCCGGCGGTGAGCTCACCCTCGCGGGAGCCGATCAGCGGCCTGATGGTGGTGCAGTCAGCCATGGCTGTAAACCTCGAGCGCAGCCTGCATCTTCTTCCTGGCGTGGAAGAGCCGGCTCATCACTGTACCCTTCTGCACGCCCAAGCTCTCGGCCAGCTCTTCGTAGGAGAGCCCCTCCAGCTCGCGCAACACCAGGATGGTCCGGTGGATCTCCGGCAGGCCGTCGAGCGCCGCCTGCATCCGGCCCGCCAGCTCGCGGCGCAGCAGTGTGGCGGAGGGGTCGTTGCCGAGCGGCGTGGAGAGGATCCCCTCGCCGGCCTCGCCGATCACCTCTTCCTTGATGTCCTCGAGCTGGTCGCGGCGGTTCTTGCGCTCGCGCCGGAGCGAGTCGATGGCCAGGTGGCTGGCGATCCGCAGCACCCAGGTCTGGAAGCTCGACTCGCCCTTGAACTCGCCGAGGTGGCTGTGGACGCGCACGAAGGCCTCCTGGGAGACATCCCAGGCCTGATCCCGATCTCTGACGATGCCGAGCGCCACGGCGTAGACCTTCCTCTGGTAGCGGACCACCAGCGCCGTGAAGGCGCCGGCGTCACCGGCTCTGGCTGCATCAACCAGCGCGAGATCGTCCACTTCCATGAGTCCAGACGGGGCAGGGGGGGGCTGAAATTCACTGCGATTCCGGACTGCTTACCACGCCGGCCCTTGCCATACCCACCTCTCCGTAGGATCCTGCTTTTCTTTGTCTTTCTCCTGACCGAGAGTAATCCTCGGAAGACCGTGCCCGACCCCTCCACCGATATCTCCGGACACCTCGCCGGGGCTCGCTCCCGGGCCCGGCGGCTCGCAGCCGCCGAATGGGGGGGGCTCGGCTTTTCCGGGGCCCTCGCCGTCCTCCTGCTCGGCACCGCAGTCCTGGCCGCCGGGGTCCGGCCGGCGCCGATCAGGTGGCTGGCGCTGGCGGGGGTGGCGGCCGCCCTGGCCGAGGCCGCCCGGAGGCTCTGGCTCGCCCTGCGCGCCAGCGGCCCCGACGAGGCGGTGGCCAGGCTGGTGGCCGCGGCCGACCCGGCGCTCCGCTCGGAGCTGGTCTCGGCGGTCGAGCTCGGCCGGGCCCGGGACGGGCTGGCCGCCTCCGGCGCCGCCTCGCTGGAGCTGCTCGATGCCCACCTCTCCCGCGCCACCCGCGCGGCCGCTGCCCTCGACCTCCCCGCCCTGCTCCCCGCCCGCCGGGCCCGCCGCGCCCTCGGGGTGCTGGCCGGGGTCGCGCTCTGCTGGGCGGTGGCGCTGGCCGCCAGCCACGGGGCCGGCGCTCGCCACGCCCGGCGGCTCCTGGCCGGCGACCCGGCCGCAACGCCCGGGCCGTCGCTCGAGCCGATCACCGGCGACATCGAGCTCTCCTACCGCTTCCCGGCCCACACCCACCGCCCGCCCCAGCTCCTCTCCGGCACCGGCGGCGAGCTGCGCGCCCCGCGCGGCACCGAGGTGACCCTGCGCACCCGCGCCGACCGCCCCGTCGAGGCGGCCGAGCTCACCCTTCAGAAGCCCGACGGCACGCCGGCCGGGCGCCTCGCGCTCACCGTCAGCGGCGGGCGCGAGCTGACCGGTTCACTCGTCGTCAACGAGGGCGGCAGCTACCGGTTCCGCTTCGCCACCGCCCGCGGCGCCACCGTGGCCGAGGGGTCGCCCATCCCGCTGGTGGTCGAACCCGACGCCTTCCCCACCGTCCGCCTCACCGCCCCGGCCGCCGAGCTGGAGCTCGGCCCCGACGCCACCGTCCGGGTCGAGTGGTCGGCCGAGGACGACTACGGCCTGGCCGGCCTCACGCTGGTGCTGCGCCACCCCGGCGGCGCCGAGTCGCGGCGACCGCTGCGGGCCCTGGCCGGCCTGCGGCGCGACCAGGGCGGCTTCGATCTCGCGCTCGGGCCGGAGCAGCTCGGCGAGGGGGAGCGGCTGCTCTACTGGCTGGAGGTCGAGGACAACGACGCCGTCTCGGGGCCGAAGAAGGGCTCCTCGGCGACGCAGACCATCACCATCTACAGCGAGGCCGAGCACCGCCGCGCCGCGCTGGAGAAGGCCCGCGCCGCCTGGGAGCTGCTGGTGGCCCACCTCGGCGACCGGCTCGACCTGCAGGACGGCGGCCCGGTGGCCACCCCGGCGCGGCTGCCGCTCGGCGCCGCCCTCGACGTCAAGGCCCGCGACCTCCACCTCTCGCTCACCGCCACCGCCGCCGGGCTCCGCAAGGACAAGGTGGCGCCAAGCCAGGTGACCCAGGCGCTCGCCAACGTGGCCGCCTCGCTGCGCACCGCCGAGCAGCGGGCCACCGCGGTGCGCCAGGCCGCCGTCCGGACCCTGGCCGCCGGCCAGCCGCTCGCCGCCGCGGCCGCGCAGGTGGCCTGGGCCGACGGCCTGCTCATCGCCGAGCTGGAGAAGGACGTCCTCTACCTCGAGCAGCTCTTCGACAAGACCCGCGCCGGCGAGCTGGTCCGGCTGGCCCGCGAGCTCTCGGCCCGCAAGCGCGAGCTGCAGGCGGTGCTGGAGCGGCTGCGCGACCAGCCGACCGACGCCGCCCGGCAGGAGGCGCTGGCGCAGCTCAAGCGGCTCCGCTCCCGCATGGAGGAGCTGCAGGCCCGCATGGCCGAGACCGCCCGCGGCTTCAACGACCAGCACCTCAACGCCGAGGCGATGGCCGAGCTGCAGCGGCAGCAGGAGTTCGCCTCGCCGCTCGACGCCATCGAGCGGGCCATTCGGCAGGGCGACCTGGCCGCCGCCATGAAGTCGCTCGACCAGCTCTCGGCCCAGCTCGACAAGCTGGCGGCCGGGCTGGAGCGGACCGCCCAGTCGCCCGACGCCGGGCAGCAGGCGCTCATGCAGGAGATGCTCGCCTTCAAGGACCAGCTCGAGCGGGTGGAGCGCCGGCAGCGCGAGACCGCGGCCCAGACCGAGCAGCTGAAGAACCGGGTGCGGGAGCGGCTCGGGCCGAAGCTGGAGGAGGCCCGGCAGGGGGCCGCGGCGCTGGAGCAGCTGGCCAGGGAGGCGCGGCAGTCGCTCGACGCGGCGCAGCCGGGCGTGCCGCCGCGCGGCGAGCCGGACCTCGACGCCGCCCGCGAGGCGCTGGCCGACCTGCAGCGGGCGCTGGCGCTGCGCGACCTCGACGCCGCCAGCGAGCAGGCGGCCCGGGCCGCCGGGCCGGCGCAGCGGCTCGGGCAGGCGCTGGAGGAGGAGGCGGCGCTGGCGCAGCGCTTCCCCGGCGCCGCCGGCAAGGAGCCGGGCCAGCTCAAGGCGGCGCAGGCGGCCGTCCAGGAGGCGGCGCCGCGCATCGCCCGCATCCGCGAGCGGCTGGCCAAGCTCACCCCCGACGCCCGGCAGGCCATGACCCCGGGTGACCAGCAGAAGCTGGCCGAGCTGGCCGGCCAGCAGCAGGGGCTGGAGCGGCAGGCCGGAGAGCTGCAGCAGAAGCTCTCGCAGCTCGCCGAGAAGGCGCCCATCTTCCCGCCCCAGGCGCAGGGGCTGCTCGGCGAGAGCCGCGGCCACATGGGGACCGCCGCCGGCGAGCTGCAGGGGCGCAACCCGCAGCGCGGCCACGGCGAGCAGGAGGCGGCGCTGGAGCGGCTCGGGCAGTTCAAGAAGGGGCTGGAGCAGGCGGCCAGGCAGGGGAAGGGCGGGAAGGGCGGCTTCCCGTTCCCGTTCGGCGACACCGGCGGGGGCGAGCGCGAGGGCGAGACCGGCGATCCCACGCCGGAGAAGGTGGAGATCCCCGGGGCCGAGGCCCACCGGCTGCCCGAGGAGTTCCGCCGCGACCTGCTCGAGGCCATGAAGCAGGGGGCGCCGGAGCGGTACCGCGGCGAGGTGCAGCGCTACTACGAGGAGCTGGTCAAGTGATCCCCCCGCTGATCTCCGCCCTGCTGGCGCTCTCGCTCGCGGCGACCCCCGCCGACCACTCCGCCGCCCTGCGCCGGCTGCAGGAGGAGGACCTGGCCGGGGCCGGCCCGATCATCGAGGCGGCGGCCCTGGCCCTGCCCGACGACCCCTCGGCGCGCCGGGCCCTCGGCGAGCTCCGCTTCTACCAGCACCGCTACCAGGAGGCAGTGACGCTGCTGGAGGCGGCCACCCCCGGCGCCGGGCAGTCGGTCTTGCTGCGCCTGGCCCGCGCCGCCAGCGAGCTCGCCAGCACCCAGGAGCAGGTCGAGAGCGAGCACTTCATCGTCGCCTACCCGAAGGGGAAGGACGCGGTGCTGGTCCCCTACCTGCTGGAGACGCTCGAGGCCGAGCGCGCCGCGCTGGCCGCCGACCTCGGCGTGGCCCCGGCCGGGAAGGTGCGGGTCGAGGTGCTCGGCTCGGTCTCTGACCTGGCCCGGCTCTCGACGCTCACCGAGGCCGAGATCCGCGCCTCCGGCACCATCGCCCTGTGCAAGTACGACAAGCTCATGCTGGTCTCGCCCAAGGCGCTCTTCACCGGCTACGACTGGCTCGACACCGCCGCCCACGAGTACGTCCACTACGCGGTGATGCGCAAGGCCGGGCCGGCCACGCCCATCTGGCTCCACGAGGGGCTGGCCAAGTGGCTGGAGACCCGCTGGCGCGGCGCCGGCGGGCAGGACTTCTCGCCCTTCTCGGCGGCGCTGGTGCGGCGCGCGGCCGAGAAGGGCACGCTGGTCAGCTTCGAGCAGATGCACCCCTCGATGGCCAAGCTGCCGACCCAGGAGCAGTCGGCGCTGGCCTTCGCCGAGGTGGTGCTGGCGGTCGAGCTGATGGTGGAGCGCGGCGGCAGCTCGGCGCTCTCGCGCCTGCTCGAGCTGCTGGCCGGCGGCACGCCGGTCGACACCGCGGTCACGGTGGCGGTCGGCCTGCCCTGGCTCGACTTCCTGGCCGCCTGGAAGCGGCACCTGGTCACCCGGCCGCTGCCGCGCGGCGGCGCCCAGGCCATGCAGCGGCTCCGCTTCATCGACGATCCGAAGCTGGGCGGCCCCTGGGCCGAGTGGGCCGAGCTCGAGGACCCCAAGGCCCGCGAGTTCGCCCGGCTCGGTGAGCTGCTGCGCGAGCGGGGGCGGCCGGTGGCGGCGCGGCAGGAGTACCGCAAGGCGCTCGATCGCGGCGGGGCCAGGGTGGCGGTGCTGGCCAACCAGTTCGCGGTGGTGGCCATCCAGACCGGCCGGCAGGCCGAGGCGGGGGCGGTGCTGGCCGAGGCGCTCACCTGGAACCCGGACCACGCCGCGCTGCGGGTGCGGCTCGGCAAGCTCAAGCTGGAGAAGCAGGACTGGGCCGGTGCCCGGGAGCAGCTCACGCTCGCCAACCGGCAGGACCCGTTCGACCCGGAGATCCACGCCGGGCTGGCCCGCGCGCTCGAACCGCTCGGGGACCCGGCCGGCGCCTCGCGCGAGCGCCGCTTCGCGGAGATACTGCAGCAGCAGAGGGGACCCACCACGCCATGACCACCGTGACCGCCGCACCGACCTCCGACGTGGAGGCCATCGCCCAGCTTGGCGAGGCCAGGCAGCAGCTGCTCGCCGAGCTCGGCAAGCGCATCGTCGGCCAGCGCGCCGTCGTCGACGCGCTGCTGGTGGCGCTCTTCGCCCGCGGCCACTGCCTCTTCGTGGGCGTGCCCGGGCTGGCCAAGACCCTGCTCATCTCCACGGTGGCCGAGGTGCTCGACCTCTCCTTCAGCCGCATCCAGTTCACGCCGGATCTCATGCCCTCCGACATCACCGGCACCGACGTGCTGGAGGAGGACCACACCACCGGGCGGCGCGCCTTCCGCTTCGTCAAGGGGCCCATCTTCGCCAACCTGCTGCTGGCCGACGAGATCAACCGCACCCCGCCCAAGACCCAGGCGGCGCTGCTGCAGGCCATGCAGGAGTACCGGGTCACGGCCGGCGGCACCACCTGGCCGCTCGACCTCCCCTTCCTGGTCTTCGCCACCCAGAATCCCATCGAGCAGGAGGGGACCTACCCGCTCCCCGAGGCCCAGCTCGACCGCTTCATGTTCTACGTCGAGGTTGGCTATCCGTCGGCCGCCGAGGAGGAGGAGATCGTCCGCTCCACCACCAACGCCACCCGGGCCACGCTGCAGCGGGTGCTCTCGCCCGAGCGGATCCGCGCCCTGCAGGAGCTGGTGCTGCGGGTGCCGGTGGCCGACCACGTCATCCGCTACGCCGTCGAGCTGGCCCGGCTCACCCGCCCCGGCGAGCCGGGCGCGCCCGACTACGTCACCCAGAACGTCAGCTGGGGGGCCGGTCCGCGGGCCGGGCAGTACCTGGTGCTGGGGGCCAAGAGCCGGGCCATCCTCGACGGGCGCACCGCCGCCAGCGTCGAGGACGTGCGGGCCCTGGCCCGCCACGTGCTGGTGCACCGCGTCCTCACCAACTTCCGCGCCGAGAGCGAGGGGATCACCAGCGCCTCGATCGTGGACCGGCTGCTGGCGCAGGTGAAGGGCTAGCCGGTGAGCGCGCCGCGCCCGCTGCTCGACCCGGAGGTGCTGGCCCGGCTCGGGACGCTGCGGCTGCGGGTCCGCTCGGTCACCGAGGGGATCCTCTCCGGCCTGCACCGCTCGCCGCACCACGGCCAGTCGGTCGAGTTCGCCGAGCACAAGGAGTACGCCCCCGGCGACGACGTGCGGCGCATCGACTGGAAGGCCTACGGCAAGTTCGACAAGTACTACGTGAAGCAGTTCGAGCAGGAGACCAACCTGCGCTGCCAGCTGGTGGTCGACAGCTCCGGCTCGATGGGCTGGAAGGGGGCGCCGGGCCGGCTCACCAAGCTGGAATACGCCGCCGCGCTGGCCGCCTCGCTGGCCTGGCTGCTGGTGCGGCAGGCCGACGCCGCCGGACTGCTGCTCTGCGGCGGCAGCGTCGTCAAGGCCATCCCGCCACGGGCCTCGGCCGGCCACCTGCTCCCCATCCTCGACGCGCTGCAGGCCGCCACGCCGGCCGGCCCGACCCGGCTCGCCGCCGCCCTCGACTGGCTGGTGGAGCACGCCCCACGCCGCTCGGCCGTGGTGGTGCTCTCCGACCTCTTCGACGAGGACCAGGCGCTGCTCCGGCGGCTGGCCCAGCTCTCGCGCCGCGGCCACGAGGTGACCGTCTTCCACCTGCTCGATCCGGCCGAGCTCGAGTTCCCCTTCGAGGAGCCGACCCTCTTCCAGTCGATGGAGGACGGCCGCGAGGTCGAGGCGGTCGGCCGCGAGGTGAAGAAGGGCTACCTGAAGCTGATGGAAGGGTGGCTGGCGCAGCTCAAGCGCGAGTGCGCCGAGGCCGACCTCGACTACACGCTCTGCCGCACCGACCGGCCCCTCGACGAGGTGCTGCTGCCGTTCCTGGCGCGGCGGGAGCGCAGCGCCGCGTGAGTCTTTCATTTCTCGATCCGGCGCTGCTCTGGGGGTTGGGCGCGGCCTCGCTGCCGCTGCTGATCCACCTCTTCTTCCGGCGGCGCCCGCGACCGCTGGCCTTCCCGGCCTTCGAGTTCGTGGTGCGGGCCCGGCGCCAGACCGAGCGGCGCCTCAAGCTGCGCCGGCTCCTGCTCTTCCTGGCCCGCACCCTGGTGCTGGCGGCGGTGGCCCTGGCCCTGGCCCGCCCGCGCGCCGAGCAGCCCGGCGCCGCGGCCGCCACCACCGCCGGTCCGGCGGCCACCGTCATCCTGCTCGACGCCTCCGCCTCGATGGGCTATCGGCTCGGCGGCGAGACCCTCTTCGAGCGCGGCCGGCGCGAGGCGCTCTCGGCGCTCACCCGGCTCGGCCCGGAGGACCCGGTGGCGGCGCTGCTCTGCGACGGCGGGGCGCCGGTGGCGGTGGCTCCTTCCTTCGACCGGCTGGCGGCGCGCCAGTTGCTGGCCGAGGCTCAGCCGACCGCGCTGCGCGCCGACCTGGTGAGCTGCCTGGCCGCGGCGGCGCAGGGGCTCGGGATGGGGCGCGGGCAGGAGCGGCTCGGGAAGAAGATCGTGGTGGTGACCGACCTGACCGCCTCGGCCTGGCGGCTCGACGCGGCGCCGCCGCAGCTGCCCGGCCCGGACGGGAAGCCGGTCCGGCCCGAGGTGGAGGTGGTCGACGTGGCCCGCGGCGCGGCGCTCCCCAACCTGGCGGTGACCGAGCTCACCGCCGAGCCGGACGCGGCGGTCGGGCCGCGCGGCTACCGGGTCACCGTCACGGTGCTGAACGCCGGGGCCGAGCGGGCCGGCGAGGTCTCGCTCACGCTGCGCGCCGCCGGCGACTCGCGCCCGCCGGTGCGCGCCTTCCTCGACCTGCCGCCGGGCGGCAGCGTCCGCAAGACCTTCTCGCACGCCTTCGCCGCCGGCGGACCGGCGCTGCTGACCGCCTCGCTCCCGGCCGACGGCCTGACGCTCGACGACCAGCGGACCCTGGCGCTGCGGGTGCCGCGCGAGGTCAGGGCGCTGGTGGTTGACGGGGCCCCCTCGCCCGTCAAGCTGCGCGACGAGGCCTGGTTCGTCGAGGCGGCGCTCGGCTCGGCCGCCTCGCCGGTCCGCCCCACGCTCATCGACGCCGAGGCCCTCGGCAGCGCCGACCTGCACGCCTTCGACGTGGTGCTGCTGCTCAACGTCCGATCGGTCGGCACCCGCGCCGCCGATCTGGAGGCCTTCGTGCAGGCCGGCGGCGGGCTCTTCCTCTCCATGGGCGACCAGGTCGACCCGGACGCCACCAACCGCGAGCTCGGACCCCTCCTGCCGCAGCCGCTCCACCTCGTGAAGACCGCGGCCACCACCCTGGCCCGCCTCGACGAGTCGCATCCGGCGCTGGCGGTCTTCACCGGCGAGGCCCGCGAGGGGCTGAGCGGGGCGCGCTTCCAGCGCTACATGCTCACCCGGCCGGCCGGGCGCGGCGAGCCGCCGGTGGTGCTGGCCGCCTTCGAGGACGGCGCCCCGGCGCTGGTCGAGGCCCGGCGCGGCAGCGGGCGGGTGCTGCTCTACACCTCGACCGTCGATCGCGAGTGGACCGACTGGCCGCTGCGCACCAGCTTCCTCCCGGCCATGCAGCGCGTGGCCGGCTGGCTCTCCGGCGCGCTCGACGACCGGCGCGACCCGCCCACCGTGGTCGGCTCGCCGCGCACCCTCCACCTCGGGCCGGGGCGGCGGCTCTCGGCGCTGGTCGGCCCGGACGGCGTGGCCCGGCCGGCGCGCGACCTGGGCGCGGCGACGGCGGTCGCGCCCGACGGCGGCAGCGACCTGACCTTCACGGTGCGTCAGCCCGGGGCCTGGCAGGTGCAGGTGGAGGAGCGGGGGGCCACGCGGGTCGAGGCCGGGCTGGCCTTCGCGGCGGTCATCGACGCGCGCGAGGCCGACACCCGCCGGCTCGAGCCGGCCGCGCTGACCGCCTGGCTCGGCGGTGAGGCCACCGCGCGGGTCGACGGGCAGGGCGGTGCGGCGCCGGCCGGTCCGGGCCTGCCGCTCTGGTCGATGCTGCTGGCGCTGGCGGTGGCCCTCTTCCTGGCCGAGTCGGCGCTGCTATCGTGACGGCCATGGACCTCGACCGCCAGGTGGCCGGCCTGCTCTGCGTCGGCTTCGACGGGACCAGCCCCTCGCCCGAGGTGCTGGAGCTGATCCGGCGCGGCGTCGGCGGGGTGATCCTCTTCGCGCGCAACCTGGTCGACGCCGAGCAGGTGGCGGCGCTGGTCGGGGCGCTGAAGCGGGCCGCCGGCCGGCCGCTGCTCATCTCCATCGACCAGGAGGGCGGGCGGGTGGCGCGGCTGCGCGCCGGCCACGGCTTCACCGAGCTGCCCCCCATGCGCCGGCTCGGCGAGGCCGGCGACGAGCGGCTGGCCTTCGACCTGGGGGCGCTGCTGGGGCGTGAGCTGCGCGCCGTCGGCATCGACCAGGATTACGCGCCGGTCGTCGACGTCGACACCAACCCGCGGAACCCGGTCATCGGCGACCGGGCCTTCTCGGCCGACCCGGAGCGGGTGGGGCGGCTCGGGGCGGCGCTGGCCCGCGGCCTCCAGTCGGCCGGGGTGGCGGCCTGCGCCAAGCACTTCCCCGGCCACGGCGACACCAGCCAGGACTCCCACCTGGTGCTGCCGCGGCTGCCGCACCCGCTCGAGCGGCTGCGCTCGGTGGAGCTCCCGCCCTTCACGGCGCTGGCTCGCGCCGGGGTGGCGGCGGTGATGACAGCCCACGTGGTCTTCGAGCCGCTCGACCCGGTCCGCCCGGCCACGCTCTCACCGCCGGTGCTGCGCCTGCTGCGCGAGACCTGCGGCTTCGAGGGGGCCTGCGTCTCGGACGACCTGGAGATGGGAGCGATCTCGGCCACCGTGGCCATCGAGGAGGCGGCGCCGGGGGCGGTGGCGGCCGGCGTCGACCAGCTGCTGGTCTGCCGCACGCCGGCCCTGCAACACCGGGCCATCGACGCCCTGCGGCGCGCCGTCGAGGGCGGGCAGCTGCCGGCGGCTCGGCTCGGCGAGGCCTCGAGGCAGGTGGCGCGGCTGCTGCGCTGGGCCGGTCCGCCGGCCGAGCTCGGGCGGGTGCGGGGCTCCCTGCGCACCGCCGAGCACCTGGCGCTGGTGGAGCGGCTCGGCGAGGTGGGGCGGGCCGGCCGCGATCCGACCGGCGGCTAGCGGCCAGCAGCGAGCGGCTAGACCCGGCGCTCCAGGATCTTGAGGGCCATCATCCCGTAGAGGAAGCCGTAGATCACGTGCTCGGGCCGCCTGGCGATGGCGGTCAGCTCGGAGACGCTGCGGGTGCCGTCGACGCGCGGCAGCAGCTCGGCCTCCCAGCGCTCGAGCTCCACCTCGTGCAGGCCGTAGGCCGGCTGCGGCGTGGGGATGAGCCGGTCCTCCTGCGAGACCAGCCGGTAGAGCCGCTCCGGCTTGTAGAGCTTCTTGATGCCCCGGGTGATCAGGTGGGCCGGCTGCAGGTCGATCTTGATGGCCTGGGTCGAGGCCCGGTCGGTGAAGTGGAGCCGGTAGTCGCCGTCCTCCCAGCCGAAGAGCGAGTAGACGATCGCCTTGACCTGCTGGGCGATGAAGTAGAGCTTCTCGGTCTCCTTGAGCAGCTTGAGCTCAAGGAGTATGTCCCCGGTGCGCCGCTTGGTGGAGTCGGCGATGGCCTGCACCTGCTCGAGCTGCGCCGGGGTGATCTTTCCGACCCGGAGCAGGAACGGGCCGAAGCGGTCCGGCACCAGGTTGGAGATGGCGAAGCAGGGCACGCCGGCCTCGAAGTAGATGGTCTTCTTCACCTTGCCGCGCTGGATGGTCAGCTCGCCGGTCTGCTGGGCGAGGTGGAAGGCGGTGATCAGGTCGGGCAGGTTCTCGGCCAGCTTCCCCTCGGCCGGCGGCAGCTCGGCGGCGCGCCGGGCGGCGCGGGCCTCCTCGCGCAGCGCCGGGGTGGCGGCCAGCGGCGGCGGCATGGCCGGCGTGCCCTGCGGCGGGGTGCGCAGCGGCGCGGCGGTGATGGTCTCGCCGCTCAGCACCGCCGAGACCTTGCCCCCCTCGGTCAGCACCACCCGCCCGGTCAGCTCCAGGGCCTCGATGGGCTCGTCGGTGTCGACGGCCACCTCGACGTCGAAGTCGAGCAGGGTCTCGGGCGACGGCGCCGTCGAGGCGCGGTCGACCGGCGCGGCCGGGAGCAGGGCCCGCAGGTCGTCCATCAGCTTCTTGCCGGTGAACGGCTTCTCGAAGTAGCCGGCGGCGCCGTACTGGGCCTTGGCGTCGCTGGCGGCCCGGCCGCCCTTCAAGACCCCGGACATGAAGACGTAGGGGACGCCGGCCTTCTTGAGCGCCGCGCCCAGCTCGTAGCCCATCATGTCGGGCAGGAGCACGTCGATGACGGCGGCCGACGGCGGCTGGGTGGTGATCAGCTCCAGCCCGGCGCGGCCACGCAGCGCCGTGACCGGCTCCCAGCCCTCGCCCTTGATGAGGCGCGCCAGCAGGGCCACCAGCTCGGCGTTGTCGTCGACGACCAGGATGCGCGGGCCGCTCATCGGGGGCCGACCATAGCATGCGACACCTGCGCCAACCGGCGCCGCCGAGCCGGTCCGGCCGCCAGGTGAAGGAGGGCCGCGCCCGCGCCGACGGCGAGGCAGCCGAGCCAGAGGGTGACGCCGCCGAAGCGGTGCAGCACCTCGCCGCCCAGCAGCGGCGAGAGCGTGAAGGCCAGCCCCCAGGCCATCGAGAAGGCCCCCTGGTAGCGGCCGCGCAGGTCGGGCGGGGCCAGGTCGGCCACGATGGCCGAGGCCACCGGGAAGCCGAGCACTTCACCCAGGGTATAGAGGAGGGCCCCGGCCAGGTAGGCCGGGATCGAGCCGCCGAAGGCGTTGAGGCCGAAGCCGAGGCCGATCAGCAACGACGACAGGGCCAGCACCCGGGCGCCGTCGTGGCGCGGCAGCCGGGGCGAGAGCAGGGGCTGGAGCACCACCACCCCGACCCCGTTGAGCGCCATGATCAGGGAGAAGCCGCGCGGGCCGACGCCGTGGGCCGCGTAGTCGAGCGGCGCCGCCAGCTGGAACTGCGTGAAGACCAGCAGCACCACCAAATGCAGGCCGAGGAAGACCAGGAACGGGCCGTCGCCGGCGATGCGCCGCAGGCCGGGCAGGGTCGGGGTCACCGGCAGGTCCGCCGGGCGGGTCTCGGGGACGCGGGCGAAGACGATGGCCGCGAAGCCGATCGAGGTGGCGGCGTCGGCCAGGAAGAGCGCCAGCATGGAGCGCTCGGCCACGAAGCCGGCCACCGAGAGGCTGATGGCCCAGCCCAGGTTGATGGCCCAGTAGACCAGCCCGTAGGCGCGGGCCCGGTCGGCGGCCGGGACGATGTCGGCGATCGCAGCCTGCGCCGCCGGCCGGTAGATGTCGCCGCTGAGCGAGGCCAGGAAGGCGAAGACGAACGACGCCAGCCGGTTGACCAGCATCCCGGCCCAGAGCGACCAGAAGAGCGGCGGCAGGCCGCCGGTGGCGTCGCGGAAGCGCTCTAGCAATCGAAGTAGAGCGTGTACTCCATCGGGCTCGGGCGCATCCGGACCGGGTTCACTTCCTTGTCGTACTTGTACTGGATCCAGGTCTCGATGACGTCCTCAGTGAAGACGTCGCCCTTCATGAGGAACTTGTGGTCCTTGCGGAGGCACTCCAGCGCCTCCTCGAGCGAGCCGGGCATCTTGGGGATGTCCTTGAGCTCCTCGGGTGACATCCCGTAGATGTCCTTGTCGAGCGGCTGGCCCGGGTTGATCTTGTTCTCGATGCCGTCGAGGCCGGCCATCAGCATGGCCGAGAAGGCCAGGTAGCCGTTGGCCGACGGGTCCGGCGAGCGGAACTCGATGCGCTTGGCCTTCGGGCTCGGCGAGTACATGGGGATGCGGATCGACGCCGAGCGGTTGCGGGCCGAGTAGGCGAGGTTGATGGGCGCCTCGAAGCCCGGGACCAGCCGCTTGTACGAGTTGGTCGACGGGCAGCAGAGCGCGGCCAGGGCCGGGCCGTGCTTCAGGATGCCGCCGATGTAGAACATGGCCATCTCGGAGAGTCCGGCGTAGCCGTCACCCGCGAAGAGCGGCTTGCCGCCCTTCCAGATCGACTGGTGGACGTGCATGCCCGAGCCGTTGTCGCCGTAGAGCGGCTTGGGCATGAAGGTCACGGTTTTGCCGTGCCGGTGGGCCACGTTCTTGATGATGTACTTGAACCACTGGAGGTTGTCCCCCATGGCCGTGAGCGAGTTGAAGCGGATGTCGATCTCGGCCTGGCCGGCGGTGGCGACCTCGTGGTGCTGGCGCTCCACGTGGATGCCGACCGACTCCATCACCCGGCACATCTCGGTGCGGATGTCCTGCTGCGAGTCGGTGGGGGCCACCGGGAAGTAGCCCTCCTTGTAGCGGGGCTTGTAGCCGAGGTTGCCGCCGGCCTCCTCGCGTCCGGTGTTCCACTGGCCCTCGACCGAGTCGACCTTGTAGAAGGCGTGGTTGACGCCCGACTCGTAGCGGACCTCGTCGAAGATGAAGAACTCCGGCTCGGGTCCGAAGTAGGCGGTGTCGCCGATGCCGGTCGACTTCAGGTACTTCTCGGCCTTGCCGGCGATGTTGCGCGGGTCGCGGCTGTACGGCTCCTTGGTGATGGGCTCGACCACGTTGCAGATCAGCGAGAGCGTCGGCTCCGCCATGAAGGGATCGAGGCAGGCCGTGTTCGGGTCGGGGATGACCAGCATGTCGGAGGCGTGGATGGCCTGCCAGCCGCGGATCGACGAGCCGTCGAAGCCGAGCCCCTCCTCGAAGATGGCCTCGGTGAGCTCGTAGAGGGGGATGGAGAAGTGCTGCCAGGTGCCGATGAAGTCCATGAACTTCAGGTCGACGAAGGTGGCCTTCTTCTCCTTGGCCATCTCCAGAACCTGCTTCGGGGTGAGATTCGCCATCGCGGTCTTTTCTCCGACGTGTGAGAGGGGGGTTGCGACCCGGATCGTTAGCACGCGCCGTGCCGATTTTCGCCACTGTCCAGGCCCGGGAAACCGGGCCGCCAGAAGGTGCACCAACCAGCCACTGCCCTGGAAGCGAGCAGCATGTTGCCAGAAAAGCGGGCAGCTATCGGGGTTTCATTCCGAGCGCCCGCATCCGCTCGCGCAGCGTGTTCCGGTTCATCCCCAGCAGCTCGGCGGCCCGCAGCTGGTTCCCCTTGGTGCGGGCCATGGCGGCGGCGATCAGCGGCCGCTCCACCGCCTCGATGGCGGCCTGGTAGCGGCCCCCATCGGGCTCGGTGCCGTCGAGCATGGAGTGGACCAGGCCGGAGAGGCCGCGCTCGGCGGCGGCGGCGGCGGCCGGCAGCAGGCCGGAGAGCTCGGCGGCGCCGATGCGCGAGCCGTTGAGCTTGAGCAGGGCGCGCTGGATGACGTTCTGCAGCTCGCGGACGTTTCCCGGCCAGGGGTGCGAGAGCAGCATCGCCTCGGCGTCCTTGCCGAGGGCGACGGCCCGGCCCTTGAGCTGCTGGCCGTAGCGGGCCAGGAAGTGGCGGGCCAGCAGCACCACGTCGGCCTCGCGCTCGCGCAGCGGCGGCAGCCGCACCGGCACCACCGCCAGCCGGTAGTAGAGGTCGCGGCGGAAGCGCCCCTCCTCGACCGAGCGGGCCAGGTCGGCGTTGGTGGCGGCCACCACCCGGACGTCGACGGGGAGGGCCCGCGAGCCGCCCACCCGGTCGATCTCGCGCTCCTGCAGCACCCGCAGCAGCTTGGCCTGCAGCTCGATCGGCAGCTCGCCGATCTCGTCGAGGAAGAGCGTGCCGCCGCTGGCCAGCTCGAACTTGCCCGGGCGGCGCTCCACCGCGCCGGTGAAGGAGCCCTTCTCGTGGCCGTAGAGCTCGCTCTCGATCAGGTCGCGGGGCAGCGCCGCCATGTTGACGGTGATGAAGGGGCCGGTGGAGCGGGCCGAGTTGGAGTGGACGGCGCGAGCCACCAGCTCCTTGCCGGTCCCCGACTCGCCCATCAGCAGCACGGTCATCTCGGTGCGGGCCACCCGGCCCACCTCCTTGAAGACATCGATCATGGCCGAGGAGCGGCCCACCAGCGTCTCGGGGAGCGCCACGTCGCGGAAGTGGCGCGGCGCGGCGGCCGGCTCGCTGCGCTCCTCGAGGTGGCCGGTGGCCTCGGCGTCGCCGTTCTCGATGGGCGCGGCGGTGAGGTCGAGGATGATCCGCTCGACGCGGGCCAGGTCGAAGGGCTTCCCGAGGTAGTCGGCGGCGCCGCGCTTCATCGCCTCGACGGCGGTGCGCATGGTGTCCTCGGCCGTCATCACCACCACGAAGGGCGAGTTGGAGCGGCCGGCGACCTCGCCGAGCAGCTTCAGGCCGTCGTCGCCGGGCAGCCGCACGTCGAGCAGCAGCAGGCCGATGCCGGCCGGGCCGGTGCCGAGCGCCCGCAGCTTGACCCGCGCCTCCTCGGCGCTGCCGGCCTCCTCGTACGGGACCCCGGCCCGCTCGCAGGTGCGAGCCAGCACGAAGCGGATCGAGCTCTCGTCGTCGACGATCAGGACCTTGCGCACGGGTCTCCTCTAAGCAAGGCCGGGGCCAGCCTTGGCCCCCACTTCGAGCGGGAGGTAGAGGCTCGCCTCACAGCCGCTGGCGGAGCCGTCAAGGCCCCCGGGGGAGCGGTTCCTGACCTCGATCCGGCCGCCGTGGGCGTCGATGATCCGCCGCGAGATGGCGAGGCCGAGCCCGGTGCCGTGCGGCTTGGTGGTGGCGAAGGGGGTGAAGAGCCGGGGCAGCATCGCCTCGGGGATGCCGGGGCCGTTGTCCTTGACCGAGACCCGCGCCAGCGGGCGGGTCCGGCCGCTGGCGGAGCGGAGCCGCTGCGAGGCGACGGCGGTCTCGAGCGTCAGCTGCGGGTTGGGGCGGCCGACCAGGGCGTCGAGGGCGTTGCGAACCAGGTTGAGGATCACCTGCGTCAGCTTCTCGTCGTCGCCGGTCACGAAGGGGAGCGAGGGGTCGAAGCGCTCGATGATGGTGACGCCGTCGGCGCCGGGGACGCCGCGGGCCAGCACCTGGACGTCGCCGAGCACCTGGTGGATGTCGACCGGCGCGCTCTGCAGCGCGGCCGGCCGCGCCAGGTCGAGCAGCTCGCGCACCAGGCCGTCGACCCGCCTGGCCTCGCGGGCGATCACCTGGGCGTATTCGCGGGCGCTCCCCTCGGCCTCGCGCGCCAGCAGCTCGGCCGAGCCCTGCAGCCCGGCCAGCGGGTTCTTGATCTCGTGGGCCAGGCCGGCCGCCAGGGCCTCGAAGTCGAGGGTCCGCTCGCCGCCGTGCGGTGTCCGCAGCACCACCACCGCGCCGACGCAGGAGGAGCCGTCGAAGAGCGGCGAGGCCTCCACCGACACCGTCACGCTCCGGTCGGCCGGGCTGGGCAGGAAGGAGGCCTGCAGCTCCTGGGAGAGCCGGGCCCGCTCGGCCACGCCGCCGAGCCGGTCGGCGCCAGGGAGGGCGCGCACCAGCTGGCCGACCGCCCAATCCTTGCTGCGCCCGAAGAGCTCCTCGGCCGGCGGGTTGAGGTGGAGCACCTCGCCTTCGACGCCGACCAGAACCACGGCGTCGCCGATCGAGTCGACGGCCGCGCGCGCCAGCGCCGCCGAGAGCGGCAGGGGCTTTTCGGGAGCGACCAACGCCGCCTAGAGGGCTTCCTCGCCCCGCTCGCCGGTGCGGATGCGGATCACCTCGTCGATCGGCACCACGAAGATCTTGCCGTCGCCGATGCGGCCGGTCTTGGCGGCCCGCTCGATGGCCTCGACCACCTTGGTCACCAGCGCGTCGGAGACCACCACCTCCACCTTCACCTTGGGGAGGAAGTCGACCACGTACTCGGCGCCGCGGTAGAGCTCGGTGTGACCCTTCTGGCGGCCGAAGCCCTTGACCTCGGTGGCGGTGAGGCCGGCCACGCCGATCTCGGAGAGCGCCTGCTTCACCTCGTCCAGCTTGAACGGCTTGATGATGGCTTCGACCTTCTTCACGGCTCACCTCGGTGGATGTGGAACTCTCTTCAGAAGCTACGCTTCGACCCGGCGACCGGTCAATACGGCGCTGCTTGGAAAGCGAGCACAGCGGTGCTTCTTGATCACCATCTCCTCCCGATCTGCAACCGGTGGGCCACCGGCCGTACAATCGCGCCATGGCCGCCGAGACCCTGCTGCTGCTGGTGCTGACGATCGTGACCATCGCCACGGTGGCCCACCTGCTCTTCTGGCGCTGGTGGCTGCACGCGCCGGGCGGCGAGGACGAGACGGTCGAGGCGGTGGCCGCCGACGGCTGGCGGCTGGCGCTTGGGCGGCGGCGCCCGCGCGGGGCGCCGCGGATCACGCCGGTGCTGCTGGTCCACGGCGTCGCCATGAACCGGCAGGCGCTCGACTTCGGGGTGGAGCGCTGGTCGCTCTCGGCGGCGCTCAGCGCCGGCGGGCTCGACTGCTTCGCCCTCGACCTGCGCGGCCACGGTGGCTCGCGCCGGCGGCCGGCCGGCGCCGAGGCAACCTGGACGCTCGACCACTACCTCTCGCTCGACGTGCCGGCGGCGCTCGAGGCGATCGAGCGGGCCACCGGCCAGCGGCGCGTCTTCTTCGTCGGCCACAGCCAGGGGGCGCTGCTGGGGCTGGCGGCCGCGCAGCGCTACCCCGACCGGATCGCCGGCGTGGTGGCGCTGGCGCCCCCGGTGCGGATGCCGGTGGCGGTGAAGCTCCGCCTCCTCCCTCAGCTGGCCCGCTGGCGGCTCTTCCGGCCGCTGTCCGCGCTGGTGGCGCCGCTCTCCGGCTGGTGGCAGCCGCCGGGCGCCGGGCTGGCGCTCCAGCTCGGGAACATGGAGCGGCCGGTCTACCGGCGGATGCTCATGAACGGCATGGAGGAGCTGCAGCCCGGCGTGGTCGACCACTTCCGGCTGCTGGCGCTCGAGCAGCGCCTCGGCTCCTACGACGGCAGCGAGGACTGGCGCGAGGGGCTGGCGCGCTGCCGGCAGCCGGCCCTCTTCGTGGCGGCGCCGTGCGATGGGCTGGCGCCGCGGAGCGGCGTCGAGGAGGCGCACGCCCGCTGGGGCGGGGAGAAGACGCTGCTGCTGGCCGGGCCCGGGGTGGGGCACGGGGACCTGCTGCTGGGGAAGCAGGCGCCCACCGAGCTCTTCCCGGTGGTGCGCGACTGGATCACGGCGCGGTCGCCGCTGCGCTGAGCCGCCATCGCCCCTCGGCCTCGACGGCGCGCCCCTGCGCCGCCAGCTTGAGCAGGATGGCCAGGCCGCTCCGCTCCGCCACCGGCCAGGTGGCCGGCGGGACGTCGGCGTAGGCCCGCGAGGTGATCTCGGCGAGCGTGCCCGGCTCCCGGAGCGCGTCGACGACCTTCGACTCCCGCTCGCGCCGGTGCGCCAGGCAGGCGCGCAGCGCGGCGACGCCGGCCGGGGCCGGCTGGCCGTGGGCCGGGTAGAGGGTTTGCGGCCGGAGCTGGACCAGCCGCTCAAGCTGCCGCTCGTACTCGGCCATGTCCCCCTCGGGCGGGTCGATCAGGACCGTGGAGAGCGTCGAGAGCATGTCGCCCACCAGCAGCGCGCCGGTCTCCTCGTCGTGGAAGACCAGGTGGTCGCGAGCGTGACCGGGAGTGAAGTGCACGCCGTAGCGGCCACCAACCAGCTCCCCGTCGCGCAGCGGCTTGAAGAGCAGGCCGGGCAGGCGCGGCGCGATGGCGCGGTGGGCGCGGACCGTCAGGCCGCGGGCCGCCAGCGCGGCCACGCCGCCGACGTGATCGAGGTGGCCGTGGGTGAGCCAGACCTCGCGGGCCGGGCGTCCCTCGGCGGCGAGGATCTCGAGGAAGGCGTCGAGCCGGGCCTGCTCTTCGGGCCAGGGCGAGCCGGGGTCGACCACGGCCAGCCGGTCGCCGAGGTCGAGGATCCAGCAGTTGGTGTGGAGGGCCGGCGCCAGGGTGGGGGTCCGGAGCGGGAGCTGCCAGATCCCTTGCTGGTACTCCATGCGGAAGGCCACCCGGTCGGGGTGGCGCAGCGCCTCGAGGTCGGGGGAGGGGCCGCGCGCCAGCACGCGGATGGGCCAGAGGTTGGGGGGCAGGAAGAGCCGCTCGCCGCGCGACCACTGGTCGAGGGCGCTGGCGGCCGGGACCCAGGCCCCATCCTCCAGCTCGCCGGGCCAGACCTCGGGGGTCTCGCCGTCGCGCCACTCGACCAGGAAGGTGACCGCGTCGAAGCGGACCGGGTAGAACTCCGGCGTCACCCAGCGGCCGCCCGCCACGAAGCGCGAGCCGTCGACCTCGGCCCCGAGCTCCCGCAGCAGCGCCGAGAACTCGAGGCGGCCGGCCAGCAGGCGGGCGCGGTGATCGCCGAGCGCGCCGGGCGGGTGCCGGCGGCCGGTGACGGCCAGCAGGCCGGTCTCCTCGAAGAGCTCGCGGGCGGCGCAGGCCAGGTCGGAAGGCGCGTTGGCGCCCGGGGAGTGGACCGGGGTGGCGGCGTCGGCCTCGTCGCGGCGGCCACCCGGGAAGGCGCTGAAGCCGGGGGCGAAGCGCTGCGTGGCGCCGCGGCGGACCAGGTAGAGCTCGAGGCCCCCGGGACCGGGGCGCCAGAGGATGACCGAGGCCGCCGGGCGGGGGGTGATCACACCCCGATCCTGACCAGCTCCTGCTGGATCTTCGAGTAGACCTGCGGGCCATCGGGGCGCAGGACCACGTCGATCTCGGTGCGGACGCCCATGCCCTCGCCGGGCAGGTAGATGCCCGGCTCGATGGAGAAGGCCAGGCCGGTGACCAGCGAGCGGGTGTCGTGGGTCTCGAGGTCGTCGAGGTTGGCGCTGTCGCCGTGGACGCGGACGCCGATGGAGTGGCCGGTGCGATGGATGAAGGCCTCGCCGAAGCCCGCGGCGGTGATCGAGTCGCGCACCGTCCTGTCGACCTGCCAGCCCTGCAGCGTCTCGCCGGCGGCGTGGGCCCGCTTGACGCGGGCCAGCCCGGCGTCGCGGCCGTCGGCGGCGGCGCGGAAGATCTGCTCCATCTTCGGGGCCGGCCGGTCGCCGCAGAAGCCCATCCAGGTGATGTCGGCGTAGACGTCGTCGGGGCCGGTGGGGCGGGCCCAGAGATCGATGAGCACCAGGTCGCCCTTGCGGATCGGCGTGGGGGTGGCCTCCGAGGGCTCGTAGTGCGGGTCGCCGGCGTGGCCGTTCACGGCGACGATGGGGGCGTGGTCGTACTCGAGGCCGGCCTCGGTGAAGCGGTCGGTGAGGAAGCGCTGGATCTCGGTCTCGCTCGGCTCCTTCCCGCCCCTCTGCAGCGCGCCGATCCGGGCGAAGGCGGCGTCCTTGGCCTCGTCGATGACCTGGAGGGCGCGGCGGTGGCTCTCGACCTGGGCGTCGGTCCAGCGGCAGAGGAAGTGCTGGACCAGCTCGGCGGAGGAGACCACCGTGGCGCCGAGGCCGCGGATGAGCTCGAGCGTGCCGGCGTCGACGCGGGAGAGGTAGGGGATGGCGGCCAGCGGGAAGTACTCCATGGCCAGCGTCGGGTCCCGGGGGAGCGCGCCGAGGAGCTCCTTCAAGGCCGCGTGCAGCGACTGCCAGGAGGCGTAGCTGCGCCGGCGGCCCGGGACGTTCTTCGGGAAGGAGCCGAGCTCGATGGCGTGGACCAGGAGCTGCGGCTCGCCCCGGGCGGGGACGAGGTAGTACCAGCGCCTCGTCAGCATGTGCCCGCCCAGCCCCAGGGCCGTGATGGCCGTCGGGTTCTGGCCGTGGAAGTCGTAGAGGAGCCAGCCGTCCAACTTCTGCTCGACGAGGGCACGCTGCAGCGCGGGGATGTCCATCCGCGCGTTGTAGCGCCGGGCAGGGCCCGCGGCAATGCCACCGGCTGGGCTAGATGGGGACGCGGTAGCGGGGTCCGGTCCCGGTCCCGGCCTCGCCCGCCCTGGGGATCTGGTGGAGCCGGATCGAGTTGGTCTTCCCCGCCACGCCCATGGGCGAGCCGTGCACCAGCACGATGCGGTCGCCCGGCCTGGCGATGCCGTCCTCGACCAGCCGCTCCGCCACCGCGTCGGCCATGGCGTCGGCGTTCTTGACCGGCTCCATCAGGGCCGGGATCACGCCCCAGTAGAGCGCGCAGCGGCGCCGCACCTGCTGCTCGGTCGAGAAGGCCACGATCGGCACCGGCGGGCGGAAGTGCGCCAGCAGCCGTCCGGTGGTCCCGGAGAGCGTGAAGCAGCAGATGGCGACCGCCCCGGAGCTCTCGGCCGCCCGGCAGGCCGCCGATGAGACCACCTCGTCCATCGGCGCCGGCACCGCCCCGGTCAGCCCCGGCCTGGTGGTGGCCCGCACCGTGGCCTCGGCCTCGCGCACGATGCGGTCCATCATCAGGACCGAGGCCAGCGGGTGCTTCCCGCTGGCGGTCTCTCCCGACAGCATCACCGCGTCGGCGCCGTCCCAGATCCCGTTGGCCACGTCGCTGGCCTCGGCGCGGGTCGGCCGGGGGTGCTCGATCATCGAGTTGAGCATCTGGGTGGCGATGATGACCGGCTTCCCGGCCGCGTTGGCCTTCTGGCAGAGCATCTTCTGGATGCCCGGCACCCGCTCCGGCAGGATCTCCACCCCCAGGTCGCCGCGCGCCACCATCAGGCCGTCGGCCGCGGCCAGGATGGCGTCGATCTGGTCGAGCGCCTCCGGCTTCTCGATCTTGGCGATCACCGGCACCACCCGCCCGGCCTGGTCCATGAGCCGCCGGCAGAGCAGCACGTCCTCGGGGGTCCGCACGAAGGAGAGCGCCACGGCGTCGACGCCGTTGGCGAGGCCGAAGGCCAGATCGGCCTTGTCCTTCTCGCTCATGGCCTCGGTCCGCAGCGCCACCCCGGGGAGGTTGATCCCCTTGTTCTCACCCAGGGTCCCGCCCTCGATCACCTCGGCGGTCACCTTGACGCCGTCGGTGGAGAGCACCTTGAGCTCGAGCAGGCCGTCGTCGACCAGCAGCCGGTCGCCCGCCCTGACGTCCTCGGCGAGGTGGACGTAGGTGGTCGAGACCAGGGTCTCGTCGCCCACCACCTCCCCGGCGGTGGTGATCTCGATCTTCCGCCCGGTCACCAGCTGCACCCCGGCGCGCCCGGCCTTGAGGGGGCCGGTCCGGATCTTCGGTCCCTGCAGGTCCTGGAGCACCGCCACCGGTTTCCCGATGTGGCGCGAGGCGGCGCGGATCAGGCCCATGGTCCTGGCGTGATCGTTGTGGCTGCCGTGGGAGAAGTTGAGCCGGGCCACGTCGACGCCGTTGCGGAGCAGCTGCTCCAGGGCCTCGGGGGTGGCGGTGGCGGGACCGATGGTGGCGACGATCTTGGCGCGGCGCATGGCGACTTCTACTTCGGTGGGCGGGCCGGGTCCAGCGCCGGCCCCTCAAGTTGTGAGACGCGGCCCGGGGAGCTACCGTCCCTCCACATGGACCACCCCGCGCTCCTGCGCCGCCTCGAGAAGCTGCAGCGCCTCCTCCAGGTGGCCCGGGCCATGACGGCCGAGCGCCGCCTCCCGGCCCTGCTCCAGACCATCAACGACGCCGCCGCCGGCGTCGCCGAGGCCGACCGCTGCAGCATCTTCGTGGTCGACCGCGAGCGCGGTGAGCTCTGGACCACGGTGGCCCACGGCACCGGCGAGATCCGCATCCCGCTCGGGGCCGGGATCGCCGGCGCGGTGGCCGCCTCCGGCGCCTCGGTCCGCATCCCCGACGCCTACGCCGACCCGCGCTTCAACCCCGAGATCGACGCCGCCACCGGCTACCGGACCCGCAACATCCTCTGCGTCCCCATGATCAACACCCTGGGTGAACCGACCGGGGTCATCCAGGCGCTCAACCGGCGCGACGGCGCCTTCGGCGACGAGGACGAGGAGCTGCTGCAGGCCCTGGCCGGCCCGGCCGCCAGCGCCATCGAGAACGCCGTCCTGCACGAGGAGATCGAGCGGCTCTTCGAGGGCTTCGTGCAGGCCTCGGTCACCGCCATCGAGTCCCGCGACCCGACCACCGCCGGCCACTCCGGCCGCGTCGCCACCCTCACCATCGGCCTGGCCCGCGCCGTCGAGCTGGCCCCCCCGCCGCCCTGGCGCGGCATCCGCTTCGACGCGGCGGCGCTGCAGCAGCTCCGCTACGCCGCCCTGCTCCACGACTTCGGCAAGGTGGGCGTGCGCGAGAACGTCCTCACCAAGGCCGACAAGCTCCACCCCCACCAGCTCGAGCTGCTGCGGGGGCGCTTCGAGCTGGCCCGCGCCGGCCTCGAGAACGACCGCCTCCGGGCCCGCCTGGCAGGGCAGAGCGAGGCCGAGGTCGAGGAGCGGCTCGGGGAGCTCGACGCCATCTGGGACGTGCTGCTGGTGGCCAACCGCCCGGCGGTGCTGGCCGAGGCCGCCTCGGCGCGGCTGGCCGGGCTGGTCGGCCGGACCTTCACCGACGCCCGCGGCGCCGCCCACCCCCTGGTCACCGGCGACGAGCTGGAGCTCCTCTCCATCCCGCGCGGCTCGCTCTCCGAGGCCGAGCGCAAGGAGATCGAGAGCCACGTCACCCACACCTTCCGCTTCCTCTCGCAGATCCCCTGGACTCGCGCGCTCAAGCGGGTCCCCGAGATCGCCTACGGCCACCACGAGAAGCTCGACGGCCGCGGCTACCCGCGCGCCATGGCGGCGCATGCCATCGCCGTGGAGACGCGGATGATGACCATCGCCGACATCTTCGACGCCCTCACCGCCAGCGACCGCCCCTACAAGAAGGCGCTGCCGGTCGAGCGCGCCCTCGACATCATCGCCGACGAGGTGAAGCGCGGGCAGCTGGACGGCTCGCTCTTCGGGGTCTTCGCCGAGGCCAGGCCGTGGCTGGCGCCGGCGGCGAGTTGAGCGGGCCGGCGGTGCGCTAGGATCGCCGGATGCGAACTGCCCGGCGTCACCTCGCCCTCCCGCTCCTGGCCTGCCTCCTGGCGGCGCCGGCCGCGGCCGTCGAAACCCATCCCTTCTCCATCCAGGACATGCTGGCCATGAACCGGATCGCCGATCCGCGGGTCTCGCCCGACGGCCGGTCGGTCGCCTTCACGGTCCGTGTCACCGACATGGAGGCGAACAAGGGGCGGACCAGCGTCTGGATCTCCGACCTCGCCACCAGGGAGGCCCGCCGGATGACCGCCGGCGAGCCCTCCGAGACCAACCCGCGCTGGTCCGCCGACGGGAAGAGCCTGCTCTTCCTCTCCGCGCGGGGCGGGTCGTCGCAGGTCTGGCGGCTGCCGCTCTCGGGCGGCGAACCGGTGAGGGTGACGGGCGAGCCGCTCGACATCGGCGGCTTCGAGGTGGCCCCGGGCGGGGACGTCCTCCTCCTCTCGATGGCGGTGGTCCCGGGGAAGTCGCCCGACGACACCAGGGCGATCCTCGAGCTGAAGGCGAAGGCCAAGAGCAGCGGGATGCTCTTCGACCACCTCTTCGTCCGCCACTGGGACACCTGGGCGGACGGGACCCGGAACCACCTCTTCACCTATCGCCTCCCGGCTGGGCCGGCCAGGGACCTGATGCCGCTGCTCGACGCCGACGCGCCCTCCCGGCCGTTCGGCGGGCTGGACGAGGCCGACCTGTCCCCGGACGGCAGGACGGTGGTCTTCTCGGCGTGCGACGCCGGCCGGCAGGAGGCCTGGTCCACCAACTTCGACCTCTACGCGGTCCCCTCCGACGGTTCGGCGCCGCCCCGGAAGCTGACGGCCAACCCGGCCTGGGACACCTCGCCGCGGTTCTCGCCGGACGGCCGGACCCTGGCCTACCTGGCGATGAGCCGCCCCGGCTACGAGGCCGACCGCTTCGACATCGTCCTGCGGGACGGGCTCGACGGGAAGGAGCGCAGGATCGTCCTGCGGGCCGACGCCGGAAGGAACGGAGACCGCTCCGCCTCCGATCCGCTCTGGTCGGCCGACGGCACCACCCTCTTCGTGACGGCCGAGCACCTCGGGCAGCGGGCCCTCTTCGCGGTCGAGGCGGCGACCGGGAAGACCCGGATCGTGGTCGGCGAGGGAACGGTGGTCTCGCCGCAGCGCGCCGGGGCAGGGACTCTGCTCTTCGGCCGGCACACGCTGCTGGGCCCGGTCGAGCTCTTCACCGTCCCGGTCGCGGGGGGGCCAGCCAGGAAGGCTCCGGTGGCCTTCCTGATCCACGGCGGCCCGCAGGGCTCGTTCGGCAACGACTTCCACTATCGGTGGAATCCGCAGTTCTACGCCGGCGCCGGCTACGCCGTGGTCATGATCGACTTTCACGGCTCCACCGGCTACGGGCAGGCCTTCACCGACGCCATCAACGGCGACTGGGGCGGGGCGCCGTACCAGGACCTGATGATGGGGCTCGACCACGCGCTCGCGGCCTGGCCGTTCCTCGACGGGAGCCGCGTCGGGGCGCTCGGGGCCTCCTACGGCGGCTACATGGTCAACTGGATCGCCGGGAAGACCGATCGGTTCAAGTGCCTGGTCAGCCACGACGGGAACCTCGACGAGCGGGCCGCCTACTTCGACACCGAGGAGCTCTGGTTCCCCGAGTGGGAGCACGGCGGGACGCCCTGGGACCACCCGGCCGGCTACGCCAGGCACAACCCGGTCGACCTCGTGAAGAACTGGAAGACGCCGACCCTGGTGGTCCACGGCGTGAAGGACTACCGGGTCGTCTACACCCAGGGGCTCTCGACCTTCACGGCCCTCCAGCGCCGGGGCATCCCCTCGAAGCTCCTGATCTTCCCGGACGAGAACCACTGGGTCCAGAAGCCGCAGAACTCGCTCCTCTGGCACGACACGGTCCGGGCCTGGCTCGACCGGTGGCTGAAGCAGTGAGGAGCCGCCTGGAAGCCGCCGCGGCCGGGCCGATCGATCCACGCCATCCTCCGCGCATGCTCCACCTGGCCGGCCAGGACAGCCGGGCCCTCGCCGAGCGCGCCGGCATCTCGCTGGCCGACGCCCGCCGCATCCTGGCCGCGGTGGTGGGGCGCGGGGAGTCGCCGCGCGCCGCCCGCAACGTCCGGCGCGAGGTGCTCGACCGCGTCGAGGCGCTCGCCACCCCCGGCGCGCTGCGGGAGCTGGACCGGGCCGACGCCGCCGACGGCTTCCGCAGGTACCTGCTGGCCGCCCCCGACGGCGCGCGCCTCGAGGCGGTCCGCATCCCGCTCTTCGACACCCACCACGTCGCCTGCCTCTCCTCGCAGGCCGGCTGCGCCATGGACTGCGCCTTCTGCGCCACCGGACGGCTCGGCCTCGACCGCTCGCTGGCCGCCTGGGAGATGGTGGCGCAGCTGCTCCACCTGCGCGCCGACTCGACCCGCCCCATCACCGGCGTGGTCTTCATGGGGCAGGGCGAGCCGTTCGCCAACTACGACGCCGTTCTCGACGCCGCCTACACGCTCTGCGATCCGGCCGGCGCCCGCATCGACGGCCGCCGCATCTCCATCTCCACGGCCGGGCTGGTCCCGCAGCTCCGCCGCTACACCGCCGAGGGGCACAAGTTCCGGCTCTGCGTCTCGCTCAACGCGGCCACGCCGGAGAAGCGGCGCGCCCTGATGCCGGTCGAGAAGGCCTGGCCGCTCGACGAGCTGATGGAGGCGGTGCGCGAGCACGCAGCGGCGCGCGGCCGGGTCACGCTGGAGTACGTGATGATGGCCGGCGTCAACACCGGCGAGGAGGACGCCGAGGCGCTGGGGCGCCTGCTGCGCGGCCTCCCGGTGCGGCTCAACCTCATCCCGGTCAACGACGCCTCGGGCCGCTTCCGTCCGCCCAGCGACCCGGAGTGGCAGGCCTTCCGCGACCAGCTCGACCGTCACCTGCCGGGCCAGCCCATCGTGCGCCGCTACTCGGGGGGCCAGGATCAGCACGCCGCCTGCGGCATGCTGGCCTCGCGTCAGCGCCCGCCGGGCGGCTGAGCCTCGCGCGAAGGAGGCTCTTCCTCCGGCACCAGCAGATCGAACCGCTCCAGCAGCTCGAGCTGCTCCACCAGCTCGAGGTTCCGCAGCAGCTCCTCGTCGGGGGCGGTCACCGTCGGCGCCTCCGGCGCCCGCGCCGGCGGCTCGGCGCCGAGCAGCAGCCCACCGAGGGCGATGGCGAGCCGGATGGTCATGGCGTGCGCAGGTCGACGGCCAGCACCGACTTGTAGACGGTCGCCCCGCCGCCGAAGAAGTCGCCGGGCAACAGCACGTCCAGCTCGGCGCCGAACGAGAGCCAGCGGACCGGCGCCCAGGTGGCCGAGAGGTCGATCTCGGTGCCGTAGGCGGTGCCGCCCCACGGCCCGGCGTCCTCGGCGCGCAGCCAAGCCACCCGCGCCTCGAGGTCGACGCCGGGCCCGGCGTCGAGCTCCAGGTTCAGGCCCGGGGCGATGACGCCGCGCCCGTTCACCCCCGGCGCCGTCGCCTGCCGCGCCGCGAAGGCCTCGGAGAGCCCTCCGCGGAAGAAGAGGTTGGTGGCGGTGAGGTAGGGGTTCACGCCGAGGAAGGCGCCGTAGCCTGCCGGCAACCCGAGCCGCGTCTTCTCCGGCGGCGGCCGGTCCCCGGAGAGGTAGAGGAACCAGGGGGTGACCGAGAGCCACGGCACCGGCGAGACCTGGTAGCGGAGCCAGGCGGCCGACCCCTTGAGCGGGATGTCCACCTGGGTCAGGACGCCGGCGATCTCCAGCGTGTCGATGCGGCCGCGGAGCAGCGCCACGGTCCAGAGCACCCGCTGGCCGGCGAAGGTGCCGAGGCTGCCGCTGCTCCCGACCCAGGCCATGGTGGCGGTGGACATCGGCGCCGACGCGAGTTGCAGGGCCAACCGGGTGGAGGCGTCGGCGTAGTCCTTGGAGCCGGGGGCCAGGCCGGCCAGGCTCACCACGCCGTTCTCGATGAAGGCTCCCCGGACCAGCTCGGCCAGGCCGCCGGTCCGGTCGCGGTGCGCCGCCAGGAAGAGGCCGGCGTGCTCGAAGAGCGACGGGAGCCAGTCGACGCGCACCATCGCCATCGGGTCGATCCCGGCCACGGTGCGGGGGAAATCGCGGGTCGGCTGGAAGAGGGCGGCGCGCAGCTCGAAGGGCGGCCCGATGGCGCCCAGGTCGAGCGCCACGTCCACCCCGGTGCCGTAGTCGTCGTGGATCAGTCCCTCACCCACGCTGTACCGCGCCCGGCCGGCGCGCAGCGTGGCGAAGCCGGCGCGGCCGAAGCTCCAGGCGGCGTAGGCCTCGCGCACCAGCAGCGTCTTCCGCACCTCGTCGCTGAAGGCGCGGCCGTTCGAGGTCAGCTCGGACGGGCCGAGGCTGGTCAGCTCGATCGACGGCCCGTCCTTGCGGTTGCAGGTGTCGAGCCCCGAGGGAGAGCCGCTGGACGGGCAGACGTGCGCCAGTTCCGGGAACCTCCGCACCCGCAGCTCGCCGGTGTCGAGCGCCACCCGCCAGTGGAGCGCGCCGTCGAGGTGGCGGCCGTCGAAGGAGAGCTCGGCCACCGTCGAGCCGTAGCGGCTGTCGGCGGTGGTGGCCAGGTAGTCCTCGATGAGGAAGGTGCGCGCGGCCGGATCGAAGAGCACGTCGGTGGCCGGCGCGTCGCGCACCCCGGTGAAGCGCAGGTGCAGCCCACCCTCGACGCGCACCTCGCCGGCGGCGGCGCCCGGGAGGAGCGCCGCGGCCAGCGCCGCGCAGAGGAGGGATGGCCAGCGCACGGGTCGGGGCACTACGGCCCGTGCTTCTCCCGCCACCGCTCGCGCATCCGGCCCCGCTCCTCGGGCGAGAACTCGCGCCAGCGGCGCAGGTTCTCCAGGTAGCGCTCCCGCTCCTTGGGCGGCGCCCGCAGGATCTCGCCCATGGCCTTGCGCAGCTGGGCGCGCCGCGCCGGCGACATCTCCTGGAAGCGGGTGAACCGCTCCTGCAGCTCGCGCTGCTCGCGCTCGGGCAGGCGGCGGAAGGCCTGGTACCGCTTCAGCAGCTCGGCCCGCTGCTCGGGGGGCAGCTCGCGCAGCCGCGCCAGCCGGGCCCGGGTCTCGGCCTGCTGCTCGGGCGGCAGGGCCTGGTAGGCCTTCCACTTCTCCCGCAGCGCCTCGCGCTGCCCGGGGGTGAGCTTCTCCCAGCGCTCGCGGGCCGCGGCCGTGTCGCCGGCCGGCGGGGCGGTCTCGTCGGCGAGGGCCGGCGCCGAGAGCAGCGCCAGCGCCAGGGCCAGGGCGGAGAGCAGCCGGGTCATCGCGCCCCCTCGCGCTCGAAGCTGTCGAGCGAGGCGATCAGCGCCGCGTCCTCGGCGGTCTCGACGTCGCCGACCGAGGCGATGGTCTCGTACTCCTGCAGCAGGTCGAGCTGCGCGGCCGCCGCCAGCTCCAGCCCGCGCTGCTGCCTGATCACCAGCACCCCGGCCAGGGCCGCCGCGGCCAGCCCGCCGGCCGGGAGCGCCAGCCGCCAGCGCCAGGCCGCCAGCCGCCCGACGAGGCTGCGGGGTGGCTCACCGGCCAGGCGCGCCGCCAGCCGGGCCGAGAAGTACGGGGAGGGCGCGGGCGCGGCCGAAAGCCGGGCCAGGGCGGCGAGGGCGCCGGAGAGCCGCCGCTGCTCGGCGCGGCAGGGGTCGCAGCCGGCCAGGTGGGCCTCGACCGCCCGGCGCGCCGCCGGGTCGAGGGCGCCGTCGTTCAGCGCCGTGAGCTCGTCGACCACGTGCCTCATGACCGCACCTCCTCACCACCGCCGGGCCCGAAGGGCGCCAGCGCCGCGGCGGCGCTGACGGTGGCCCGGTGGATCAGGGACTTCACGGCCGACACGCTGGTCTCCAGCGTCTCGGCGATCTCATCGTAGCTCAGCCCCTCGAAGCGGCAGAGCACGAACGCCGCCCGCTGCTTCTCCGGCAGCGACCCGAGCAGCGCCAGCACCGCCTGCTCCAGGGATCGGGCCACCGCCTCGTCGTGCGGATCGGCGGCGCTTGACGGCAGGGCGTCGAGGTCGGGGGCCTGGTCGTCGCCGACCGGGCCGCTGGCGCGCGCCGTGAACTCGGCGCGGCGCACCTCGTTGAGGCAGTGGTTGGTGGCCACCCGGTAGAGGAAGGTCTTGAAGCGAGCCTCGGGCCGGTAGCGCCCCGCCATCCGGTAGAGCTTCACGAAGACGTCCTGCGCCAGCTCCTCGGCGCGGGCGGCGTCCCTCACGAAGCGATGGCAGAAGGCGATCATCGACCGGGCGTTCCTCTCGTAGAGGAGCCGGAACGCCGCCTCGTCGCCGCGCTGGAAGGCCACCAGCAGCGCGGCGTCGTCGTCCTGGCTCATCCACCCCCCAGAACACGCCCCACGGCAGGAAGTTGCGGTCGCCTAGCCGCCCAGGGCGCCGACCGCAAGCCGGGTCAGGCCGTAGGTGATGGCGGCCACGGCCGCCGAGGCCGGAATCGTGAAGATCCACGCCCAGATGATGCGTCCGGCCACCCCCCAGCGGACCGCCCGGGAGCCCCGGGTGGCGCCGACCCCGACGATGGCCCCGGTGATGGTGTGGGTGGTCGAGACCGGGATACCCCAGTGCGCCAGGGCCAGGATGGTGACGCCGCCGCCGGTCTCGGCGCAGAAGCCGCCGATGGGCTGCAGCTTGGTGAGGCCGGTCCCCATGGTCTTGACGATGCGCCAGCCGCCGAAGAAGGTGCCGAGGCCGATGGCGGCGTGGCAGGAGAGCACCACCCAGAGCGGGATGTGGAACTCCTGGCCCTGCAGCACGGTCCCGAAGAGGATGATGGCGATGATGCCCATGACCTTCTGGGCGTCGTTGGTGCCGTGGCTGTAAGAGAAGATGGCGGCCGAGACCAGTTGCAGCTTGCGGAACCACCGGTCGACCTTGGCCGGCGTGAACTTCCGCACCATCCAGGTGGTGCCCACCATCATGGTGATGCCGAGCACCATGCCGATCAGCGGCGAGAGCACGATGAACATCGAGATCTTGAGGATGCCCGAGCCGATCAGGCCGGAGGGGCCGAGCGCCGGCAGGGTGGCGCCGATCATGCCGCCGGCCAGCGCGTGCGACGAGGAGGAGGGCAGCCCCCAGTACCAGGTGAGCAGGTTCCAGACGATGGCGCCCACCAGCGACGCGAAGATCACCACCAGGACCATGGTGGTCCCCATGGCCTTCAGCATCTCGAAGTGGATGACGCCCTTGCCCATGGTGTTGGCCACCTTGAGCTCCACCCCCCAGAGCACCGGCGCCGCGGCGATGAAGTTGAAGAAGGCGGCCCAGGCGACCGCCATCAGCGGCGTCAGCACCCGCGTCGAGACCACCGTCGCGATCGAGTTGGCGGCGTCGTGGAAGCCGTTGATGAAGTCGAAGGCGAGGGCGACGAGGATCAGCCCGGCGACGACGGCGTAGAGCAGCATGGCAAGGGCCCGGGCAGCGCCCTAGGCGTGCTCGAGGACCACGCCCTCGATCACGTTGGCGACGTCCTCGGCCCGGTCGGTGGCGTCCTCGATGAGATCGATGATCTCCTTCCACTTCAGGACCGTGAGCGGGTCGTTGCCGCGCTTGAAGAGCTTGGCCATGGTCTTGCGGGTGAGCGTGTCGGCCTGGTTCTCCAGCTTGTTCATCTCCTGGCAGGCGGCCAGGATGGTCTGCGGGTCCTTCTTCATGTTCCGCAGCCCCCGCACCGCCTCCTCCATCTTGCGGGTCTGCTCCACCAGCACCGCGCAGAGCTCGCGCGACTCGGGGAGGACGGTGTCGATGTCGTAGAGGCCGAGCCGCTCGGCGGCCGCGTCGGCGAGATCGAGCACGTCGTCGATGCGCGAGAGGATGCGGTGGATCTCGGAGCGGTCGAACGGGGTGATGAACTGGGTGTGGAGCCGCTCGAAGGCCCGGTGGGTGATGTCGTCGGCGCGGTGCTCGACGTCCTTGATGGCCTGGCACTTGGCCGGCACGTTCGTGAAGTCGTCGAGCAGGTCCTTGAGCAGCACGGCGCCCTCGACCACGGCGGCGGCCTGGGCCTCGAAATCCGAGAAGAAGTCATCCGACTTCGGCATCAAGCGCTGGAGCATCTGTTCTCCTGGTGCGGGCGAAAGGAGCCATGCGACGCGGGCGAAGGTACCACGCCGAACGGCCAGCCGGGCGGGCGCGGGGCACAGCCCAGGCGGAGCGTAAATCAAGGGCGTCCGCCCCCGCGGCGGCGTATGAGGTGAGCCCGTGGAGTTCGAGGATCACTGCGAGCTGCTGAGGCGCCTGCTCGACTCCGAGCGCGAGGAGGAGCGGGCGCGGCTGGCCGACGCACGCGCCAGGCTGACCTTGAAGGAGCGCGAGGCCCGCGGCCTCGCCATCGCCGACGTCGAGGCGGTCGAGGAGGGGAGCCTCTCGGGGCGGCCGCTGGTCACCTACGAGCAGCGCGGGCGCGAGCTGACGGGGGCGCGCCTCGGCGTCGGCGCGCTGGTGACGGTGCGGCTGCGAAAGGAGCCGCGCGACGACGAGCCGAGCGGCGTTGTGGCGCGGCGCAGCCGCAGCCGCGTCGCCGTCGCCTTCGACGAGCCGCCGCCCGACTGGGCGGTGGACGGCCGGGTGGTGCTGGAGCTGGAGCCGTCGCCGGTCACCTGGGAGCGGCTCACCGGCGGGCTCAGGCGCATGGCGGGCGAGGAGGGGAAGCGCTGGCGGCCCCTGCTGACCGGCGCCGCGCCGCGCTTCTCGAGCCGGCCGCGCGGGCCGGCGCTGGCGGTCGGGCTCGACCATCCCCCGCGCGCCGAGTTCAATGCACGGCAGCAGGCGGCGCTCGACCTCGCCGACCGGGCCGACGATCTCGCCCTGGTCCACGGGCCGCCCGGCACCGGCAAGACCACCGTGCTGGTCGAGGTGATCCGCCGGGCGGTGGCGCGCGGTGAGCGGGTCCTGGCCTGCGCCCCCTCCAACCTCGCCGTCGACAACCTGCTGGAGCGGCTCATCGGCGCTGGCCTCGACGGGGTCCGCGTCGGCCACCCGGCCCGCGTGCTCGAGTCGCTGCTCGGTCACACCCTGGAGGCCCGCACCGCGGCCCACGAGCGCTCCCGCATCGCCGCTGGGCTGGTGGCCGAGGCCCTCGACCTGCGCCGCTCCGCCTCCCGCCGCAGGCAGCGGCGCGGCCCGGGGCGGTTCTCGGAGGCGCGGGTCGCCGAGCGCGACGCCCGCTCGCTGCTCGGCGAGGCCCGCGCCCTCGCGGCCCGCGCCCAGGCCGAGGTGCTCGACCGGGCGCCGGTGGTGCTGGCCACGCTCACCGGCCTGGAGGGGCGGGCGCTCTCCGGGCGGCGCTTCGGGCTGGCGGTCATCGACGAGGCGACCCAGGCGGTGGAGCCGGCCGCCTGGCTGGCGCTGCTGCGCGCCGACCGGGCGGTGCTGGCCGGCGACCACCTGCAGCTTCCCCCCACCGTGCTCTCGGCGGCGGCGCAGGCGGGCGGCCTCGGGGTCTCGCTCTTCGAGCGGCTGGTGGCGCTGCACGGCGACGCCATCAAGGTGACGCTCATCGAGCAGCACCGCATGAACGAGGCGATCATGCGCTTCCCCTCCGAGGCGCTCTACGACGGCGCGCTGCGGGCCCACCCGGCGGTGGCGCACTGGGCGCTCGACGACGCCCCGCTCGAGGTGATCGACACCAGCGGCCGCGGCTTCGAGGAGGCGACGCCGGAGGGCTCGGAGAGCCGCGAGAACGCGGGCGAGGCGCTCCTGGTGGTGGCCGAGGTGGAGCGGGTGCTGGCGCTGGGCGTGGCCCCGGCCGAGGTGGCGGTCATCTCCCCCTACGACGGGCAGGTGCAGCGGCTGCGGGCACTGCTCCAGGCCCGGGTCGACGAGGGGCTGGAGGTCGACACCGTCGACGGCTTCCAGGGGCGCGAGAAGGAGGCGGTGGTGGTGAGCCTGGTGCGCGCCAACGCCGAGGGCGAGGTCGGCTTCCTCGCCGACGTGCGGCGCATGAACGTGGCCCTGACCCGGGCCCGCAAGAAGCTGGTGGTGGTCGGCGACGGCGCCACCGTGGCCTGCCACCCCTTCTACGAGCGGTTCCTGCGCCACGCCCAGGCGACCGGGGCCTGGCGCAGCGCCTGGGACCGCCAGCCGGTGGAGGCCGAGCCGTGATCCGCTCCTCCTTCCGGATCACGCCCGGGGTCGGCGCCTGGCTGGAGTCGAGGCTCTGGGACGCCGGGGTGCGCTGCTGGGACGACCTGCCGGCGGGGGCGCTCCCGGCGGTCGGCTTGAAGGTGGCGGCGCGGCTGCGCGAGGCGGTGGCCCGGGCGCGCGAGGCTCTGGCGGCGCGTGACGCCGAGGCGCTGGCGCGGATGCTGCCGCGGGCCGAGCGCTGGCGGCTCTACGCCGCCTTCGCCGGGGAGGCCTGCTTCCTCGACATCGAGACCGACGGGACCGACCGGATCACCGCCATCGGCCTGCTCGACCGGACCGGGCCACGGGTCCTGCTGGCCGGGCGGGATCTCGACACCTTCGAGGAGCTGGCGGCCGGCTGGAAGCTGATCGGCACCTTCAACGGGCAGGCCTTCGACCTGCCGGTGCTGCGCCGCCGCTTCCCGCGCTGGACGCCGCCGCTGGCCCACGTCGACCTCTGCCACCTCTGGCGCCGGCTCGGCCACGCCGGGGGCCTGAAGGCGCTGGAGCTGGCCGAGGGGCTGCGCCGGCCGCCACAGATCGCCGGACTGACCGGGCTCGACGCCATCCGGCTCTGGCAGGCCCACCTCGCCGGCGACGCCGCCGCGCTCAGGATCCTCTGCGAATACAACCTCTACGACGCCGTCCACCTGCGGACGCTGATGGATCGCGGCTACAACCGGATGCTGGCGCGGCTGCGGCTCCCGGCCGATCCGGTCCCTGTCGCCGAGCCGGGGGACTTCCGATACGACCTGAGCAAGGCCCTGCTGGTGCTACCATAGCGGCACGCATGACCCGCCTCGGCCGTCACCTCCTGGTCTCGACGCTCGCCCTCGCCGCCTGCAGGTCGCAGGTGCAGGGCAACGGCGAGTTGGGCGTGGAGCAGCGGACCGTGGCGCCCTTCGACGCCGTGGAGATCTCGCTCGGCATCGAGGCGGCTGTGACCGCCAACGCCGCGGCCCAGGCGCTCACGCTGAGCGGCGACTCGAACCTGCTCCCCTTGATCCGCACGCCGGTCGAGGCCGGCCTGCTCAGGACCACGCTCCACGGCGTCGACGGCGTCGACCCGATCAACCCGCTGCGGCTCAGCGCCCAGGCGGTGCGGCTCCAGCGCGTCAAGGCCATCGAGGCCTCGATCGTCGACGTCAACGGGGCCGGGGGCGCGGCCGCCGGCTTCGCCTTCACCGTCGAGGCCGACGAGCGCAGCAGCGTCTCCCTGGCCGGGCCGGGCGGGCATGAACTGATCGTGAAGCTGTCGGGCGGCGCCGCGCTCGACGCCTGGTCCTACCCGGTGGCCTCGGCCAACCTGCTGCTCACCGGCCCGTCACAGCTTCGCCTCAACTGCTCGGGCGACCCGACCGGCAGCGCCGCCGACGGGAGCATCGTGACCGTGACCGGTGGCGGCCGCTGCGACGGGCTCACCCTCACGGGTGGCGCCACCTGCAAGCCCAAGTAGGTCGCCCGGCGGCCTTGATCCTGCGGGGCTTACCCAGGCCTGGTCCGGCCGGAGGGTCGGCCTCGAGGGTCCCAGAGGACCCATGGGTATGCCCGGCGTCCGGGCAAGCCCCCGTCCCGAAACGAAATCCGCGGCCCTCGACTTGCACAACCCGGCGTGAGCGCCCTCGCGGGGGACCACCATGAACACCATCGACTACGTCTGCGTCTTCGTTCGCGCCACCGGCGCCCGGCTGCTGGCCGCGGAGCGGCTGGTCTGCTCCCTCCCCCAGCTGCTGGGGCCGGGGCTCCGCGAGTGCGACCTCGTCTACCGCACCTCCTCCCGCTACCTGGTGGTGGTGCTCCGCTTCACGCCCGAGGCCTTCAACGAGGTGCTGCGGGCCCGGCTCACCTTCTGGGCGGCGCGGGCCGGCGGGCGCGCCCTCTCGCTCACCGCCATGCCCGAGGCCGAGCGCCGGGCCTTCCTGGACCACCTGGAGAGCTGCGAGCTGAAGCGCCACGCCATCCCGCCGGACGCGCTCTTCGAGGTGGCCGGGCCGCTCTTCACCGAGGCCGGGGCGCCACAGGGGCGGCGGCACCGCGCCTCGGACAGGCCCATGCTGGTGATCGACGTCGGCGGGCCGGCCTGGGAAGGGGTGGTCTTCGAGCCGGCCGCGCGCCAGCTCTTCCTGCCCTCCCCGCTCTCTCCGCCGCTCGGCGACGAGCTCATGCTGGTGATCCGCGCCCCCGGCGTCGACAAGCCGGTCGGCGTCCGCGCCCGGGTGCACAGCGCGCGGGCCGCGGCTGACGCCGGGCCGGGCCAGCCGTCGGGCTTCTCGCTCCTCATCCCCGAGGCGGCGCCCTCGATCCGCGCCCTGCTCCAGGAGAACGCCTCGCCCAGCAACGCCGGCGCGCGCGCGGCGCCGCGCTACGCCATGCGGGCCCCGGTCAAGCTCTGGCCGGTCGGTGCGGAGGAGCCGGCGCAGCGCGGGGCCACCATCGAGTACGCCACCAGCTCGGAGCTGGAGGCCGACTTCATCGAGAACCTCTCGCAGGGTGGCGCCTTCGTCCGCTCGTCGGCCCCCTCGCCGGTCGGCACCGAGCTCTCGCTCCACTTCCGCCTGCCCAACGGCACCGACCTCGCCGCCCGGGCGGTGGTGGCCTTCGTCAACGGAAGCGGCATGGGGGTGCGCTTCACGCTCGACGCCGACGGCGAGGCCTCGCTGCAGGCGGCCATCGCCCAGCTCTCGGCCCGGCCCCGGCGCGCGGTGGTGGTGGACGACGACGGCCCGGTGCGGCGCATGCTGGCCGACGCCCTCACCGAGCGCGGCTTCGAGGTGCAGACCGCCTCCGACGCCGCCGACGGGATGCGCCTGCTCTCCGAGGAGCTGCTCGGCCTCGACCTGCTGCTGACCGACGTCTTCATGCCGGGCATGGACGGCGAGGAGTTCGTCCGGACCATCCGCAACGCCGGCGGCGAGGTCGACCTGGCCATCGTGGTGGTGACCGGGAAGATGGATCTCCTCACCGAGCAGAAGCTCGAGGCGGCCGGCGCCGACGCGGTGCTCGACAAGGCGCTGGGGCCGGAGCTGGTGGCCCAGGCGGCCGACGCCGCGCTGGAGCGCAAGCGGGCGGCCCGCCCGGCGGCGTAGCGGTCGGCGCGGCTAGAGCGTGCATGGCGTGGTGGCGGTCGCGCAGGTCACGTCGGTCACCGTCGAGCTGGTACGGGCCTGCGCCACCCCGTCGTCGATGGTGACCTGGACCGTGATCGGCAGGACCGGATTCGCCAGCATGGCGCTGCAGGAGCCGGAGAGCACCGTCTTCTGGGCTCCGCCGATCGGCGTGGCGCCGCTGTAGGTGACCTGCACCGGATCGCCGTCGGCCTCGCTGACCACGACCGGCAGGGGCACCTGGGCCCGATCGACGATCCACCTCGGCTGGCCGACGCAGGCGGAGCCGTCGGCGTTCCACTTCGGGCAGTTGCAGAAGCAGGACTCGACGGCGCCGTTGTAGACGGTCGCCGAAGGAGGGCCGTCCTGGATGCTGACGGTGGTGCCGGAGGTGACCGAGGCCCAGCCGTCGCTGGCCCTGGCCACCACGCGGTGGTCACCGGTGAAGCTGGCCAGCGGCGGCAGCCCGGGGGCCGGGGCGTAGGCGCGGACGCACTCCACGCTCACCACGCCGCCCGAGCTGGAGAAGTTGTAGCAGGCGGCGTCGCCGGCGCTGCCCACGGAGACCAGCGGATCGCCGTCGGGATCCTCGAAGGCGGCGAGCGACGCGGTGGCGGTGTAGGCGCGGCGGACCGGATCGTACCGGTGCGGCACCACCGCGTTCAGGACCGGACGCAGCACCACCGGCGGCCGGTTGAGGGCCACCACCGGCACCTCCAGGCGCCCGAAGCCGCCGAACGGATCGGCGGCGGTGGCGAGCAGCGTGAACCCGGTGGAGCCGTCGAGCCCGCGGAACTCTCCCGGGACGGCGAGCGGGGTGGTGAAGCGGAAGGTCGCCACGCCGCCGGCGGTGGTGGCCTCCCCGGCGGAGGTGGTCAAGCCGGGGAGGACCGCGGCGGTCGCGGCCAGACCGCTGATCGGATCGCCGTCCGGGTCGACCGCCTCGAAGCTGCTGGTCCCGGCCACCACGAAGCAGGAGCCGGCCGAGCCCACGCAGGGGCCCACCGAGTGATCGAGCGCGATGCTGCCGCCGGCCGGGTTGGAGGTGAGCCGCACCACGGGGGGGCGGTTGGCGATCTCCACGGGGACCACCACCTCGGCGCTGCCGCCATTGCCGTCATCGGCCCGGACGCGCACGCCGCGGGTCGCCGTGCCGAGGAGCCCGGCGGCGTCGGTGCAGCGCACCTCGAGGGGAGCGGCGCCGGCGGTGATGGCCCCGAGCTTCGAGGTGCAGCTGGCGGTGACGGTCTCCTCGAGCGCCAGCGTGAGGGCGACCGGGTCGCCGTCGGGATCGCTGACCGGCACCGGCAGCGCGCCCTGGGCAAGGTAGATCCCGTCGGAGTAGCGGTGCTCCAGCCGCAGCGGCGAAACCGGCAGCTCGGGCGGCCGGTTGCCGACCTGGACCACCTGGTCGGCCTCCGCCAGCAGCCCGGCGGCGGTGGTGACCCGCAGCCGGAACCGCCAGCTCCCCGCGATGGATCCGCCCGGGGTCTCGACCCAGGCGTCGGTGGAGAGGCTGGTGTCGCCGTGCGACCAGGTCACCCTGGCGCGCGCATCGGCGCCGGGAGGTGGAACCGGCCGCCAGCGGTAGGTGAGGGTGCCGCCGGCGGGATCGTCGACGGTGGCCGTGAGCGGCAGGGCCACCGCGGCGCCGGCCTGGGCCGGCCGGCAGGTGAGCGGCGCTCCCGCGCAGAGGTGGTCCACCGCGCTGGCCGGAGCGGGCACGACCACCGGCAGGCCGGTGGCCGGCGCCACCTCGATGGTCTGCGTCGCGGGCGCGCTGACGCCGCTGCGCGCGTCCTCTGCCACCACGGTCACCTCGTAGCTACCGGCGCACCAGAAGATCAGCTCGAGACGGGCGCCGCTGCTCGGCTCCATCTCCGAGTCGCAGCCGGCCGAGACGGCAATCACCGACCAGGTGTGACGGATGATCGAGTCGCCCGGGTCCGGGTCGGTCGCCGTGGCCTCGAGCCGGAGGACCCGGTTGGTGGTCGGCGCCGCCGGGAGCTGCAGCGTCACCGCCGGTGGGCGGTTGGCCACGCAGGAGGCCTGGATGCAGTAGGCCCCGGCGCCGCAGTCGGCGTCGATGGCGCAGGAGCGGACCTCGCCCCCGGAGCCGCCGCAGGCGGCGAGGAGCAAGGCGAGCGCGAGGGGCCAGGGCGCGTGCGCGCCGCGACGAGCGAGGACCATGATGTTTCTCCTGTCAGTCTTGGCTACCATGGGTTTGTGTGGCCGGTGCACACCCAGTCAGGTGCGAAGGGGATGCCACGCGCCAAGTCCGCGTCGATCGGCCGGATCACGCCAGGGGAGGACAGGACGAGCGGCCGTGCGGCGGACATGAGGTCCGCGCCGCGGACGCCCCGAAAGAGGGGTCAGGCTCGCATTTCCAGCGAAATGCCGGCCGCACGCTCCTTGCACAGACCGCTGTTTCATGATGAAGACGGGGAGTCCCAGCACCTCGTGTCGTGGAGGTCGAGGCCAGCCATGCCCCTGACCACAGGCCTGCTCCTCGCGCTCTCGCTCGGCGCCGCCGGCGACCGCCTGCTGCTCTGCCGGCCGGTCCTGGCCGGTGACCCGGCCCTGGCGCGCCCCGAGGCGCTGCTGGAGGCCGGGCGGTCGCTCGGCAAGGAGCTGCTCGACTACGGCGTTCCCTGCGAGTCCCCGGCCGAGGCGGCGCGGGCGGCGGCGCGGGCCGGGCTGGAGCGCGCCGTCTCCGCGGTTGCGACCGGCGCCTCCGACGGGAGCGGTTACGCGCTGGTCCTCACCTCGGCCTCCGAGGAGGAACTGGCGCGACGGCAGTTCTCGGTGCCGACCGGCGCCGATCCGGTCGGGCCGCTCAGCGAGGCGCTCCGCGCTATGCGGCGGGAGGCCGGCGTGGCCCGTCCCTCCTGGGTGAAGCCGACCGCCGTGGCGCTGGCGGTGGGAGGGGCGGCGGCGCTGGCCGCCGGGCTGGTGCTCGCCGTCCAGGCGCGCGACCAGGCCCGCAAGGCCGACGCGGCCGCCACCCCGGAGGCCTGGCTGGCGGCCAACGGCGCCTGGGAGAAGAAGCGGGGCCAGGGCGCGGCGGCGCTCGGCGGTGGCGGGGCGGCGCTGGCCGGCGGCGCGGTGGTCTGGTTCGCGTTCTGATCGAGGTGCGTGATGAGGCGGCTCGTCGTGAAGCTGGGTGCGGTGTTGGCGGTGGCGCTGGGGGCGGCCGGGTGCGGGTCGCCCGCCCCGCGCGGCCGCTGCGCCGTTGACGCGGAGTGCGGCGCCGGGAGCTACTGCGCGGCGGGGGGCGTCTGCTGGGCCGACGCAACGCCGCCGGTGCTCGACACCGTCACGGTCAGCTGCCCCGCCCCCTGCCTGCGCGACTCGACGCTGGCGGTGGCGGCCTGGGCGCATGACGACGCCCGGCTGGTCGCGGTGACGGCGCGCCTCGACCTGGCGCCCGGCGTCACCGTGCCGCTGGTCCTGCAGGGTGGGGCCTGGCGGGCCGACCTGCCGCTCATGAACTGGCCCTTCGCCGCCTTCGAGCGGACCGTCGAGGTCACCGTCGAGGCGCGGGATGGGGCGGGGAACACCAGCTCGGCGTCGCGGTCGGCAGGGCTGGTGACGCGGCTGCGCTGGGCCGTCGAGGTCGCGCCGGGGGCCTCACCGGTGCCGGTGCCTGGGGCGGTGGCGGTCGACGCGCAGGGGACGGCCATCTTCGGCGCCAGCGACGCCAGGCTCTACTTCGTCAAGCCGGACGGCTCGGCGCAGCGGGCGCCGGTGGCGGTCGGAGCCGGGGCGCTGACGGCGCCGGTGGTGGTCGGGAGCGCCGGAGTCTGGGTCCCGAGCGACGACGGGAAGGTCTATCGCGTGCCGGGGGATCCGCTGCTACCGGTGGAGATGGTGTGCGACACGGGCGCCGCGGTGAAGGGGGTGGCATTGCTTGGCGGCGGAACGCCGTTCGCCGCATCTTCTATGGGCGTATTCATGTCGGTTGTCAGTGGGTCATGCCGGTCAACTACCGTCTACCCCGGGACCATCTTTGTCCCAGGCGTTTGCAGCGGTGACAAGTACCTCGGTGCGGAAGGCAGCAACATCCATTCAATCTCACTCAACCCGGGGGGCTTTGTGGTCGAGAACTGGCCGGCGCCGACGCATGCAAGCTCACCCGTGTCGGTACCGATGGCGATCCGCTCGACAGGGGAAGTTCTTGTGCCCCTCGACTTGGGCACCGCCGGCGCCCTCCTCTCCATCTCCCCCGACGGCACCCCCACCACGCTCGCCCCTCCCGACGTCCCCTCCGACGGCCCTGTGGTGCTGGCCAACAACGACGTGGTGATCCCGGAGAAGGGCAAGACGCTCTCGGCCTGGACCAGCGCCGGAGCGCTCCGCTGGCGCAGCGTCGCCCTGCCCGGGACACCGCTGACTCCGCTCTCGATGACCGGCGCCGACGCGCTGGTGGTGGCCGACACGCGCGGCAACCTCTCCGCTCTCGACGCCGCCGGCTCGCTCCGCTGGACCACCCAGCTCTCCCCCGCCGCCATCCCGCTGCGCGCCCCCAACCTCTTCACCCCGGCCGGCGCCGACCGCTCCACCGGTTACCTCACGGCCGCCAACGGCAAGCTCTACGCGGTGATCCTCGACGGCCACCTCGACGGCTCCGCCCCATGGCCCAAGTCGGCCCACGACCCGCGCAACACCGGCAACAGCGCCACCCCGCTGCCGACACCATGACCGCCCTCGCCGCCCTGACCGCGCTCGCCCTGCTGGCGCCCGTCCGCGGCGGCGAGCGGGTCGCCGTGCTGGCGGTCCACGAGCCGGCGGCCCTCGACCTCGACCTGATCGAGTTGACCCACCAGCTCCGCGCCGCCTGCGCCGAGCGGGTCCCGGGCGTGCTCCAGGCCGGCGAGATGCGCGCCAGGCTGCAGGGCCGCACCGGCAACGCCACCGCCGCCGAGCTCGACCGGGCCTTCAACGGCGCGCTGGCCGTCTACCAGAACGGCGAGTACGAGAGCGCCGAGCGGACGCTGCGCGCCATCGTGGCCGACCTCGAGGAGCTGCCGGAGAGCGAGGGGGTCTGGCAGCAGTGGACCCGCGCCATGATGCGGCTCTCCCACGTCCAGCTCACCGTCGGCCAGCGCGACGAGTCGGAGGCGACGCAGGTGGCGGTGCTCAAGGTCGACGCCTCGCACCAGCTCGAACCCATGCTCTACGCCCCCGGCTTCCGCGCCCACTTCGACGAGCTTCGGGCCCGGGTGCGGGCCCTGCCCAAGCGGCGGCTCACGGTGACGGCGCGGGGGCGCGCCGGGACCATCTACGTGGGGGGGCGCGACGTCGGACCGTCACCGGTCACGCTGGTGATGCCGGCCGGCAGCTACCGGGTGGCCGGCGCCGCCGGTGAGCTGCGGCCGCCGTCGGTGACCGCCGATCTTGCGGTTGAGGACCGGACCGTGACGCTCGACTTCGCGCTGGCCGAGGCGGTCCGCATCCCCAACGGGCCGGCGCTGGCCCTCCCGCCGGGCGACCGGGCCGGCGCGCTCGTCAAGGCCGGCGCCTGGCTCGGTGCCGACCGCCTGGTGGTGACCACCCGGGTGGTCGAAGGCGACGCCCCCTTCCTGGTCGGCGCCGTCTACGACGTCCGGCGCGGCGCCCTGCTGCGCGAGGGGAGCGTCCGGATCATGGGCGGGGCCGTCTCGGGCGGCAACCTGGGCGCGCTCTCGGCCTTCCTGCTCCATGGACAGCCTTCACGAGAAGTGAACGACAGGGCCCGCCTGGCGGCGGCGCGCCCCCCGACCCCGGTCCCCACGCCGATCCCGGCCACGGCCAGGCCGCCTGCGGCGATCGCGGCGGCGGCGGCGCCGCCTCCAGCGCCGCCACCCCCGGTGAAGTCGGCCGCGGCCACGGCGCCGA
>JANYBC010000106.1 GCA_025360965.1 Anaeromyxobacter sp. | reverse complement strand
CGAGACCTGGCCGCTCGGGGCGATGAGCGAGGCCGTGATCAGGTCGCTGCGGTGCGAGACCAGCGACTCGAGGAGCTGGGGCACGGCCTGCGGCTGGCCGGAGAGCATCACGTTGGAGACCCCGGTCGCCACCATGTGCGCGAAGATCTCGGCGCGCTCCTGCCGGCCACGCTCCATGCCGGCGCCATAGGACTGGACCGCGCCGGCCACCATCGCCGAGAGCGTCAGCCCGAAGAGGACGGACGTGGGGATGAGAATGCGGGCGCGAAGGCTGGCGTCGAGCCTGCCGAAGATCGTTTTCAGGGTTGGCATGCCGGGGGGCGGTCTGCTGAGGATGGCCGCCATCATCCCAGAGACCCCCGCCCCAGGGAAGCTCGCTTGTTTGGACGCCATATTCTTCCAGACAAGCGGGTGAAAACACGCAACCGTTGCGTGATTTGACCCCTATCGGTGCGGGCCAGCGAATCCGGTGCGTGCTGCCCTGAGCGCGGCAGGATGCCGCAGGTCCGGCCTAAACGGGCCCATCCCCGCATGGAGTCGGGCTCCCGGGCCCTCGCCGGGCGGGCAGTCTCTACAGGGACTTAGCGGCACCCGGCTTGCACGAGGGGCGCAGCACACATGAAATTTGCCAAGAGCCCCGTTTGGCTCGCCGTTTCCGCCCGTCTGGTGCTCGTCGTCGCCGCTTTGCTGGCGTTCGCGCCGACCGCGCTCGCCCAGGCGCCGCTCAAGGAGGCCAAGCCGCCGGCCAAGGCGCCCGCCCCGGCCACCGCCGCCCGCCCCGCCACCGCCCGCGACGCCGACGTGCCGCTGCCGCCGCCGCCGGTCCTGGCCGCGCCCAAGGGCGCCTCCCCCGCCCTCCCCGCCGCGCCGGCCGAGCGCTGCACCAACTGCCACGCCGCCCTGACCGCCAAGCGCTTCGTGCACCCGTCGTTGGTGAAGAACGACTGCACCGCCTGTCACCGCCCGTCGCTCGCCGAGAAGGGCAAGTGCCAGTCGAAGTCGGCCAGCAAGTGGTCGCTGGTCAGGACCGAGCCCGACCTCTGCTACGGCTGCCACAAGCGGATGGACCAGTCGAAGTCGGTCCACACCGCGGTCCGCCAGGGTTCCTGCCTCTCGTGCCACGAGGCCCACTCGTCGGCCTACCCGAAGCTCATCAAGCTGCCGCGCGAAAAGCTCTGCCTCGAGTGCCACGAGGTCGAGCCGCTGCTGGCCAAGCCGGTCCGCCACGCGCCGGTCGCCGAGGGGCTCTGCCTCGACTGCCACAACCCCCACGGCAGCGACAACCCGAACATGATCACCGGCTCCGGCACGGCCTTCTGCCAGAAGTGCCATGACGCGAAGGCCCCCACCGGCAAGGGCACGCCGACCGCCTCCTACCGGATCGACCTGTCGAAGCCGGTGGTGCACAAGGTCATCACGCAGAAGAACGACTGCGGCCTCTGCCACGAGATCGGCCACTCCAGCGACAACCTCAAGCTGCTCAAGAAGAACGCCCTCGACCTCTGCAACGGCTGCCACGAGCGCCAGGACAAGTCCCGCTTCCCGCACACCGCCGTCATCGCCGGTGATTGCGCGGTCTGCCACGACCCGCACAGCTCGGACCAGCCGAAGCTGCTGGCCGCGGCGACGTCGGCCGGCACCTGCTTCAAGTGCCACCAGGACGACCTGACCGGCCGAAAGGTGATCCACAAGCCGCTGGAGAAGGGCTGCGACCAGTGCCACATGTCGCACGGCGGCCCGAACCGCCACCTGCTCAAGGGCGGCGAAGGGAAGAAGTCCTGCCAGGCCTGCCACCAGACCCCGGTCGACGCCGGCAAGGTGAAGCACGCCGCGCTGGAGCGCTACGGCTGCACCGGCTGCCACGATCCGCACGGCACGGCCAACCGCTTCCTGCTGACCAGGAAGACCAACGACCTCTGCATCGGCTGCCACGCCGAGCAGAAGGACGGCCGGCATGTCTCCTCCATCAGCTCGCGCGGCCACACCGTCGGCGGACCCAGGCTGAACGACCCGCGCAAGCCGGACCGCCCCTTCTCCTGCGCCAGCTGCCACAACCCGCACGGCTCCGACTTCCCCAGGTTCTTCTACCTGGGGAACACCTCGCTGGAGTCCTGCGATGGCTGCCACGGCGACAAGACCGGCAAGAACCCGAACCTGAAGAACATCATCTCCCGCTCCCGCACGCCCGGCGCCGACCCGTCCTCGGGCGCCGCCGGCTCCGGCGACGCGGGCTCTGGTGGCGCCGGGTCCGGTGGCGCTGGAGCGGGCGGGGCCGGTTCGGGCGGCAGCGGCGGCAGCGGCGGCTCCGGCTCGGGAGGCTCGGGATCTGGCGACGGCTCGCCGCCCGTGCGCTAGCCTGCGGCCGCTTCCACCCCCTGGTCGAGGAGTGACGCCTTGAGCCTCACGCTGCTGCTCGCGCTGTTGCTGTCCGCCTCCCCGGCCGACGGGGCCACCGTGGCCACCGTCGACGGGGTCCGCATCTCGACGCGCGAGCTGCACGATCGGCTCGGCGCCCGCAGGCAACGCGGCGAACAGCTCTCCGCGGAGCTGGTGGCCGCCGGGCTGGTCGACGAGGCCCTGCTGGCCGCCGAGGCCGAGCGGCGCAAGCTGGCCCTCCCCCCGTCGCTGGCCGCCCAGGTGGACGAGGCGCGGCGGCGAGCCGCCGGCAAGCTCTACCTGGCCTCGGTCTTCGAGGGGATCACCCCGGACGACGAGACCCTCCGCGGCCTCTTCCACCTCAACGCCGACTCGGTCCGCTTCAAGCTGCTGGTCTTCACGACCAAGGCCTCCGGCGACGCCGCCCGCGCTCGCATCGAGAACGGTGGGAGCTTCATGCAGGAGGCCAAGAACTCGCTCCACGCCGAGTCGGCCAGGAACGGCGGCGACATGGGCCTGCGCAGCCGCGGCGGGCTCCCGGCCCCCATCGCCGCGGTGGCCTTCGCAGCCCCGCTCGGGGAGCTGGTCGGTCCAGCGCCGCTCGAGCTCGGCTTCGCCCTGGTGCAGGTCAGCGCCCGCACCGTCGGCACCGAGGCGGAGTTCCAGCAGCGCCGGGAGAGCCTGGTCGGCTTCGCGCGCCAGCAGCTGCAGGGGGCCACCCGCAAGCACCTGGTCGAGCAGCTCCGCGCCCGGGAGAAGGTGAAGCTCGACGAGCCCTTCCTCCTCTCCACCGGGAGCTCGACCGAGCTGGCCCAGGGGGACCGGGTCATCGCCACCGTGACCGGCCGGCCGCTCCTCTACCGTGAGCTGATCGCCCACGTCGAGGAGGTGTTCAGGGGGCGGCCACAGGGGCACGCCTTCGGGGCCACCGTGAAGGTCGAGATGGCCAACTCCATGATCGACGACCTGCTCATCGAGGCCGAGGCGGTCCGCACCGGGACCGACAAGCTCCCGGCCGCCCAGGCCGAGGTGGCCTCCTTGCGGCGTGAGGCCCTCGCCAACGCCTTCGCCCAGTCGATCCGGGAGGGGGCGCCGCCCCCCTCCGAGCAGGAGCTGGTCGAGTGGCACCGGGCGCACCAGCAGGAGTTCCGGGTCGGGGCCTCGCGCCCCTGCCTCGCCATCGTGCTGAGGACGGCGACCGACGCCGCGGCGGCCCGGCGCCGCCTCGAGGCGGGCGAGCCCTTCGCGGCCGTGGCCAGGGCCGTCAGCGTCGACTCGGCCAGCGCCGCCCTCGGCGGCGACCTGGGAGACGTCTCCTTCGACTCGCTGGCGGCCATGGAACGCGATCCGGCCCAGGCCCCGATGATCCGGGCGGTCCGCGACGCCCCCCCGGGCGAGCTGACCGGGCCGGTGGCCGGAGGCGGCGTCCAGTACCTGCTCCGCTGCCAGGCCATCCGAGCGGAGCGGATCCGGCCGCTCGACGAGGTGCGCGCCCAGGTGAACGCCCGGGTCCGGGTCGAGGCCGGCCAGCGCGCGCTCGAGTCCGCCCTCTCCCGGCTGAGGAGCGCGGCCCGGATCTCGATCGACCGCGAGGCGGTGCTCCGCGCCGCCCCTTCGCCGCACTCGCCGTGAGCCCCGTCTCCGCCTCGCGCACCACCAGGAGTCGCCACATGCCGCTCTTCCCCCGCCGCCTCCCCCTGCTGGCCCTGGCCGTCGCCCTCGCCGCCGGCTGCGCCACCCCGCCCCGTCCCTCCAGCGTCCGCTGGCCTCCGGAGCCGGACGTGGCGCGCATCAAGTTCGCCCGGACCATCACCTCCAGCGCCGACGTGGAGACCTCCGGCTGGCCGGCCTTCCAGCGGGCGCTGCTCGGCACCGAGCCCATCTACTTCCGCCAGCCCATGGCCCTGGCCGTGAGCCCGGACGGCAACCGGCTCTACGTGGTCGACCAGTCCTTCGGACAGGTCTTCTGGCTCGACTTCAAGCTCGGGAAGGGGGCCAATCTCACCAGCGACGCCGCCTTCATCCAGCCCTTCAGCCTGGCGCTCGATCAGGCCGGCAACGTCTACGTGAGCGAGCCCCAGGCCCGCCGCGTCCGCGTCTTCAGCCCCGAAGGGCGGCTGCAGCGCCAATTCGGCGGCGAGGCGGAGCGGCCCACCGGCCTGGCCATCGACGCCAAGCGGCAGCTGGTCTACGTCGCCGACGGGTCGGGGCCGGCCTCGTCGAACCACCGGATCATGGTCTACAGCCTCCAGGGCAAGCTGCTGCGCACCATCGGCACCCGCGGCGAGGCGCCGGGCCAGTTCAACTTCCCCTCCCACCTGGCCGTCGACCTGGAAGGAAACCTCTACGTCGTCGACACCCTCAACTTCCGGATCCAGGTCTTCGATCCGGAGGGGAACGTGGTCCGCTTCTTCGGCGAGGCTGGCGAGGGGCTCGGCAAGTTCTCCCGCCCCAAGGGGATCGCGGTCGACAAGCGGGGCATCGTCTACGTCGCCGACGGCGACACCGGGGCCGTTCAGATGTTCAACCAGCAGGCCCAGCTCCTCATGTACTTCGGTGGCAAGGCCAACCTGGTCGAGTACTTCGATCTCCCGGGTCCGGTCGCCATCGACCCGGCCGGCAAGTACATCTACGTCGGCGAGATGGGGATGCGCCTGCCGAGGATCAACGTCTACGAGTTCCTCGACGTGGCCGCGCCGGCTCCCGCGCCCGGCGCGGCGGCCACGCCCGGCGCTCCGCCGGCAGCGCCGGCCGCCACGGCCCCCGGGAAGTAGCGTCCCCGGCGCGTGGGGCAGATGCCCCATGGCTGGGTGTTCGAGCCCAACCGACCCCGTTCCCAGGCAGGAATAGCCGAGCAATACCGGGGGCCGAGGCTGGCATCCGGGTTGCTATGGAACGGCCAATCACAACCACCGCGGCCAGCACGGCGCTCACGCTTCAACGGTCCGGGCGGAAGTAGCTCGCCTTCCGGCCCGGTCAACCGGGGGCTCACCCCGAACAACGGAGGAAGCACTTCATGCGCAACGCTCTCAAGGTCCTCTTCGTGGTGGCCCTCGCCATCCCGACCCTGGCCTCGGCCACCATCATCAACACCAAGCACAACCTGAGCGCCAACAACAACCAGACCAGCCCGCACACCAACGACGGCACCGTCGACCTCTGCAAGTTCTGCCACCTGGTCCACGACGCCAACACCACCGCCGGCACCCTCTGGGCCCGCCAGGCGCCGGTGGTTGGCAACAACGGCTTCACCAGCCCGAACACGACCTCGAACGGCACCCCGCTGCCGGCCCAGATCAACAACTACACCACCAACTCCGGCACCTCGCGCTGCCTCTCCTGCCACGACGGCTCGATCGCCCTGAACGTCATCACCAACGCCGTCACCGGCGCCTCGCTCATCACCCCCGCCGCCAACATGCTCCCGGGCGCCGGCACCCTGTCGACGGTCGGCTCCAACGTCTTCCTGCGCGGCACGACCTGGATGACCAACCTGAACGGTCAGCACCCGGTCGCCATCCCGTTCGCCGGTCAGATCTCCGGCGGCGTGACCTCGCTCGCCACGGCCGCCGAGTACGGCACCGCCACGAACGCTGGCTGCCTCGGCCTCACCCTCTGCGTGACCGGCGGCTCGGTCCCCGCGGCCGGCAACTACATCAAGCTCTACGGCGGCGTCGGCACCGCCTCGATGGAGTGCGGCAGCTGCCACCAGCCCCACCTGGAGAACTTAGGCTCGAACGCCTTCTTCCTGCGCGTCCCGTCGACGATCACCAACGGCCGCTGCGGCGCCTGCCACAAGAAGTAGCTTG
>JANYBC010000021.1 GCA_025360965.1 Anaeromyxobacter sp. | reverse complement strand
GGTGATCTCGCCGGCCAGCATGACGTAGCCGGTCTTGAGCAGCGTTTCGCAGGCCACCCGCCCCTTCGGATCCTGCTTGAGGACCGCGTCGAGGACGGCGTCGGAGATCTGGTCGGCCATCTTGTCTGGATGGCCCTCGGTGACGGACTCCGAGGTGAAGAGGAAATCAGTGGCGGACATGGCGCGGCTCCCGGGAAGCACGAAAGGGACGCAACCTAAGCGCCCGCGACCGTGCCTGTCAACATGACGGACGCGGCGCCGCCCCTCCGTCGCAGCGGAGGGTGAGACCGCCGCTACCCCGAGACCGGGCCGACCGTGGCGTCGTGCTCCATGAGCGCGCCGAAGCGCCGGTTCATCTCGTCGCGAACCTCGCGCTCGATGTCGTCGGCCTGGGTCAGCGCCAGCATCCGCGCCACCAGCGCCCGGCCGTCCTCGGCCCGCGCCGCCCGCACCACACGCTTCACGAGCGGGATCGAGGGGCCGTTCATGGAGAGCTCGGTGACGCCGAGCCCGAGCAGCACCAGGGCGTTGAGCGGCTCGCCCGCCATCTCGCCGCACATCGAGACCGGGATGCCCGCCTCCCGGCCGGCGTCGCAGACCTGCTTCAGGAGCCGCAGCACCGAGAGGTGGAGCGGCCGGTAGAGGTAGGCGACGTCCTTGTTCTGCCGGTCGATGCCGATGGTGTACTGGATCAGGTCGTTGGTGCCGATGCTGAAGAAGTCGACCTCGCGGGCCAGGCGGTCGGCCATGAGCGCGGCGCTGGGGAGCTCGATCATGATGCCGAGCGGCGGCAGCGGCAGGTCGTGCCCCTCCGCCGCCAGCTCCTCGCGCACCTCGACCAGCACCTTCCTGGCGGCCCGCAACTCGGCCACCCCGGAGATCATGGGGAACATGAGCCGGAGCCGGCCGTGCACCGAGGCCCGCAGCAGGGCCCGGAGCTGGCTGCGGAACATGTCGGGCTGGCGCAGGCAGTAGCGGATGGCTCTGAGCCCCATGGCCGGGTTCTCGGCGTGGGCCTTGAGGCCGGACGGCAGCTTGTCGCCGCCGAGGTCGAAGGTGCGGATGGTGACGGTGCGCGGCGAAAGCGCCTCCAGCACCCGCCGGTAGTCCTGGTAGTGCTCCTCCTCGGTCGGCAGCCGGTCGCGCTGCAGGTAGAGGAACTCGGTCCGGTAGAGGCCGACCGCCTCGCCGCCGTGGCTGAGCAGGCTGGGGACCTCCTCTGCGAACTCGATGTTGCCGGCCAGCGTGACGGTGACCCCGTCGAGCGTGGTGGCCGGCAGCTCGCGGGTGCGGAGCAGGTCGCTCTCGGTGGCGAGGAAGCGCTGCCGGGCGGCCTCGTAGTCGGCCCGCTCCCCCGGCGTCGGGTTGATGATGACCACGCCGCTGGTGCCGTCGACGACGATCCAGTCGCCCCGGTCGGCCAGGGTGGTGATCTTGCCGACCGCCACCACCGCCGGCACCTCGAGGGCGCGGGCCACGATGGCGGTGTGGCTGGTCTTGGCCCCGGCGTCGGTGACGAAGGCCCCGACCTTGCGCTCGTGGAGCAGCAGCGCGGTGTCGGCCGGGGTCAGGTCATTGGCCACGATGATGGCCCCCTCCGGCGGCAGCTCCTCGACGTCGACCTGCTGGCCGAGCAGGTTCTTGATGATCCGCTCGCCGACGTAGTCGACGTCGGCGCGCCGCTCCTTGAAGTACTCGTCGGCGTCGGCGGCGAAGGCCCCCTTGATCTTCCGCACCGCCCGCTTGATCGACCACTCGGCGTTGAGCCGCTCCTCGCGGATCAGCTTCTGCACCTCGAGGACCAGCATCTCGTCCCTGAGCATGAGCCGGTGGATGTCGATGATGGCGACGTGCTCGCTGGCGCCGGTCCCCTCGGTGGCGGTGACCTTGCGTCGCACCTCGTCGAGCTGCTGCTCGGAGATCTCGAGGGCCACGCGGAAGCGGGCCAGCTCCGGCTCGATCTCGTCGGGGCCGAGCCGGCGCTTGGGCGTCCGCACCTTGCGCCGATCGATCGGCCAGCAGCGCCCGATGGCGATGCCGGGCGAGGCGCCGATGCCGTTCAAGGTGGTGGTGCCGGCCGCCATGGTGGTGGTCTCCTACTTCTCCCCGAAGCCGGCGGCGATGAGCGCACCCATGGCCGCCAGGGCCGACTCGGCGTCGTCGCCGTCGCAGGTGACGGTCAGCTTGGAGCCGCGCGCCGCCGCCAGGGTGAGCACCCCCATGATGCTCTTGGCGTTGACCGAGTTGCCGTCCTTGATGAGGTGCACCTCGCACTTGTGCCGGTTGGCGATCTGCACCAGCTGCGAGGCCGGCCGGGCGTGGAGCCCCAGCGAGTTGACGATCGTGAAGATCTGCTCCAGCCGCGCCATGCTCAGGGTCTCCCGTCCCAGCCGGTCACGGCCGCCATGATGGTACCGGACAGCGCCACCAGGTAGGCGGCCGGGAAGAGCGGGGTGCCCTTGGCCAGCGCCAGGTAGCCGGCGCCCGCGGCCGCCGCCACCACCAGCACCGCCGCGTTCTCGGTGCCCGGCGCCACGCCGCTGGCCCGCAGCGCCACCGCCGCGGCGGCGGCGCCGCAGAGCGCCACCCCGGCCGACCGCAGGTGCTCGGCCACGCGAGGCAGCGCCAGGTTGGCGATGACCCCGACCACCGCGTCGCCCTGCCGGTAGCCGGCGCCGAAGAGCACGGCGCGCAGCGTGAAGTGGACCAGGTTGTAGAGCAGCACCGCCGCGACCACGGCGGGCCAGCCGGCCACCAGCGCCCCCAGCGCCGCCATGGCGCCGAAGAAGGGGCGCAGCGCGGTCCAGAAGAAGCCGTCGCCGACGGCGGCCAGCGGACCCTGCAGCGTCGCCTTGTAGGATAGCGGCGCGGCCCCGGGTTCCTCGCCGGCGGCCACCCGCTCCTCGTGGTGGATGGCGCCGCCGAGGATGGCGGCCGCCATGTAGGGGTGGCAGTTGAAGAAGCCCAGGTGCCGGGCCAGCGCCTCCTCGCGCCGGACCGGGTCCTCGTAGAGTGCGTCGAGCGCCGGCTCGATGGCATAGGCGAAGCCGAGGTTCTGCATGCCGCGCCGGTTCCAGGCCGCCTGCAGGAAGAGGCAGCGCCAGAAGACGTGGGCCCGGGTGCGGAGGCGGATGGTCATGGCGACACCCGCAGCACCATCCCGAGCAGCAGCGCCGCCGCCGCCGAGACCGAGAAGATGGCCCCGGCGCGCCTGGCCCGGAGCGCCCTGGCGCCGGCGGCGCAGGCCAGGCCGCAGAAGGCCCACCAGCCGACCCGCAGCGGGCCGTCGAGCTGCGGCGCGGCCCGCACCACCCAGACCGCCAGCGTGCTGGCCACCAGCGCGCCGGCCGGTGCCAGCACCGCGGCGATGGCGAAGGGCATGGCCAGCCCGGCCAGGTTGAGCCGGACCGCCACGTGCGGGTGGTGGCGTCGCAGCGCCTCCTCGGCGAAGAGGGCCAGCCGCTCGTTGCCCTGCTCCACGAGGCGATCGGCGCGCCGGCCCAGCAGCGCCATCGGCGCCCCGGCCAGCAGCGCCAGCACCGCCAGCGCCGGGGTCACGCCGGTGCCGAGCGCCTGCCCCGCCAGCACCGCGCCGCCGGCCACCGCCACCGTGCCCAGCGCCTCGTGGACCGGCAGCGCCGCGCCCAGGTTGACGGCGCCGAGCCAGAGCAGCTCGAGCGGCGCCGCCACCGCCAGCCCGCCGGCGACGTCGCCGAGCACCAGCCCGGTGAGGGGGGCCAGCGCGATGGGCCGGGAGAGCATGGCCTGCAGGAAGCCCTTGCGCTCCACTGCAGCCAGCCCGGCCACGATGCCGAGGAGGAGGTAACCCACGATGGAGCGGAGTCTAGCCTATCGGGCGGCGGCGTACCGGCGCTCGAGCTCGTCCAGCCCCACCGGCGCCTCGGTGGGCACGGCGCGGGCCTCGATCCTGAACCCGGCCGCGGCCAGCCGCTTCAGGGCCTCCAGCTCCTCCCCGGTCAGGTAGACCGAGGGGGTGACGGGGCGGCGCCCCGTGGCGAAGTGGACGTTGCCGAGGTTGAGGAGCGGCGCCCGCGCCGGGGTGAGCCCCCGCGTCGTGGCCTCGACCAGCCCGGCCACGTCGCGCACCAGCAGCAGCACCACCGCCGTGGAGTCGGCCAGCGCGGCGAAGTCGACGGCCGCCAGCTTCTCGATGCGGGCCGGGATCTCGCAGGGGACGCAGAGGGTCATGGCGGCGCGCGCCAGCGGGCTCAGGGCCGCCTCGTCGTCGGCCACCACCACGGTGGTCGCCCCCAGCCTCGGCATCCAGGCCTCCAGCACCTGCCCGTGCAGCAGCCGGTTGTCGACGCGGACGAGGGGGATCACCCGGCGCCCCCGCTCAGCGGCCCGACTGGGCGCGGGCTCGCAGCAGCGCGCTGGCCAGGGTGATGTTCTTCTGCCCCTGCGCCGTGGCCAGCTCGGCGGCGGCCGCCAGCCCGTTGCCGCGGGTGTTGGCGAGCTTCATCAGCATGGGCAGGTTGACGCCGGTCACCACCTCGATCTGCTCATCGAGGAAGGTGAGCGCCAGGTTGGCGGGCGTGCCGCCGAACATGTCGGTGAGCACCAGCACCCCCTCGCCGTCGGTCCCCACCCGGTGGATGGCCGTGGCCAGGCGGGCCCGCGCCTCCTCGACCGAGGTGGCGGAGTCGACCGAGACGGCGGTGACGTTCGGCACCTGGCCGACGATGCCCTCGGCGGTGCGGAGCAGCTCCGCTGCCAGCTGCCCGTGCGTTGCGATGACGAGTCCGACCATGGCGGGGCGGGAACCTACTCCTTCTCGATGTCTCGATGCCAGAGGCGGACCGCCTGGCCGGCAGCTTCGAGCCGCCGGGCCAGCTCGCCGGCGATGGCCACCGAGCGGTGCTTGCCGCCGGTGCAGCCGATGGCGATGGTCAGGTAGCTCTTCCCCTCGGCCTTGTAGCGCGGCAGCAGGAAGCCCCCGAAGTCGTAGAGCCGGTCGAGGAAGGCCTGGGCGTCGGGCTGGGACAGCACGAAGTCGCGCACCGCCGGCTCGGTCCCGACCCGCGAACGCAGCTCGGGGATGAAGTACGGGTTGGGCAGGAAGCGGACGTCGAGCACCAGGTCGGAGTGGGCCGGGATGCCGTAGCGAAAGCCGAAGGAGACCACCGTGACGCCGAGCTTGGCCCCCTCGCCGGAGACGAAGCGCTTGCCCACCAGCCGCTTGAGGTCGTGGACGTTGAGGTTGGTGGTGTCGACGACCTCGTCGGCCACGGCGTGGAGCCCGGCCAGGGCCTGGCGCTCGGCGGCCACGCCGTCGAGGACCGTCCCCGTGTCGCCCGAGAGCGGGTGGCGGCGCCGGGTCTCGGAGTAGCGGCGCACCAGCGACTCGTCGGTGGCGTCGAGGAAGAGGACGGTGAGGGGGATGCCGAGCTTCCGCAGCTCGCCGAGGATGCGCGGCGCCTCGGGCAGGAAGCGGACGTCGCGGGCGTCGACCACCGCGGCGATGCGCGAGACCTCGCCGGCGGTGTGGCCGGAGAGCTGCAGCAGCTTCTCCAGCAGCACGATGGGGAGGTTGTCGACGCAGTAGAAGCCGGAGTCCTCGAGGGCCCGCAGCGCCGTGGACTTCCCCGACCCGGATACCCCGGTGATGATCACCAGCTGCGGGCCGGCCGGGCCAGCCGGGGCCGACGGCGGCGGGGCGGCGACGGTCACTCGACGTCCGATTCGCCGGGGCGCGCCCCGGGCGAGAGGGCGATGGCCCGGTTGAGCCGCTCCTGGAACTCCAGCGCCGAGTGGTGCCCCTGCTGCTTGAGCAGGTGGTTGCGGGCGGCCACCTCGATGATGGTGGTCATGTTGCGGCCGGGACGGACCGGGACCACCAGCATGGGGACCTCGACCTCGAGGATGCGGTACTTGCGGTCCTCGACGCCGAGCCGGTCGTACTCGACGCTGGGGTCCCACTCCACCAGCTCCATGACGATCTCGATCTTCTTGCGCTCGCGGATCGAGGCCACCCCGAAGAGGTCCTTGATGTTGATGATGCCCAGGCCGCGGATCTCCATGTGGTGCTTGATGATCTCGGAGCCGGCGCCGTAGACCGCCTTGAACGAGCGGCGCTTGACGTCGACGATGTCGTCGGCCACCAGCCGGTGCCCGCGCATGATCAGGTCGAGCGCGATCTCGCTCTTGCCGATGCCCGACTTGCCGAGCAGCAGGATGCCGACCCCGAAGACGTCGAGCAGCACGCCGTGCATCGAGGTCTGCGCGGTGAGCACGTCCTCGAGGTAGCTCTGGATCTGCTCGATGAAGCTGGAGGAGACGTGGCTGGTGCGCAGCAGCGGCACCGCGAACTCGTCGGCGGCGGCGACCATCTCCGGGGTCGGCTGGATCCCCTTGGTGACGATCAGGCAGGCGACGTCCTCGCCGAAGAAGCGGCGCATGGCCTCGCGCACCTGCTCGACCGGCAGGGTGGCGAGGAAGCTCATCTCGGTGTTGCCGAAGATCTGCACCCGCTCGCCGTGCAGGTACTCGGTGAAGCCGGCCAGCACCAGCCCCGGCTTCTGGATTCGGGTCGAGGCGACGCGGCGCGAGAGCCCCTGCTTGCCGGCCACCAGGCTCAGGCGCAGGTCGAAGTTCTTGTCATCGAGGAGGGCCCCGACCCGGATGGCGTCCATTCGCCGTGAGTCTACTCGCGGGGCAGGCCCGCCGCTACCGCCCGGCCGCGAGCGGCCGGCGCGCTCGTCCCGGAGCGCGGCGGAGACCGGCCCCGGTGGGGCGGACCCGGTTCGGCCCGGTGCGCGGCGTCGCTTGCCGCTATGCTCCGCGGCCGGATGCACCTGACGATCCTGTACCACGGCAACTGCTTCGACGGCTGCGCCTCCACCGCCCTCTTCGGCCGCTTCATGGCCGAGCGGGAGGGGGCGCGGCTCTCCGGCGTGCGCCACCGCCCCATGGCTCACGCCCAGGGCGATCCCTTCCCGGCCGACGCCTTCGACGGGCCGCTCAACGCCTGCGTCGATTTCCGCTTCTCGCCACACCCCGGCCTTCACTGGTGGTTCGACCACCACGCCAGCGCCTTCATGTCGCCGGCCGACCAGGCGGTCTTCGAGGCCCGGCGATCGCCCCGGCAGTTCTGGGACCCGGCCGCCCCCTCCTGCACCGGCTTCATCGCCCGCACCCTGCGCGACCGGTTCGGCTGGGAGGCCGCCGGGCTCGAGGAGCTCATCCACTGGGCCGAGCTGATCGACGCGGCCCGCTTCCCCTCGGCCGCGGTGGCGGTCCGGCTCGAGGAGCCGGCCCTCAAGCTCATGACGCTGCTGGAGGCCACCCAGGACCCGGCGCTGCCCGACCGGATCATCGAGGCCATGCGCCACCGGACGCTGGCGCAGATCGTGGACGCTCCCTGGGCCGCCGAGCCGCTGGCGCCGCTGCTGGCCCGCCACCAGGCGGCCATCGGGCTCTACCGCGGCCTGGCGCGCCTGGAGCAGGGCGTGGTCGAGGTCGACCTGCTCGGCACCGGGCTGGAGAGCGCCAACAAGTTCATCGCCTACGAGCTCTTCCCGGCGGCCCGCTACACGGTGGTGGTGTCGGAGGACCGGAAGCGGACCAAGGTCTCGGTCGGCTCCAACCCGTGGCCGCTGGTGCCGCGCAGCCACGACATCGCCCGGCTCTGCCAGCGCTACGGCGGCGGCGGACACCCGGTGGTGGGCGCGGTGACGCTGCCGCCGGGGCAGGCCGACGAGGCCAGGCGCATCGGCGCCGAGATCGCCGCCGCGCTCCGCGCCGAGGCGACCCCGTGACCCCCGGCCAGTACATCCTGGTGGTCGACGACGACGACGACTTCCGCGCCGCGCTCTGCGAGGTGCTGGCGCAGGCCGGCTACCCGGTGGAGCAGGCCGCCAGCGGCGAGGAGGCCTTGGTCCGGCTGGACGGCGAGGTGCCGGGGATGGTGCTGCTCGACCTGAAGATGCCGGGCATCGACGGCTGGGGCGTGATCGAGCGGATGCGGGCCGAGCCGCGCTGGGCCGCCATCCCGGTGCTGATCCTCTCGGCCTACGGGTACGAGTGGGAGGCGGAGCTTCTCGGCGTGCAGGGCTACATCCCCAAGGCCGACGTGAAGATGGACGGCATCCTGTCGCGGGTGAAGGCCGCCGCCGGGGATCCGCCGCTCCGCCACTGAGAGCAAGCTACCCGGCCACCGGGTAGTCGGTGTAGCCCTTGGGCCCCGGCGTGTAGAAGGTGGCGGGGTCGGGCGGGTTGAGCGGCAGGGCGCGCTGCAGTCGCGTCACCAGGTCGGGGTTGGAGAGGAACGGCCGCCCGAAAGCCACCAGGTCGGCCCGCCCCTCGGAGAGCGCCGCCTCGGCGCTGGCGCGGTCGAAGCCGCCGGACAGGATGAAGGTGCGCGGCCAGGCTTTGCGCAGCGCCAGCTTGAGCGCGGCCGGGACCGGCGGCGCCCCCATGGCCGAGTGGTCGACCAGGTGGACGTACTGGATCCCGGTGGCGACCAGCGCCGGCACCAGCTTCAGGTAGGTCTCGTCGAGCTCCGGGTAGGCGACCATGCCGGCGTTGACGCCGTAGGGCGAGAGCCTGATTCCGACCCGCTCACCTCCGATGGCCGCGGCCACCCGCCTCGCCACCTCGAGCACGAAGCCGAGCCGCTTCTCGATCGAGCCGCCCCAGGCGTCGGTGCGCCGGTTGGTGTCGGGGCTGATGAACTGCTCCATGAGGTAGCCGTTGGCGCCGTGCAGCTCGACGCCGTCGAAGCCGGCGGCGATGGCGTTCTTCGAGGCCACCACGTACTCCTCGATGGCGGCCTTCACCTCCGCGTCGGTCATGGCGCGCGGCACCGGGTGGGGCTTCATGCCACCGGCGTCGGTGTACATCTCGCCCGGCGCCGCCAGCGCGCTGGGGGCCAGCAGCTCACCACCGGCCGGCAGGTTGAGCGGGTGTCCGACCCGCCCGGTGTGCATGAGCTGCACGACGATGCGCCCGCCGCCGGCGTGCACCGCGTCGGTCACCAGCTTCCAGCCGGCCACCTGGCCGGCCGACCAGAGGCCGGGGATGCGGGGGTAGCCGGTGCCGTTGGGGGACGGCGAGGTCCCCTCGGTGATGATCAGGCCGGCCGTGGCGCGCTGCCGGTAGTGCTCGGCCATCAGCGCGTTGGGGGTGTTGGCCTCGACGGCGCGGCTCCTGGTCATGGGGGCCATGACGAGGTGGTTCTTCAGCGCGAGCTTTCCGAGCGAGGCGGGGGCAAAGAGCGAGGCTCTGGTCACGGTGGTGCTCCTGAGAGGTTTTCGGGCGAGGATGACGCCCAGCGTTAGACTTAAGGCCGGGCGCGCGTCGTGTACCGTGATAGTCGTTCACAGCCCCAACAAGGAGCCGCACCGTGTCGCTCATCCAGTACTTCAAGGGGAACGGTCCGAGCGGCTTCGGCTACGGCTCCACCGCCGAGGAGGTCACCGCGGGGCTCGCGCTGGCCGGCACAACCGTCCTCGTCACCGGCTGCAACTCCGGACTCGGCCTCGAGGCGATGCGGGTGCTGGTGCTGCGCGGCGCCAGGGTGCTCGGCACGGCGCGGACGCTGGAGAAGGCCAGGGCGGCCTGCCTCTCGGTGGGCGGGCAGGCGGTGCCCTTCGCCTGCGAGCTCTCCGACCCACAGAGCGTGCGCGCCTGCGTCGAGGCGGTGAAGCGCGGCGGCCACCGCTTCGACGCGCTCATCTGCAACGCCGGGGTCATGGCGCTGCCGAAGCGCGAGCTGGCCTTCGGCGTCGAGCTGCAGCTCTTCACCAACCACGTCGGCCACTTCATGCTGGTCACCGGCCTGCTCGACCGGCTCGCCGAGGACGGGCGGGTGGTGATGCTGAGCAGCGACGCCCACAAGATGGCCCCCCGGGCCGGCATCCTCTTCGACGACCTCGCCGCCGCCACCGGCTACACGCCCTGGGGTCACTACGGCCAGTCGAAGCTGGCCAACCTGCTCTTCGCCAAGGAGCTGGCGCGCCGCTTCTCAGGGACGCGCAAGACCGCCAACGCCGTCCACCCCGGCGTCATCATGAGCAACCTCTGGCGGCACATGCCCGGCATCGCCAACTTCGCCATGGGGCTGGCCGGGCCGCTGGTGCTCAAGACCGTGGCGCAGGGGGCGGCCACCGAGGTCTACGTGGCGGTGCACCCGGCCGTGGCGGCCACCACCGGCGCCTACTTCGCCGACTGCAACCTGGCCCGGCCCCGCGCCGACGCCGACGACGCCGCCCTGGCGCGGAGGCTCTGGGAGGTCACCGAGGAGATCGTGGCCGGGCTGCCGCCGGCCTAGCCGATCCGGTTTCGGATCAGCGTCCGCAGCGGCCCGGCCTCGAACGGCTTCTCCAGGCGCGGGTTGGGGACGGCGTCGAGGAAGGCCTGGGCCCCCTCGGTGAAGATGCCGCCGGTCATGAAGATCATGGCGTCGCCCTGCTCCGGCATGGCGCGCGCCAGGACACCGTGCAGCTCCATGCCGGTCATGTCGGGCATCATCAGGTCGCAGAGGATGGTGTCGTAGCGCGCGCCGTCGGCGATCCGTTCGGCCAGCTCCCTGGCGTTGTCGAACTCCTCGACGTCGTGCTCGGCGCCGAGGATCCTGGTGATGGCCCGGCGCACGCCCGGCTCGTCGTCGACCACCGCCACCAGGCCGCGACGCCCGCTCGCGCCGGTGGCCACGACGGCGTGCCGGGCCGGCCGCTCCGGCTCGGGCCGGCCGGCGGCCGGCAGCGTGACCCGGAAGATCGAGCCTCGCTCCGGGGCATCCTCGAACGAGATCTCGCCTCCCAGCGAGGCGATCACCGCCCTGCAGATCGAGAGCCCGAGCCCGGTCCCCTCGCCCGCGCGCTTGGTGGTGACGAACGGCTCGAAGAGGCGTCGGGCCACCTCGGGCGCCACGCCCGTCCCGGAGTCCCTGACCTCGATCAGGGCGCGGCCCTGCGGGTCGGTGGCGGTGGTGACGCGGACCTCGTTGAGCTCCACCCGGCCGGGCGGGATGGCCTGGGCAGCGTTGATGAGCAGGTTGAGGAAGACCTGGCCGAGCTTGGCCCCGTTGGCCAGCACCGACGGGACCGGGCCGTAGTCCTTCACGAGCCGGGCGCGGTGCTTCAGCTCGTTGCGGGACATGCTCACCGCGAAGTCGATGATCGGCAGCAGCTCCACCCGCTCGACGCGGGTCTCCTCCACGCGAGAGAGGGTGCTCAGGTCCCGGACGATGAGGCGCACCCGCTCGCTCCCCTCGCGCGCCTCGGCCAGCACGGCCAGCGCGTCCCGGGTGGCCGCGGGCGACAGCCCGGCTGGCGCGGCACCGAGCACCTCCCCGAGGTGGTCGAGGGCGGCCACCACGTAGGTGAGCGGGTTGTTGATCTCGTGCGCGACCCCGGCGGCCAGCGTGCCCATGGCGACCAGCCGATCGGCGTGGGCCAGCTGCACGGTGAGCCGGTCCCGCCCTTCGCGGGCGCGGTGGGCCGCCACGCCGAAGGCGAGGTTCCCTGCCAGGCGCTCGAGGAAGCGGATCTCCTCCTCGCCGAAGCCGCCCGGCTCACCGGCGTGCATGGTGAGCACGCCGAGGCAAGCTCCGTCGACGACCATGGGCAGCGCGGCCAGGGACCGGAACCCCCGCTTCAGCGCCTGTTCGCGCCAGGGGGCCAGGAGGGGATCAGTGAGGAAGTCCCGGCCGACCACCGGCCGCCCGGTGCGCGCCGCCGTGCCGGTCGGGCCGCGGCCGCGCTCGGTGTCCGACCAGACCAGGTCGAGGGCCTCGACGTACCCCTCGCCCAGGCCGGCGTGCGCCACCGGACGGATGGTCCGGCGCTCATCGTGCTCCACCAGGCCGACCCAGCACATGAGGTACCCGCCGTCCTCCACGATGAGGCGGCAGACCTCCTCGTAGAGCGCCTGCTCGCTCGGGGCCCGCACCAGCGCCTCGTTGCACCTCCCCAGGGTGAGCAGGGCACGGTTGATCGCTCGCAGCGCCTCCTCGGAGTGCTTGCGGGCGGTGATCTCCTCGGCGATTCCGGCCACCCTGATGACCGTGCCGCCGGCGTCGCGCACCGGGACGGATCGGTCCCGGATCCAGTGGACCGAGCCGTCGGCGTGGATGATCCGGTACTCCTCGTCGTAGGCCGTGGCCTGGGCGGCCTGGTAGGCGGCGATGACCCGCTCCCGGTCGCCGGGGTGGATCGACCGGTGCCAGTCCTCGGGTTCCTCGTAGAGCGCCTGGCGGGATCGCCCCCAGATCGCTTCGTAGGCCGGGTTGACGTAGGAGATCCGGCCCCCCGGCACCTCGAGCAGCCAGAGGACCTCGCGGGCGTTCTCGGCCAGCTGGCGGAAGCGCTCCTCGCTGGCGCGGAGGGCGAGCGTCTCCGGCGACGTGACCAGCAGGCCGTCGGCGTCGCGCTCGGTGTCGTTGGTGCCGGACAGCGCCCTTCCCCCCAAGGACCCAATTTACCACCTGCGGACCGGGAGGGATCGTCGCACCCGAATGGCTGCGAGGTGGCTCTACTCCCGGTCACGCCGCCGGTGGACCGGCCAGCGCTCGGCCTCGCCGCGGTCGGAGAGGTCGGCCGGGGCCACGGTCCGCTCGCCGTACTTGTCGGCCAGCTTGTCGAGCGCGGCATGGAGTGCCTGGCGCCGCCTCGCCCCGGTCGGTGCCGCCAGGCCAGCGTCGGCCGGTCCGCCGAAGAGGTCGAGCTGCGGAGGCGCCTCGGCCTCCTCGTCGAAGCCCGAGACCGTCACGCCCGCCAGCCGGACCGGCCGACCCGCCTCGATGCGGGCCAGCAGCCCCCGCGCCGTCCGGTAGATGAGCCGGTCGTCGTCGGTCGGCGCTTCCAGCGTCACCCGGCGCGTCACCTGCGTGAAGTCGGCGTACTTGACCTTGAGGGTGACGATCCGGCCACGCAGCCGGGCCGCGCGGAGCCGGCGCCCCACCCGCCCCGCCTGAAGGAGCAGGGCGCGGGCCAGCGCCACCTCGCCCGTGAGGTCCTGCTCGAAGGTCTCCTCGCCACCGACGCTCCTGGCCGCCTCGTCCGGCACCACCTCGCGCTCATCCTCGCCGCGGGCCAGCGCCCGCAGCCCCCGGGCCCTGTCGGCGCCCAGCGCCGCGCTCACCGCCGACTCGGGCAGCCGCGCCAGGTCGCCGATGGTGCTGACGCCGATCCTGCGCAGCGCCGCCTCGGTGACGCCACCGACGCCCCAGAGCTTTCCCACCGCCAGCGGCGCCAAGAAGGCGGCGACGCCGCCGGGCGGCACCACCGTGAGCCCGTCCGGCTTGCCGAGGTCGGTGGCGATCTTGGCCGCCAGCTTCACCTCGGCCACGCCGGCAGAGACCGTCAGGCCGGTCTCCTCGCGCACCTCGCGCCTGATGCGGGCCGCGATCGACGGCCCGTCCCCGTGGAGCGCCCGGCTGGCGGTGACGTCGAGGAAGGCCTCGTCGAGCGAGAGCGGCTCGCAGAGCGGCGTGTAGCGGCGGTAGACGCCGAAGACCTGGTCGGAGAGTGCGCCGTAGCGGGAGAAGCGCGGGTTGAGGAAGACGCCCTCGGGGCAGAGCCGCCGGGCCTGGCTGGTCGGCATGGCCGAGCGGACGCCAAAGCGGCGGGCCTCGTAGCTGGCGGCGCAGACCACGCCCCGGTTGGAGGGCCCCCCGACGATGACCGGCCGGCCGCGCAGGGCCGGGTCGTCGAGCTGCTCGACCGAGGCGTAGAAGGCGTCGAGGTCGAGGTGGAGGATGGTCCTCTTTTCACCTGCCATGGCGGCACCCTACCCCGCCACCAAGATACCCATCCGGGTGCCACCCCACCGGGGGAAGGGGACTTGACCCGCGTCAATTCTGGGATTAAGCATTTACGTATGGACGGTTCAGTCGCCAACATGCGTCGTCTCGGTCCCCCCCGCACCGGCATCGCGGAGCGGATCTGGAATGCGGCACGGGTCGAGTTCTCCAAGCGCGGCTATCACGGCGCCCGGGTCCAGGGGATCGCCCGCGGGGCCGCCTGCAACGTGGCGCTCATCTACCGCCACTGGTCGTCGAAGAAGGCGCTCTACCTCGACATCCTCCGCAGCGTCTGGATCGAGGCCGCCGCCGACATCGCCGAGGTGGTGGAGCACGGGCCGGGCGGAGCAGCCGCGGTGGTTGAGGCCTACCTCGACGCCATGATGCGCGACCAGATGGGCGCCCAGCTGCTCATCCGCGAGTACCTCGACGGCGCGCCTCACCTGGCCCAGCTGGCCAGCGACGACCCGGCGCTGCTCGAGCCGGTCCGTCGGGCCGCGGCCGCCATCGCCCTCGCCGAGGGCCGTGACTCGGCCATCGATCCGGTGCTGGCGGTGGTCACGGTCGGTGGGCTGGCCGCGCTGCTCGCCTCGGCGCAGGAGGCCTCGCGCCCGTTCGTCGAGACGCCGCTGCCGATCGAGACCTGGCGCCGTCACGTGCACGAGCTGCTGCTGCATGGCCTGGCGCCGCGCGCCGGCCAGCGCCCGCTCGGCGCCGCCGCGGCGACGACGTAGTCGCTGCAGGCGCGCCAGGCCTGCGACGTTGGCGGGCCGTTCTCTACGGCCCGAGGAAGACTCGGACGAAGAGCACGGACTGAAGCTTCCATCTATGAGGTGGAAGGCACCGTGGTGTCGCCTTCGTAGCCCTCGCTCGATCGATAGTGGAGCTGCCCCTCCACGCCGACCGCCACGTTCGCCGTTGGCGTCACTCGCCACCCACGGCCAGCGCCGCGCCCAGGGTGTCCAGCTTGGCCAGGGTGTCGCGCTCGGTGTAGGTCCGGATGCCATAGTGCACACGCGCCAGCGGGTCGATCCGATCGACCATGAAGAGCCCGAGGCCGATGTGCCGGGTCGAGAGGGTCTGCCCGCTCGCGTGGACGCGCTCGAAGCCGACCTCCGGCTCCAAGAGAAAGCCGCCCTTGAGCTGGATGGGGAGGTAGAGGAAGCTGGCTCCGTCCCCGGAGAGCCCGGCCCCGAGACCGACGGAGACCGACGGTCCCTCGCTGGCGTCGTTGGCAGTGGCGTCCTGCGCCATCCCCACCACACTGGCCGGTGCCGCGGCGGCGGCCACCTCAGCCGCCGCAACAGGTGCCGCCACGACCGGCGCGACGGCGGGTGCAGGTGGCCTCTCCCCCAGCTCGACCCGCTCCACCACCGACAGGGGGATCTCGCTGATCCGTCCGCTCGGCGTGATGAGGTAGACCTTGCGGTCGTCCTGACCCTTGACCGTTCCACTCAAGCTGACGCCGGTGGTGAGCACCACCTTGTCCGGGCTGGGGGCGCGAACCTGCTTCTGGTCGGGGGAGGCGGGCACCGCGGCGGCCGGCAGCGCACCCGCCTGGGCGGCCGCGGCGAGGGCGTGCGACAGGACGAGCGTGGCTACCGCGAGGCGAAGCGCGCGCATCGGTGCTCCTTCCGACTCTGGGTGGTGGGCGTGGACTCCTACTCCTCTCACCGTGGGTGTGCAACGGGCCCGGTACGAATGTGACGCTTTGTAAACCTGGCCGCATGCCGTGGAGCCGCGCCAGCCAGCCGGCGCTGAAGACTTGCGTGACGTAGCCGACCTCGACGCCATTGACCGAGGCCCAGGCGACCAGCCGGTTCACGGCGCCGAAGAGGCCGGTCGAGTGGAGGGCCATGACCGGCTGGCGGTTCGCGGTGGGGGCGTACCCCTCCTGGAGGTCGAGCACCAGGAGCGCCCGGCGTGGCGCGGGGTAGTGGTCGATGCGCCGCCCGCGGGTCGGCAGATACATGCTGCGGGCCATGAGCGCGCCGAACCCGAGCGCCCCGGCGGCGAGCAGGCCGAGCAGCATGGAGGCGGCGGTGAGCAGCGTCACTGGTGCATGCTGCCACGGGCCGGCGCCGGGCCGGCGGTCAAACTCCGCTCAGGCCTCGCCGGCCCGCCTCATGCCGAGCTTGCGGAAGATGAACTCCGCGGGGCAGAAGCCGGTCAGAGCGCTCTGGAAGAGGTTGGCCCCGACGAAGGCGGTGAACCAGAGCCAGGCCCTGGCGAGGAAGATCGGGCTGCCCTCGACACCGAGGCCGAGGCTGAGGAGGATGAACAGGCCTGCGGTGATGCGGATGGCCTTCTCGGTGGTCATGTCGGCTCCGGGCTGGGGGCTGCGTGGGCGTCCCCGGTTTTGGAGCCACGAACCGGTCCCGGCGGTTCGGGGCCGGGGTGGAAGTCGGGCCTCCGCGACGCGGCAGGTTTGGACTAGTCTCCTCCCCCATGAAAGCCGACGTGGTGGTGATCGGGGCCGGCGTGCAGGGCTGCGCGGTGGCCTGGCGGCTGGCGCGGGCTGGGCTCGACGTGATGGTGCTGGAGCGGGCCATCCCCGGCGCCGAGGCCTCCTCGGCGGCGGGCGGCATCCTCTCCCCCGGCGTCGAGGCGCTCGAGCCGGGCCCCTTCTACGCGCTGGGGCGCGCCTCGCTGGCCCGCTACCCGTCATTCATCGCGGCGCTGGAACGGGAGAGCGGGGTCGCCGTCGGCCACCGCGGCGGCGGCACGCTCGAGGTGGCCTTCGACGACGACCACGCCCGGCTGCTGGCAGGACGGGCCTCGAAGATCGAGTCGGCCGGCCTGCCGGTGACGGTGCTCGACGACGCCGAGGTGCGGCGGCTGGAGCCGGGGCTCTCGCCCGAGGCGCGCGGCGCGCTCTGGTTCGAGGACGAGGGCTCGCTCGACCCGCGGGCGCTGGGACGGGCCCTGGCGCTGGCGGCCGGAGCCGCCGGAGCCACGTTCATCGCCGGCCGGGTGCTCGGCATCCGCCAGGCAGGCGGCCGGGCCGTCGGCGTCGACCACGAGCGCGGGCCGATCGACGCCGGGGCGGTGGTGCTGGCGGCCGGGGCCTGGAGCCTGCAGGTGGCCGGCCACGGGCTGCCGGCCAACGCGGTCCGGCCGGTGCGCGGCCAGATCGCCGTGGTCGCCACCACGCCGCCGCTGCTCACCCGCGTCATCTTCTCCGGCCACGGCTACGCGGTGCCGCGCGCCGACGGCCGCATCCTGCTCGGCTCGACCATGGAGGAGGTCGGCTTCGAGAAGGCGGTCACCGCCGGCGGGCTGCGCCACGTCCTCGAGGTCGGCATCGATCTCGCCCCGGCCATCGCCCGGGCGCCGGTGGTGGAGAGCTGGTCCAACTTCCGGCCCGCCAGCCCCGACGGCGAGCCGATCCTCGGCCCGGGCGCGGTGCCCGGCCTCTTCTACGCCACCGGCCACACCCGCAACGGCATCCTGCTCTGCCCCATCACCGCCGACGCCATCGCCGCCTGCGTGCTGGGCGAGCCGCCGCCGGTCGAGCTGGCGCCGTTCTCGCCGCTCAGGTTCGGGGCGGGCGGCGTGCAGTAGCGGTCGGGCCCTGGCCAGCTGGCGGCGGGGGGCGCCGACATCTTGCCAAATTTTGCCAACCTGCCTAGCCTGGCGCCATGAGCACCATGAACATCTCCCTCCCCGAGGCGCTGAAGTCCTTCGTGGATGAGCAGGTCGACCAGCGCGACTTCGGCACCAGCAGCGAGTACCTTCGCGAGCTGATCCGCAGGGATCAGGATCGCGTGCGGCTGCGTGGCCTGCTGCTCGCCGGGGCGTCGTCGAAGCCCTCGGCCCCGGCGGGGAAGCCCTACTTCGCGGGCCTGCGCAGGCGGCTTCGCGGCGCGGCCAGGAGCGGCCAGCCCCGGTGAAGGCCAAGCCGGTCGTCCCCCGACTTCGCGCCATCGACGACGTCGAAGAGGCCATCGCCTGGTACCTTTCCGAAAAATCGCCGAAGGCGGCCCTCGGCTTCATCGCCGCCCTGGAAAGGGCCTACGCCCAGATCGGCCGGCACCCCGGCACCGGGTCGCCACGCTACGCACAGGAGCTGGCCCTCCCCGGCCTGCGCTGCTTGCCGCTGGCCCGCCATCCGCAGCTGGTCTTCTACGTCGAGCGAAGCGACCACGTCGACGTCTGGCGCGTCCTGCACGGCCAGCGTGATGTGCCGAGGTGGATGAGCCAGGCCGACCAGCCCTGACTCAGCCGATGGCCCGCCCGATGGCCCCGGCGATGATCCGCACCTGGCGCATCAGCTCCTCGAACTCGGTGGGCGTGAGCGACTGCTGCCCGTCGCTGAGCGCCTGCTCCGGCCTGGGGTGGACCTCCACGATGATGGCGTCGGCCCCGGCGGCGATGCCGGCCCGCGCCATGGCCGGCACGTGGGCCCGGATGCCGATGCCGTGCGACGGGTCGACCACCACCGGCAAGTGGGTCAGGGCCTTGAGGACCGGCACGGCGTTGAGGTCGAGGGTGTTGCGGGTGGCGGTCTCGAAGGTGCGGATGCCCCGCTCGCACAGGGCCACCTGGTTGTTGCCGTGGGCAAGAACGTACTCGGCCGCCATGAGCCACTCGCGGATGGTGGCCGACGGGCCGCGCTTCAGCAGGATGGGCTTCTTGACGCCGCCCAGCTTCTTCAGCAGCGAGAAGTTCTGCATGTTGCGAGCCCCCAGCTGCAGCACGTCGGCGTACTCCACGCACATGGAGAGGTCGTCGGGATCCATCACCTCGGTGACCACCTTGAGGCCGGTCTGCTCGCGCGCCTCGGCGAGCAGCTTCAGCCCGGCCTCGCCCAGCCCCTGGAATTCGTAGGGGCTGGTGCGCGGCTTGAAGGCCCCTCCGCGCAGGAAGCGCGCCCCGGCCGACTTGACGGCGTGCGCCGCGGCCAGCAGCTGCTCGCGCGACTCCACCGAGCAGGGCCCGGCCATGACCACGATGGCCTTCCCGCCCAGCTGGACGCCGCCCACGTCGATGACCGTGTCCTCGGGCTGCACCTCTCGGCTCACCAGCTTGAAGGGCTGCGAGACCCGGAGCACCTCACCCACGCCGGGCAGCCCCTCGAAGGGCGAGCCCTCCAGGCCACCCTTGTTGCCGGTGATGCCGATGGCGGTCCGCTGGGCGCCGGGGATGGCATGGGGCGTCAGGCCTAGCGACCTGATCCGCTCCACCACCGCCTCGACCTGCTCGGGGGTGGCGTTCTGCTTCATCACGATCAGCATCGGTGGTCTCTTTCCGGCCGGGATGGGGTCCCGGCGCACTCCGTCGACCTCGAGCGGGCTGGTTCACCAGCGCTGGGAGCCCGCTTCGGGCCCTGGCGGAGCGCAGCGGGAAGATAGCAAGGCTGCCCCGGCTTCCCAACCCGGACTGCCCGACTTTGGCTGGCGCCATCGCGCCGGGGCCGCGACCTGACGGGGGCCTCGGCCTGACCGAGAGTTCCGCCCGGCGGACCATGGTCCGCGGTTCGGCCGTGGTCAGGCCGGGGGCACCCAGGATTTCCGATGACTTGGCGCGGCCCCGATCTTGCCCTGCTCCGCTGGATGCCGCGCATCAGCACGTTCTTCGGGATCGTGATCTCCATGTACTACGAGGACCTCCTCCCGCCGCATTTCCACGCCACCTACGCCGGGTGCCGGGCTGCCATCCGCATCGACACGCTCGAGATCCTGCGCGGCTCGCTGCCGAGACGAGCCCTGGCCCTGGTCGCGGAATGGGCCTTGCTGCACCGGCCGGAACTGGTTGCCGACTGGGACCGGGCTCGTCACCTGCAGCCTCTGGAATCGATCCCTCCGCTCGACTAGGCTTCCGCCATGGTCTGCGTCGCCTCGGTGAGGTGCCTCGAAGGCTTTGTCGTGGAGCTCGGCTTCACCGACGGGGCGACCAGGACCGTTGACCTCGACCCATTCCTGCATGGTCCCGTCTTCGAGCTGCATCGTGCAAACGCCGCCTTCTTCAGGTCGGTGAAGGTGGATCCGGAGCTTGGGACGATCGTCTGGTCGAACGGCACCGACCTCGACCCGGAGGTGCTGCGCTGGGGGCTGCGCCCCGCCTCGAGGGATCTCGCCGGCTGAGACTGGACGCCTCGTCCAGCGATGGCCGACGGACCGCGCCGGGGCCGCGGCCTGACGGGAGCGATCAGGCGCGGACCACCGCGCCCCCTACCGGTACCTGATGGTCACCGAGGTGTCGCCCGCCGTCGGCCGGTCGTCGAGCCCGACGGCCGGGTCCCACTTGCACATGGAGAGGACGTCGAAGATCGCCAGCCGCAGCGAGGCCGGCGTGTTCTCCGGCTGGAGCCGGAAGTTGGTCGGCTCGCCCTCGGCGGTGACCGTCACCTGCACCACCGCGTGGCCGATGACGCCGGCCGGCCTGAGCCGCTGCAGGCAGGTGGGGCTGGTGAGCCTGGCCTCGCGCTTCACCCTGGGCGCCGCGCCGCTGGCCCGTTCGGCGTCACCCGGCGCCGCGAAGTTGATCCGGTACTCGAAGGTGCCGGCGGTCGCCTCCCCGCCCGGCGCGGTGGCCGGCAGGTACGGGCAGTCCTGTATCGAGAGCGTGAAGGCGTTGACGACGTCGTCGGGCAGGTCGGGCGGGAACTGGAAGGCGCCGGTCTTCCCCTCCGCCGAGACCGCCACCCGGACCGCCACCACCCCGTGCAGCAGCCGGTTGGGGGGGAAGCGGTAGTGGAGCTGGTTGTCGATGCACCCCGGCCTGGCCTCGCGCGGCGGCGTCCCCTCGGGCGGCGGCGGCGCGGCGGCCGGCCTGGGGGTCCCGGCGTAGGGGATCTCCTCCTCGAAGCGGAGCGGCAGCGTGGTCCAGACCGCGGCGCGTTTCCCGTCGGGCGCCCGCCCCGGGCTGAAGCGGCAGCCCTTCACGGCGGCGGCGATCGCCTCGGCGATGAGCCGGGGGACCACCTCGGGGACCTCCACCCGGTCGGCCGTCCCGTCCACCTGCACCGCGAACTTCACCACCACCCGCCCCGAGCCGGCCAGCCCGGGCGGCATCACGATGGCCCGCCCCACGCACCCCTTCTCCAGCTCCGCCGGCTTGAACCAGCCTGGCCCCAGGGCCACCGGTTCCGACACCACCACCGGCTCGGCGGTGAGCAGCAGCGACAGCAGCAGTGAGTGCATTGAGACCTCCGGGGGAGACCAGACCCATAGCAAGGCGGGCCCGCCGGCGGCACCCCCTCCGCTTCGGCCCGCGCCCGGCTCAGCCCTCGAGCAGCCTCCGGTAGAGCTCCCGGTAGCGCTCGGCGCTGCGCGCCCAGGAGTGATCGATGGCCATGCCGCGCCTCATCATGGCGTGCCAGGCCCGCTTGTCGCGGAAGAGCTCCAGCGCCCGCCGCACCGCGGTGACCATGGCGCGGTGGTCGTAGTCCTTGAAGAGGAAGCCGGTGCCCCGGCGCCACCCGTCGAAGTCCTCGATGGTGTCGGCCAGTCCGCCCACGCTCCGCGCCACCGGCACGGTGCCGTAGCGGAGCGAGTAGAGCTGGTTGAGGCCGCAGGGCTCGAAGCGGCTCGGCATGAGGAAGAGATCGGCGCCGGCCTCGATGCGGTGCGCCAGCCCCTCGTCGAAGCCGATGCGCACCGCCAGCCGATCGCGGTGGTGGCGGGCGGCGTTCTGCAGCGCCTCCTCCCAGTCGCGCCGTCCACTGCCGAGCACCGCCAGCTGCAGGTCGCGGCGCAGCAGGTCCGGGAGCGCCGCCAGCAGCAGGTCGATCCCCTTCTGGTCGGCCAGCCGGCTCACCACCGCCAGCAGGGGCAGGTCGGCCCGGACCGGCAGCTCCAGCTCCTCCTGCAGCGCCTTCTTGCAGGCCGCCTTGCCGGCCAGCCGCTGCGCGTCGAAGTGCGCCGGCAGGTGCGGGTCGCCGGCCGGGTCCCACTCGACGGCGTCGATGCCGTTCACGATCCCGGAGAGCGTCCCGCCCCGCGTCCGCAGCACACCGTCGAGCCCCTCCCCGCCGGCCGGCGTGGTGATCTCGCGGGCGTAGGTGGGCGAGACGGTGGTGACCGCGTCGGCGAAGACCAGCCCGGCCTTCATCAGGTTGATGCGATCGTGGAACTCGATGGCGTCGTGCCGGAAGAGCTCCCAGGGCAGGCCGAGCGCCGGGAGCAGCTCCTTCGCGAAGGAGCCCTGGTAGGCGAGGTTGTGGATCGTGAAGACCGAGCGGGTGCGCGCCAGGGCCGGGTTGCTGCCGTGCTCGGCGCGCAGCAGCCAGGCCGCCAGCGCCGTCTGCCAGTCGTTGAGGTGGAGCACCGCCGGGCGGTGGCCGAAGGCGCCCGGCACCTCCAGCCCGGCGCGGCAGAGGTAGGCGAACCGCTCGGCGTTGTCGCCGTACTCGTGACCGTGCTCGGCGTAGAGGCCGCGGCGGGAGCCGAAGAAGCGCTCGTGCTCGATGAGGTAGGTGGTGAGCCGCCCCTGGGTCCTCGACCAGACCGTGGTGGCCTCGCCGCGCACCCGCACCGCCCGCTCGCGCGGCATGAAGCCATGGCGGGCGGCGTCGATGAAGCCGTAGCGCGGACAGACCACCGACACCGCGTCGCCGGCCGCGGCCAGGGCCGCCGGCAGCGCCCCCAGCACGTCGCCGAGCCCCCCGCTCTTGGATAGCGGCGCCACCTCGGAGGCCAGGAAGAGCAGCTCCATGGGTGGCTAGACGATCACCTTGCGGAGGAACTCGGCCGCCTCCTCGGGCGGCACCGGGTTGATGTGGAACCCCGAGCCCCACTCGAAGCCGGCCACGTGGGTCAGGGCCGGCATCACCTCGATGTGCCAGTGGTAGCTCTGGCTGGGGGCGTCGCGCAGCGGGTTGGAGTGGAGGATGAAGTTGAAGGGCGGGTCGCTGAGCCCGGCCGAGAGCCGGCGCAGCGTGGAGCGCAGCGCCTGGGCGCACTGGCCGAGCCGCTCCTTGGGCTCGGCCTCGAAGTTCGACTCGTGCCGCTTGGGCACGATCCAGGTCTCGAAGGGGCTGCGCGGCGCCCATGGGGCGAAGGCCACGAAATCCTCGTTCTCGAAGACCAGCCGGGCGCGATCCTTCCGCTCCTGGGCCACGATGTCGCAGAAGATGCAGCGCTCGCGGTGCTCGAAGTGGCGGCGGGCGCCGTCGATCTCGTCCTGCACCTGCCGCGGCGTCACCGGCAGGGCGATGAGCTGCGAGTGGGCGTGCTCCAGCGAGGCCCCGGCCAAGTGCCCCTGGTTCTTGAAGAGCAGGATGTAGTGGAAGCGGTGGTCGTTGCGCAGGTCGAGGATCCGCGCCTTGAAGGCGAAGAGCACCTCGGTGACCTCCTGGTCGGTGAGGTCCTTCAACTGCTTCAGGTGCTCCGGGGTCTCGACCACCACCTCGTGGGCGCCGACCCCGTTCATCAGGTCGTAGATCCCCTCGGCCTTGCGGTCGAGCGCGCCCTCGATCTTGAGCGCCGGGAAGCGGTTCGGGACCACCCGCACCTTCCAGCCCGGGCCGTTGGGCGCACTGGCCGGCGGCCGGCCCTGCACGTAGACCTCGCGCGGCGTCTTGTCCTCCTGCCCCGGGCAGAAGGGACAGAGCACCTCCGGCAGCCGCGGGCTCGGGTGGGTGAAGTCGCTGGGTCGCCCGGCCCGCTCGGTGGCGATGATCACCCAGCGTCCGACGATCGGGTCGCGGCGAAGCTCGGGCATGGTCAGGTCCTCGCCGGGGTGGCCGGGCCGGAGTCGTCGACCCGGGCGGCCAGCAGGGTGGCGGCCACCAGCGCCGCCAGCGCCATGAGCACCCCGCCCGCCACGTAGGGGAAGGCGAAGGAGACGTGGCTGTAGGTGAAGGTCCCGGCCTCGGGCCCGATGATCCGCCCCATGGCCGAGGCGCTCTCGCCGATGCCGAGGGTGCCGCCCTGGTCGTCCTTCCTGGCCATGCGGGAGAGCATGGAGGAGATCGAGGGCGAGGTGAGGCCGGAGCCGATCGACATGGGGGCCAGCACCGCCAGCATGCCGCCCACCGAGCCGGCATAGGGGAGGGCCACGAAGGTGACCGCCTGCAGCCCCAGCCCCACCACCAGCAGCCGGGCCTCGCCGAAGCGGCGGGTGAGCGGGCCGATCAGCCCGCCCTGCATCACCACCGCCAGCACCCCGATGTAGGCGAAGACGTAGCCGACGTGGGCCTGGTCGAGCTGGAAGACGTCCATGGCGAAGAGGGAGAAGGTGGCCTCCAGGGCGGCGAAGGCGAGGATGGCGATGAAGCTGGTCAGGAGCAGGCGGCGGATGCCCGGGTGCCGCAGCTCGCCGCTCAGGGCCGCGAAGCGGGGCCGGTGGGCGGCGGCCACCCGGTTGGCCGGCTCGGGCAGGATGAGCCAGGCGGCCACCAGGTTGACCAGCGACAGGCCGGCGGCGGCGTAGCCCGGCGCCGCCAGGGAGTAGTGCGAGAGCCAGGAGGCGAGGGCCGGGCCGAGGATGAAGCCGAGTCCGAAGGAGGCGCCGATCAGCCCCATGCCCCTGGCGCGGTTCTCCGGGGTGGTGACGTCGGCGACGTAGGCGCGGGCGATGGCCAGGTTGGCGGTGGCGGCGCCGGCGAAGAGGCGCGAGGCCAGCAGCCAGCCGAAGCTGGGCGCCAGCGAGTAGGCGACGAAGCCGACCGCGGTCATGCCGATGGAGACGAGGAGCACCGGCCTGCGGCCCAGCCGGTCGGAGAGCCGGCCCCAGATGGGCGCGAAGACGAACTGCATCGCCGAGTAGCCGGTCAGCAGCAGGCCGATCCAGGCGGTGGGCGCCCCCAGCTCGGCCGCGTAGCGCGGCATCACCGGGATGACCATCCCGAATCCGAGGAGATCGACGAAGACGACGAGGAGGAGGATCCCGAGCTGCTTGTTCACGCCGGCGAAACATAGCCGAGAAGCCCCCGGCGGGGCAGACCCCGTGTGGCCGTCGGCGCCGCTGGCGGGGGGGGGGGTGCGGCCCGTCAGCCGGCGAGCAGGTGCGGGGCGAGGACGTCGCCGAGGCCGAGGGGCACCTTCCCCGACATCCGGGCGTGGACCGCCAGCAGGGTCTCGACGGCGCGCCGCCCCTCGGCCCCGAGCGAGCGCGAGTGCTCGTTGACGTAGAGGTCGATGTGCTGCCGCATCACCGCCTCCTCCAGCTCCTGGGCGTGCTGCCTCACGTAGGGCGAGAGCTGGCCGCCGCCGGCCCAGGCCGCCTCGACGCTGGCGCGCACCAGGCCGTCGAGCCGCCGCAGCAGCGCCGGCCCCAGCGAGCGCCGGGCCACGATCCCGCCCAGCGGAATGGGCGCGCCGGTCCGCGCCTCCCAGGCCTCGCCGAGGTCGAGCAGCCTCACCAGGCCGTGGGCCGCGTAGGTGAAGCGCCCCTCGTGGATGATCACGCCGGCGTCCACCTCGCCGCTGGCCACCGCCGCCTCGATGGCCGAGAAGACCAGGAAGCGCTTCCCGGTGGCGCCGGGGTGGACCAGCGAGAAGAGCAGGTGGGCGGTGGTCTGCTGGCCGGGGAGCGCCACCGTCGAGGTGGCCGGGTCGAAGATCGTGCCGGGCCGGGCCACCAGCAGCGGCCCCACCCCGCGCCCGAGCGCCCCGCCGGCGTCGAGCAGGGCGTAGCGTCCGGCCACCTCGGGGAGCACGCCGGCGCTCAGCTTGGTGACGTCGAGCCGGCCGGCCAGCGCCCACTGGTTCAGGGTCTGCACGTCCTCGTGGAGCACCTCGAGCTCGAGGCCGCCGGTGTCGAGCCGGCCGTTGACCAGGGCGTCGAAGATGAAGGTGTCGTTCGGGCAGGGTGAGATGCCGAGCGTGAGCTTCATGGCTGCCCCCAGTCAGACCCGCCAGTTGACGCCGTCGAAGTCGCTGTCCGGGACCGTGACGTTGACGAAGCCGTAGCGCGGCAGCCGCTCCACCTCGACCTGGCTGCGCAGGACGTGGACCGCCAGCGCCACCTTGTCTCCGGGGGCCAGCCCGAGGGCCGCGAAGGGGATCGACAGCTCCACCACGTCGAGGTAGGCCGCCCGCCCCGCCTCCTCTCCGCCCGGCACCCGCCCGCCCCGCGCCAGGCCGTCCGGCACCAGTTCGAAGTCGACCTCGACCTGGCGGCCGCGGCTCACCAGCTCGAGCCGCAGGTGGTTGCCGATCTCGGCGGCGCGGGTGGACGACTCGGCCGGATCGAGCCGGAGGTGGAGCGCCGCGAGGTCGAAGCCGAAGCGGAGCACGCCGAAGGCCTGGGCATCGCCGTACATCGAGCCTCGCGGCTGGCCCGGGCGGTAGAGACCCGAGCCCTGCCACTCGAAGAAGGAGGTCTCGCGCCCGTCGAGGACGGGCGTGAAGAGCACGGTCGGGTCGCGCAACGGCCGGGCCTCGGCGCTGGCCGCGGTCGCCTCGACGTGCTTGATCGGCTCGAGCGCCTCGGGCGGCGGCAGCGCCCCGACCAGCCGGGCCGCCCGCGCCACGTGACCCCGGAAGAGGGCATCGAACTCGGCCAGCTGCTCGGAGGCGAAGTCGTCGCCGTACCACCAGAACCAGTCGGAGCCCTCGGCGGCATAGCAGTGGCGCAGCGCCCGCTTGAGCCGCTCGCCGTCACCGCCGGCCCGCTCGGCGGCCTCCACGGCGTCGCGGGCCTTGCCGAGCGCGGTCCAGCCGCGTCGGTCCTCGGCGTGGCCGATCCAGATCCGGAAGGAGGCCTCGATCCAGCTCCCCGAGTGGATGCGCTCGATGACCGGGCCGGCGGCGTCCCTGACCGCGTCGCCCACGGTGGTGGTGGTGATCGTCGGCCGCGACTCGATCCGGCTCCAGAGGGCGTCCAGGAAGTCAAACCCCGAGTTCGGGTAGTGCTCCCAGGCATTCTCGCCGTCGAGGAAGACGCCGACCGTGGCCGGGCCGTGGTTGCCCTCGCGCAGCCAGGTCCGGCCGATCTCCTCGACCCGGTTAGTCAGGTCGGTGGCCGCCTCGACGGCGCCGGCGCGGGCGTAGTTGAAGCCGATCAGGTCGGAGAGCGAGCGGTCGCGGAAGAGCATCTTCATCTCGCCGCCAGCGCCGGCCGCCACCCGCCAGGGCCGGTAGACCGAAGCGTTGCGCGAGGCGTCGGGAGGCAGCGAGTGCAGCAGCACGCCCTCGTCGGAGCAGGCCCAGCCGACCCCCTCGCTGGCCAGCACCTCGAGCGCCTCGGGCGAGACCGACCCCTCGGCCGGCCACATCCCGGCCGGCGGCGCCCCGAAGCGGCGGGCGTGGCTCTCGATGGCTTCGCGCACCTGCCAGCGGGCGTCCTCGACGCGGCGGAAGCGGGGCGGCAGCTCCAGCCCGGGCAGCGCTCGGTGGGCAGCGTCGCTGTCGCAGACCAGCGGCAGGATGGGGTGGTAATAGGGCGTCGAGCTCAGCTCCACCTGACCCCGCTCGGACAGCAGCCGCCAGCGCGGCACCACCGCGGCCAGGAGCCGGCGCTGCCCGGCCACCAGGTAGTCGATGTCGCCGGCGTCGAACCCCTGGCCCTTGTCGCGCAGCGCCTGAAGGCCCGGGTCGTCGCGGAGCCCCCCGAAGCCGACCCAGGAGAGGTTGAAGAGCACCTGCAGGTCGGTCAGCTCCTGGGTCGTGAAGCCGGCCGCCACCCGCTCGAAGTCGACGCTTCGCAGGTCGCGGCCGCGGCGGTGGAGCAGCTCCCAGTAGCGGGGCAGCGGCCGGATGTTGGTCTCCCAGTCGACCATGAAGAACTGGCGCAGCACCGCCTCGCGCTCCTCGGGGGAGAGGTCGGCGGCCGGGCGGGCGGTGAGGTCGAGGAAGCGGTCGCGGGCGGTCCCGGCGACGTACTCCTCGAGCTGCTCGAGGAGCACCGGCGTGAAGTTGACGGTGCAGCGGATGCCGGGGTGGCGTTCCAGCATCCAGGCCATGTCGTAGTAGGAGCGGGTGGCGTGGAGCCGCACCCAGGGCATGAGGTACTCGCCCGTCTCCGGCTCCCGGTAGAGGGGCTGGTGCATGTGCCACAGGAAGGCGAGACGGACCGGTGCCATCGGGTGCGTGCGCGCCTGGGGCGGCTCAGCGCCGGGGGCGGCGCGGGGCCGGGCGGGCCCCGTGGCGGGGCGGGCTGGCGGTGGCGTCACCGGCGCGGCGCGCCGTGGCCGGGGGCGCACCCGACGCGGTGAAGGCCGGACCGCCCTCCTGCTTCACCTTCCACTCCTCCCAGAGGTTGAGCATCAGGGAGACGTCGGGGAGCGGGAGGTCCTTCTTGAGGTGGGGGAACTCGCCGATGAAGTCCTTGAAGAAGGCCTGGTAGCGCTGCGGCGTGAAGTAGCGCAGCAGCGTCTCGCGGCCGTGGGCGTCGACGTCGAGGAACTCGATCCCCATGCCCGGCGCCAGCTCGTCGTCTTCGAGCTGGACCGCGTGGGCCACGGTGGACCGGACCACCAGCAGCTTGTCGGGGAGCTTGAGCTCGACGTGGACGCCGAGCCCCTCGGGCAGCAGGAAGCTGGAGGCGACGAAGAGGCCGCCCAGGCCGAGGTTGCGGGAGGTGCAGTAGGCCTCGAACTTCAGGCCGTCGTGCCCGGGGATGAAGAGCCGGACCGGGAGTTCAATCTCGATCCGCTCGTATCGGCGCGTCGGGTCGCTCACGCCCGGGAAGATAGCACCCAGCTAGCGGAAAATCTTCCCGATCCCCTTGGCCTTGAGCTCGCCCAGCTCGACGGCCAGCCGGCCCAGCCGCTCGGTCTTGTCGGTGACCTCGCGGTGGAGCCGCGAAAGCTTGAGGTCGCGGTCGGCGATGGCGGCGGCCAGCTGCTCCTTCTCGGCCACCAGCCGGGTGAGCATCTCGGGCGCCACGTCGAGGCTCGGGGAGGTGGCCTGCTCGGCCAGCTCGCCCTGCACCCGCACCAGCTCGGCGCGCAGCCCCTCCAGCTCCAGCTCGCGGGCCTCCTCGGTGCCCCGCACCCGGGCCAACTCGGCCCGCAGCGGCTCCTGCTCTCCGCGGAGCGCCTCGAGCTCGGCCCGCAGCCGTGCCACCTCGGCCGCCGCGGCATCGCCCCGACCGGCCTGCTCCTGGCCTTCGCGCTGCTGCAGCGCGGTGAGCCGCTGCTCGACCTCCTCCTTCTCCCAGCGGATGGCCTGCAGCTCGGCGTCGATCTCGGCCGCCTGGCCCTGGGCCGCCTCGGTGGCCCTCCTCGCCTCGACCAGCGCCCCCTCGGCGTCGCGCGCCCGGCCCAGCGCCTCTCCAGCCCGCTCCCGCTGCAGCCGCGCCTCGGCCTCGGCCGAGCTGCGCTGCGCCTCGAGCTCGCGCAGCCGGTCGGCCGCGCCCTGGATGATGGCCCGGGCCTCGTCGAGCTGGGCCACCAGCTGCTCGCGCTCGGTGTCGGCCTGGCGGTGGGCCTCCTCGAGCTGCGCCGCGATCCCGTCGCGCTCGCCCGCGGCTAGCGACGCCTGCGCCACCAGCCGGGTGGCCTCGGCCCCGAGCCGCTCGACCTCGCCGCTGAGCTCGGCCAGCCGCGCCTCCTGCTCCGGCGATTGCAGCTCCACCGGGGGCGGCGGCGGGGTGGTGCGCAGCTCCTCCAGCTGGGCGCGCTGCAGCTCGGCCTCGGCCCGCGCCAGGTCGAGCTGGCCGCGCGCCTCCTCCAGCGCCTCGCCGGTGGCCCGCAGCTCGACCCGCAGCTCGGCCAGCACCGCGGTGGCCCGCGAGGCCTCGCCGCGCGCCTCGTCGATCTCCCGCAGGGCCACGTCCGACTCGCCGCGCGCCGTCACCGCCTCCTCGCGCAGCCGGTCGAGCCCGGCGCGGGCCTCGAGCAGCGCCAGCTCCGAGACCTCGGCTCGCGCCCGCAAGGTGATCTCCAGCTCGGCGGCGCCGCCCAGCTGGGCCCGCTCCGCCTCCAGCTCGACGCGCAGAGCGCTCAGCTCGGTGACCCGCCCGTCGAGACCCTCCTCCAGCTCCAGCACTCGCGCCTCGGCAGCGTCGATGCGCGTGAGCGAGCCTTCCAGCAGGCTTCTGGCCGCCTGGGCCTCCGCCCTCGCCGCCTGCAGCCCGGCCTCGGCCTCGGCGCCTGAGCTCGACCGCTCGGCCAGCTCGGTGACCGCCCGGGTCTGCTCCTCGCCGAGCCGCGCCACCTCCAGCTCGGCCTCGGCCAACCGCTGCCGCAGCCCCTCCTGCTGGCTCCGCAGCTCGCCGAGCTCGCGCTCGCGCAGCCCGAGCTGGCTGCCGAGCCGCTCGGCGTCGGTCCGCGCCGCGGCGCCCGCCTCCCGCTCGGCATCGCAGAGCGCCTCGACGCCGCGCAGCCGCTCCAGCGACTGCTCCAGCTCGCGATGGCCGGCGGCGCTCCCCTGCCGCTCCTTGGAGAGCTGCTCCAGCGCCGCGCGGGCCTCGGCCTCGCCGGCCATGGCCGCCTCGCGGTCTTGCAGCAGCGCCTCACGCTCCTCGAGCGCCAGCTGCCGTTGCAGCATGAGCGTGTCGCGCTCCGCCGCCAGCCCGGCCCGCTCCTCGGTCAGCCGGATCAGCTCGGCGCTGGCCGCCTCGCCGGCCGCCGAGAGCGCCGCGACCCGGGCCTCGAGGGCCGCCGCCGCGCCGCCGGCCTGGGCCGCACCCTCCACCGCCGCATGGCGCGCACCCGCGGCGGCGTCGAGCAGCTGCCTCGAGGGGAGCGCCACCATGGTGATCCCGCCGAGGCCGGTCGGCCCCTCGCCACAGAGCACCACGTAGGCGGCCGCGTCGGCGTCGCCGGCCTGCGAGCCGTCGATGCTCACCTCGGCCTCGGATCCCTCCGGCGGCGGGACGGCGATGATGTAGCCGACCGAGGCCGACTGCGTGGCCACCTCGACCCAGGGGAAGTGCTCGGTCAGGGCGGCGATGAAGGTCTCGTAGCTCGGGCTCTGCACCGGCGTGGTGTCGCCGGCCAGCTCGGCGAGCGAGCGGCCGCCGGCGGCCGGGATGGCGGTGACCAGGTGGCCGCCCGGGGCCAGCAGCCGGCGAAGGGCGGTGAGCCGGGCCGGGTCGTCGGCCAGGGCGGCGCCGTCGGCCAGCAGCACCAGATCGAAGGCGCCGGCCGGGAGCTGGTCGGGGGAGGCGTCGTCGAAGCGGACGAAGGGGTGGTGCCCGGCCGACCGCGCCGTCTCCAGGGCCTCGCTCCCCTCGGTGAGCGACAGCACCGCCGCGGCCCCCCGCTCGGCCAGCAGCAGCGCGCTGGCGCCGCCGGTGACGGCCGCGGCGCCGAGCTCGAGGACCCGGCGCCCGGGGAGCAGGGGCTCGATGAAGCTGTAGCGGGCGAGGATCTCACCGGCGCCGTGGCGCGCGAAGAAGGAGGCCATGATGGCGCGATGTTACCCCGGCGCGGCGGGCCTGTCGCTGAAGTGGCCGAGGCCGGGCCGAGTCGATACCATCGCCGCCATGGAGCTCTACCAGCAGGTACGCGAACGGCTCGCAGCGGACGGCCCCGACGGCGCCGCCACCGCGCTCATCGAGGCGCTCGGCCCGGCCATCCTGCGCTACCTGCGCTCCATGCTGCGCGTCGAGGAGGACGCCGCCGACGCCTTCTCGCAGTGGTCGGAGAACGTCTGGACCGGCCTGCCCGGCTTCCGCGGCCAGCGGCTCTCGAGCGGCCAGGCCTCGGCGCTGGCCGACTCGATCCGGACGAGGTCGGTGGTGGTGGTGGAGCGGCAGCGCCAGGCACTCGATGAGCTGCGCCAGGCGCTCAGCAAGGAGGACCGCTCGCTGCTGGTGCTGCGCATCGACCAGCAGCTCTCTTGGAGCGAGGTGGCCGAGGTGCTGGCCGCCGAGGGCACGGCGGTCGACCCGGCCACGTTGATGAAGCGGTTCGAGCGGGTCAAGGCGAAGCTGGGCGAGCTGGCCCGCGAGCGCGGGCTGCTGGGGTAGCAGGCTGTCGAAGGGTGACCGCCCCGGCCCCGGCTGACCCCTCCTACGGGTTCGGTGCGGGGCCGAGCCGTATGCTCGCCGCGGGCACTTGGTATCACGCATGTGTGTCTATCCGGTTGGCTCCACTAGACATCGGCATTAAGATCGGCACGACTGACGCGTTAACAGACGCGTAAACTCCATAATATCGTTGTTTGGCAGTAAGTTACAGCCTTGCAGATCGGCATTGAGATCGGCATGATGGCAGCCCATGATCAGTCCCGCCGATCGCTTGACTCCGTACATTCCAGAGGATCCGTCGGGCAGTCTCTCGGAGCTTGGAGTTGGCGTCCTGCAGGGGGCGGCCGCGCTTGGGGGATCACTGCGGCCGGAGTTGCGTCGGCCGCTCGCAGCCGCACTCCGCCAGATGAACGGCTACTACTCGAACCTCATCGAGGGCCACAACACGCATCCCGTCGACGTGGAGCGCGCCCTCCGGCGGGACTACGCTGCGGATCCCGCCAAGCGTGCGCTCCAGCTCGAGGCCCTGGCGCACCTTGAGGTCCAGGAGCTGATCGACCGCCGCCTGGAAGCGGAACCGGCCCTGGACCCAACTGCACCAGCGTTCCTCGAGTGGATCCACGGTGAGTTCTACCACCGGATGCCAGCCGAGTTTCGGGGCCTCGCCGCGCCCGACGGAACGCGGATCGAGGTGGAACCCGGCCGCCTCCGGGACCGCCAGGTGGCCATCCAGGACCACCTCCCGCCGGAACCAGAAGAACTCCGCACGTTCCTCGAACGATTCCAGCAGGAATACAGCCCGGACCGTCTCGGAGGGGCCGCGCAGCGGGTTGTAGCGGCGGCGGCGGCGCACCACCGCCTCTCCTGGATCCACCCGTTCCTCGACGGCAATGGGCGGGTCTGCCGGCTCTTCACCCACGCCTACCTCTCGCGGTGCGGCGTGGACGGGCACGGGCTCTGGACCATGTCCCGTGGCCTGGGGCGCAACCGCAGCGCCTACTTCGCCGCCCTGAACGCCGCCGACTCCCCGCGGCAGGGGGACCTGGACGGACGCGGGAACATGTCGAACGCGCGGCTGGTGGCCTTCTGCCGGTTCTTTCTGGAGACGGCCACCGACCAGATCGACTTCATGGCAGGCCTGTTGGAACTTGCGGGGCTCGAGGCCCGTCTCGGCGGGTACGTGGAGCGCTTGGTGAGCCGCAGGGAACTTCGCCGCGAAGCGGGTCGCCTCCTGCTCGACGTTCTGGCTCGTGGCGAGGTTCAGCGTGGAGAGGCAGCGAGGATCACTGGGACCGGGGAAAGAGTTGGCCGCAGCATCGTCTCGGAGTTGGTAGCCCGTGGTCTGCTTCAGTCCTCAACCCCCAAGGGGCCACTGTGCTTGGGCTTTCCAGCGGAAACCGTGCCGTACTTCTTCCCCAAACTGTATCCGGCGGAAGTGGAGATGGCCTCAGAGGAATTGGTAAGGCGCCATCCGGCAGGTCCGCGAAGAGGGCCCGCGCGCTAACAGGCTGTTGAGAAAGCCGGTCCGAAGGATCGACAGGCTCGATCGGCGGGTCCCAGCCGACCACCCCCTGCGGCGCATCAAGGCCCTCGCCGAGATCGTGAGCACCGCCAAAGCCGCCACGCTGATGAGCGACGACCGCGGCAACCCGACCGTGAACTTCCACGGCCAGAAGCGATCCAACGAGACCCACCAGTCCACGACCGACCCGGAAGCGAGGTTGGCGCGCAAGGGCAACAACCAGCCGGCCAGGCTCAGCGACCTGGCCAACGGCCATGGCGAGCGCGATGGAGCCCCGCCGGCCCGCTTGAGGGGTCAGCCGGGGCCGAGGGGCCATTCTTCAACAGCCTGCTAGAGCCGCGACCCAGGCAAGATGACTTGACGAGAGGGCCGAGACCGAAGCGAGGCTGGCGCCCGAGGAGGGAGCAGCGGAAGCGCGGTAGATCTACGCTGAGCAGCGGACCGACGAGGCCGCCTGCCGCAGCGAGAGGATCGGCTCTCGCAGTAGGCATCTTGCCTGGGTCGCGGCGCTAGGTGCGCTGCTCGACCTGCGCGTTGCCCGACGGGGCGGCGCCCCGGTTCAGGTCGACCAGGAAGGTGGTGACGATGAAGGCGCAGAGGGCGGCGATGAAGAGGGCGCGGAGGCCGGAGGAACTGGAGCGGACGGTGAACTTCGGGGTGTTGCTGGTGGTGGTCATGGTCTCTCCCTTTCGAGTTCGGCGGCGCTGGTTGGTGGTTCGCGCCTTCTGAAGTCTCGACAAGGGACCGGGACGGATCTGACAGGCGCGGAATCGCTTTTTCCAAACCGCCGGATCGACGGGATCTTTCCTGGTCGCCGCGCCGCGTGAAGAAGAAGGCCTGGGGCCCGGCGCCCGGGGCGCCGGCCGGGCCGATGCGCGCTACGCCGGCAGCTGCAGCAGCGCCACGTGGGGCAGATTGCGCAGGCGGCCGTCGTGGTCGAGGCCGTAGCCGACCACGAACCTGTCCTCGATGGTGAAGCCCTTGTAGTCGATCGGCACGTGCACCTTGGCGCGGGCCGGCTTCTCCAGCAGCGCAGCCACCTTCAAGGTGCGCGGGTGGCGGGTGGCGAGGTTGTCGAGCAGGTAGCGAACCGTCAGGCCGGTGTCGACGATGTCCTCGACCAGCAGCACGTCCTCGCCCTGGATGCTGCGGGCCAGATCGTGGGTGATGCGGACCACGCCGGTGGTCTCGGTACCGGAGTAGGAGGAGACGCCGATGAAGTCGACCTCAAGCTCGGGGAGCGGGATGGCGCGGACCAGGTCGGCGAGGAACATGAAGCTCCCCTTGAGCACCCCGACGCAGATGAGCCGCTTGCCGGTGTGCTGGCGGGCGATCTCCTTGCCCATCTCGGCGATGCGGGCCTGGATCTGCTCGGCGGAGAGGAGGACCTCGGTGCGGTACGGGGCGGTCATGGGCCGCCATGGTACACGCGCGGCCGAGTGGGGTGGAGCTCCTCGAGGCGTCGCGCAGGAGGGGCCGTAGAGGGGGGCTGGCTGGCATTGCCGATGCATTCATACGATGATATGAATGACGCCATGCGCACCCGCCCGCTACCCCGGACCCGCCGCGTCACCGCCAACCTCCCGGTCGACCTGCTGGATCGCGCCCGCCGGGTCACCAAGAAGGGGATCACCGAGACCCTCGTCGAGGGACTCGAGCTGGTCCGCCGCGCGTCCGCGGCGTCCAAGGCGCGGGCCCTTCGCGGCAAGCTCCGGATCGAGCTGGACCTCGAGGCCTCCCGTGAACGCCCTCGTCATTGACACCTCGAGCTGGATCTCCTTCCTGGCCGGCGGGGGGTCGGAGCTGGTCCAGCAGGCCCTCGACGAGCGGCGCGTCCACCTCCCGCCCATCGTGGCCGGCGAGCTGTTGAGCGGCCGGCTCTCGGCCTCGGATCGGCGGGCCCTGACCTCGCTCCTCGACGACCTGCCGCTGGTGCCGGCCGACCGCGCCCACTGGTACCGGGTCGGCCGCCTGCGGGCCTCGCTCGGCCAGCGTGGCCTGGCCGTCTCGACGCCGGATGCCCACGTGGCCCAGTGCGTTCTGGACCTCGGCGCCGACCTGCTCACCGAGGACCGGATCTTCTCGAAGCTGGCCGGCCTCGCGCCGCTCCGGCTTGCGCCGGCGTGATAGAGAAAACCGGTGCGCCTCCTCACCACCGCGCCGGCCAAGGTCAATCTGGTGCTGCGGGTCGGCCCGCCGCGCGCCGACGGCTACCACGACCTCTCAACGCTCCTCGTCCCGCTCGACCTCGGCGACGGCGTCGAGGTTCGCGTCGGCGCCCGGCCCGGCCCGGTCACCTGCAAGGTCCCCGGCCACCGCGAGCTCGACGGCGAAGGCAACCTGGCGGCCCGCGCCGCGGAGGCCTTCCGGCGCCGCTTCTCGGTCGACCGCGCCATCGCCATCGGCATCGAGAAGCGGACACCCATCACCGCCGGCCTCGGCGGCGGCTCCTCGGACGCCGCGGCGGTGCTGCGCTGCCTGGCCCGCGCCTTCCGCATCCACGACGCCGCCGCGCTGGCCGAGGTCGCCCTCTCGATCGGCTCCGACGTCCCCTTCTTCCTCGGCCCCGGCCCGGCCTGGGCCGCCGGCCGCGGCGAGCAGCTCCGGCCGGCCACGGTACCGCCGCTCCACCTCGTCCTCCTCTATCCGCGCGCTGCATCACTGGCCATCCGCGCTGCAGAGGCTTACCGCTGGCTGGACGAGGATCGGGGCGCCCGCCCGGTCCCGCCCCTGGCTCGCGCATCTCGCTGGCGACCGACCCTTCTGGGGAATGACCTCCAGCCCCCCTGCGTGGCTCGCCATCCCCCCTTAGATCGATTGATGGGGCGGCTCACCGCCGTCGGCGCCACCGCGACGCTGATGTCCGGGAGCGGCCCCACCGTCCTTGGACTCTTCGCCAGCCGGGCCACTGCCCGGCGCGCGGCGAAGGCGCTGAGCGCGGCGGCCGGGCCGGACCTGGAGGTCCACCTGGCGCGTACGGTGACGCGGCAGCCTGGAGTGTCGTCATGGAGATCACCGAGGTCCGCGTCTACCCGGTCGACGAGGAGAAGCTGAGGGCCTACGTCACCGTCACGCTGGACGGCTGCTTCGTGATCCGCGACCTCAAGGTCATCCAGGGCGCCACCGCGCTCTTCGTCGCCATGCCGGCCAAGCGGCGCAAGGACGGGACCTTCAAGGACGTGGCCCACCCGCTCAACGCCGAGACCCGGGAGCGCTTCGAGCGGGCCATCCTGGCCGCCTACCAGGCCGAGACCCACCGCGCCCCGGCCGGCCGCCCTGCCGGGACCGAGGGGCACCTGCACGGTGGTTGAGCAGCCTCTCCGGCGCCCTCACCGGCCCGCCGGTGGGCCGGCTGGCGTCGCCTCCACGTGGCCGTCGACGGCGGTCGCCCCGGTCTGCTATTGAGGCGGCTCCTCCAGAGGGGGTGCTGATGTCCGTCAACGGGTCCAGGCCTGACTACAAGCTCTTCGCCGGCAACTCGAACCGCAAGCTGGCGGAGGCCATCGCCTCCACCCTGGGGCGCCCGCTCTCTCCGGCCATGGTCGGCCGCTTCTCGGACGGCGAGATCCAGGTGGAGATCGGCGAGAACATCCGCGGGCAGGACGCCTACATCATCCAGTCGACCTGCGCCGACGCCAACATCAACCTGATGGAACTGCTGATCATGATCGACGCGCTCAAGCGCGCCTCGGCCGGCACCATCAACGCGGTCCTCCCCTACTACGGCTACGCCCGGCAGGACCGCAAGGTCGCCTCGCGCAGCCCCATCACCGCCAAGCTGGTGGCCGACCTGCTCGAGGCGGCCGGCGCCACCCGGGTGGTCTCGATGGACATGCACGCCGGGCAGATCCAGGGCTTCTTCAACATCCCCTTCGACCACCTCTACGCCGCCCCGGTCCTGCTCGACCACATGCGCAAGCGGTTCGAGGGCAAGTCGGACGACCTGGTCATCGTCTCCCCGGACGCCGGCGGCGTGGAGCGCGCCCGCGCCTACTCCAAGCGGCTCGGCGCCGCCCTCTGCATCGTCGACAAGCGGCGCCTGAAGGCCAACGTGGCCGAGGTGCTCAACGTCATCGGCGACGTCGCCGGTAAGTCCTGCGTGCTGCTCGACGACATGATCGACACCGCCGGCACGCTCACCCAGGCTGCCAACGCGCTGGTCGACAAGGGCGCGGCCCGGGTCTTCGCCTACGCCAGCCACGCCGTGCTCTCCGGCCCGGCCGTGGAGCGGATCCAGAAGAGCCCCATCGAGGAGGTGGTGGTCACCGACTCGATCCCGCTCTCGCCGACCGCGGCCGCCTGCACCAAGATCCGCGCCCTCTCCTGCGCCCCGCTCTTCGCCGAGGCGATCAGGCGGATCCACGGCGGCGACTCGCTCAGCAGCCTGTTCGTCTAGTGCCGCGACCCTACAGCTGGATCTGCGCCCCCAGCTCCACCACCCGGTTGGGCGGCAGGCCGAAGAAGGCGCTGGCGGTCGCCGAGTTGCGCGACATGATGATGAAGAGCTTCTTGCGCCAGGTGGCCAGGCTGGCCGAACCGGTCGCCAGCAGCGTCTCGCGTCCCAGGTAGTAGGAGACCTCCAGCGGCTTCACCTCGAGCCGGGCCCCGGCCCCCTCGCGCGTCGCCAGCGACTCAAGCAGCGCCGGGATGTTGGGCTGCTCCATGAAGCCGTAGTGGGCCACCACCTGGAAGAAGCCGAAGCCCAGGTCACGAGAGACCACCCGCTCGGGCTCGGGCACGGCCGGGACCTCCTCGGTGAGGACCGAGACCAGGATGACCCGCTCGTGAAGCACCTTGTTGTGCTTGAGGTGGTGGAGCATCACCGGCGGCGCGCTGCCGAGGTTGGAGGTCAGGAAGATCGCCGTCCCCGAGACTCGGAGGGGCTTGCGCCGCGCCACGTCGGCGAGGAAGAGCTCCAGCGGCAGGCCGGCGTCGCGCAGCATGGCCGCCAGCAACGCCCTGCCCCGCTTCCAGGTCGACATGAAGGCGAAGACCACGATGGCGGCGACGATGGGGAACCAGCCCCCCTCCTCGATCTTGACGACGTTGGCGCCGAAGAAGCTCAGGTCGACCGCCAGGAAGGCCACCGTGAGCGGCCAGCTCTGCCAGCGCGGCCAGCGCCAGATGTCGCGCATGACGCGGTGGAAGAGCAGCGTGGTGATGCTCATGGTGCCGGTCACGGCGATGCCGTAGGCGGCGGCCAGGTTGGAGGAGCTCCTGAAGCCGAGCACCAGCGCGATGCAGGCGCCGCCGATGGCCCAGTTGACCTCGGGGATGTAGATCTGGCCCATCTCGGTGGTCGAGGTGTGCTTCACGGTGACGCGCGGGCAGTAGCCGAGCTGCACCGCCTGGTGGGTCAGCGAGAAGGCCCCGGAGATGAGCGCCTGCGAGGCCACGATGGTGGCCAGGGTGGCCAGGCCGATGAGCGGGTAGAGCGCCCAGGAGGGCGCCAGCAGGTAGAAGGGGTTCTCACGCGCGGCCGGCTCGTGCAGCAGCAGCGCCCCCTGCCCGAAGTAGTTGAGCATCAGCGCCGGCATGGCGACGGTGAGCCAGGCCAGGCGGATGGGGCGCTTCCCGAAGTGGCCCATGTCGGCGTAGAGCGCCTCGCCGCCGGTGATGCAGAGGACCACCGCGCCCAGCACCAGGAAGCCGTGCCCGCCGTTCTGGCCGAAGAAGCGGACGGCATGGACCGGGTTGACCGCCACCAGCACCGAGGGGTCGCGCAGGATGCCGTGGACGCCCAGGGCCCCGATGACGGCGAACCAGACCAGCATGATGGGTCCGAAGACGGCGCCGACCCGCGCCGTGCCGCTGCGCTGGATGAGGAAGAGGCCGGCCAGCAGCAGCACGGTGAGCGGCACCACCAGCGGGGTCAGCGCCGGGGCCGCCACCGCCACGCCCTCCACCGCAGAGAGCACCGAGATGGCCGGGGTGATGACCCCGTCGCCGTAGAGCAGCGCCGCGCCGAAGAGGCCGAGCAGCAGCAGCACCATGCGGCCGCGCCGGTTCGGGTCCTTGCGCGAGACCAGCGCCTGGAGGGCCAGGATGCCCCCCTCGCCGCGGTTGTCGGCGCGCATCACGAAGGAGAGGTACTTGAAGGTGACCACGAAGGTCATGGCCCAGAAGACCAGCGAGAGGACCCCGAGCACGTTGTCTGGCGTCGGCTCGACGCCGTGGTGCCCGGTGAAGCACTCCTTGAACGCGTAGAGCGGGCTGGTGCCGATGTCGCCGTAGACGACGCCGAGCGCGCCGAGGGCCAGCGCCGCCAGCGCGCCGCCGTGCGGGGTGGTCCGGGCCTGCTCGGTGGCCGAGTGGGGCGCCTCGGCGACGGCCGGGAGGTCGCCGCGGGTCTGGATCGGGGAGGAGGGCGGCGCGGGGGCGGGGGCCTGCGGATCTGCGACGGCCGGGGGATCGGGGGGGACCATGGCGGGGTGGGGATCTAGCAGTTAAGCACGGCGGCCGGGGCGCCAGAAGCTGCCCGCCTCTTGACCGGGGACCCCGTGATCGAGTAATCACCCGCCTTCCTTGGGGTTCCAGATCACCGGGCCCTTCTTCGCAACATCAACCCAGGGCCGCCGCCGCCAGGCGTCGCCCCTCGCCCGAGCCGATCATGCGGCCGGCACGAGTCCATTGGGAGGCACCATGGATAAGGTCGTTCTCAGCGCGGAGCAGCGTGAAGGCAAGGGCAAGGGCCCGGCCCGCCGGCTCCGTCAGAAGGGTCTCATCCCCGCCGTCGTCTACGGCCGCAAGGGCGCCCCCAAGCACCTCGCGCTCGATCCGACCTTCCTGCTGAAGGCCATCGAGAACCCGCACAAGTTCAACACCCTGCTCACCTTGCAGGTGGCGGGCGGCGAGAGCTTCGTGCTCTTCAAGGACTACCAGGTCGACCCGGTCACCCGGCAGCTCCTGCACGCCGACTTCCTCGAGGTCGCGCTCGATGAGCCGGTCCGGGTCGAGGTCCCCGTCGCCATCGTCGGCAAGGCCATCGGCACCGCCGAGGGCGGCATCCTCTCGGTCGCCACCCACGACATCGTGGTCAGGGCGCTGCCCACCAAGATCCCGCTCAAGATCGAGGTCGACGTCACCGAGCTGAAGATCGGCGCCTCGATCCACATCTCCGAGCTCAAGGCCCCGGTCGGCTGCACCTTCGTCTACCAGGCCGACATCGTCATCGCCTTCGTCGCCATCCCCGAGAAGGAGGAGGTCGTCGCGGTGGTGGCTGCCGTCCCAGGCACGGAGGGCGTGGCTGGTGCCGCTCCGGTGGCTGGCGCGGCTCCTGGCGCGGCCGGTGCCGCTCCGGCGGCTGGCGCGGCTCCCGCGGCTGGCGCCAAGGGCGCTGCCCCGGCGGCTCCCGCGGCCAAGGGCGGCGAGAAGAAGAAGTAGCGACCGTGAAGCTCGTCGTCGCACTCGGCAACCCCGGGGACGCCTACGCGCGGACGCGCCACAACGTCGGCTGGCTGGTGGCCGACCACCTGGCGCGTCACCTCTCGGCCCGCTCGGCGCCCGACAAGTTCGGGGCGGAGCTGGCCGAGGCCCGGTCCGGCGACGAGCGGATCTGGATCATGAAGCCTCAGACCTTCATGAACCACTCCGGCGAGTCGGTCGGGCCGGCGCTGAAGTTCTGGAAGCTGGAGCTGGAGGACCTGGTGGTGGTCCACGACGACATGGAGCTCGACCCGTTCCGGGTCCAGCTCAAGGTCGGGGGGGGCCACGGCGGGCACAACGGATTGAAGAGCATCAACGCCCACCTGGGCTCTCCCGACTACGCGCGCGTGCGCGTCGGCGTGGGGCGCCCACCGGCAAAGCTGGACCCGGCCGACTACGTGCTGGGCCGCTTCCCCCGGGCCGAGGACGCCGTCGTGGAGGGCTGCGTGGTGGTGGCGGCGGAGGCGGTCCGGCTCACCTGTGAGCTGGGCGCGGTGAAGGCGATGAACCAGGTGAACCGCCGGCGCGAGCCGGCCTAGGCAGGACGCATCACCGAAGCAGGCAGCACCGCAGGGCGCGGCGCCGGGTGCATGGTGCACCCGGGACGCGTGAACAGCTGGCTCCTCGCGGCGGGTGAACCGCCGCTGTGAATCCGAGGGGAGTACCGATGGCCGAAGCGACGAAGCGTCTCGTTCGAGAGTACGAGACTGTCTACCTGCTCAAGGCGGATACGCCTGACGACCAGGTGGAAGAGATCAAGGAGCGGCTCCGTGGCGTGGTCAGCCGCGAGGGCGGGAAGGTGATCCGGTTCACCAACCAGGGCAAGCGGAAGACCGCCTTCCCGGTGGCCAAGAACGGGCGCGCCCTCTACATGCAGTGCCTCTACATCGGCAAGTCCGGCCTGGTGGCCGAGCTCGAGCGCAACCTGCGCATGATCGATCTCGTCACCAAGTTCCAGTCGGTCAGGCTGGCCGAGGACGTCGACTTCGACGCCCGGCAGGTCGAGGCCGACGTCAAGATCATGCCCGTCGAGGAGGAGACCGCCAGGCCGCGCGAGGAGCGCGCCTTCGGTGACCGCGATGAGGGCTTCGAGCCCGAGACCCACGAGCGGGGGGAGGAATAGCCATGGCCCGTCCTGACAGCGGTGGTGGTGCCAAGTCGTTCGGTGGTGGTGGCGGCGGCGGCTACGGCGGCGGCAAGACCTTCGGCGGCGGTGGTGGTGGTGGCGGCGGCTACGGCGGCGGCGGCGGTGGCGGTGGCCGCGGCGGCGACCGCGAGGAGCGCGGCGAGCGCGGGGAGGGCGGCGAGGGCCGCGGCTTCGGCCGGCGCAAGGTCTGCCGGTTCTGCGCCGACAAGGCGCTCAAGGTCGACTACAAGGACCAGCAGGCGCTCAAGTACTTCCTCACCGAGCGCGGCAAGATCATCCCCCGCCGCATCAGCGGCAATTGCGCCAAGCACCAGCGCGAGATCGCCACCGCCATCAAGCGGGCCCGCATGCTCGCCATCCTGCCCTATTCGGCCGGGACGCCGTAGGAGGCCGACATGAAGCTCATCCTTCGTGAAGACGTGGAGAACCTGGGCAAGGGCGGCGACCTCGTCGACGTCAAGCCGGGCTTTGGCCGCAACTACCTGCTCCCCCGTGGGCTGGCGGTGGTCGCCAACACCAAGAACGTGCGCGAACTCGACCACCAGAAGACGGTGGCCTCGGCCAAGGCGGCCAAGCTCAAGGCCTCGGCCGAGGCTGTCGCCAAGCGGCTCGCCGAGACCCCGGTGGTCCTGAGGCGCAAGGCCGGCGAGCAGGACAAGCTCTTCGGCTCCGTCACCGCCATCGACATCGCCGAGGCGCTGGCCGCTCGCGGGCTGCAGCTCGACCGCCGCGCCATCGACCTCTCCGAGCCCATCAAGACGGTCGGCGACTTCGAGGTGCCGGTGAAGCTGCACCACGAGGTGGTCGGCAAGGTCAAGGTCAAGGTCGAGGCCGACAAGTAGCCTCGCCGCTGGCCGCGTCGAGCTGATCCATCGGGGGCCGGTCCAGCGCGGACCGGCCCTCGCCCTTTCCCGGGGCCGGTGCGGGGCGCGGCCACCCCGCGCCCGCCGGCACCGATATCCCTCCCCTGACGCGCCCCGTCGGGGGTTGTCCCGCCTCGTCGCCGTGCTAGATTGCCGCCCCGTGCTCGACTGGCTCCACAACATCATGTCCCGAGATCTCGCCATCGATCTCGGCACCGCCAACACCCTCATCTACATCCGCGGCGAGGGGATCGTCTCCAACGAGCCCTCGGTGGTCGCGGTGCAGCAGGACGCCCGCGGCGGCCGCAAGGTGCTGGCGGTCGGCAAGGAAGCCAAGGAGATGCTCGGCCGCACGCCGGGCAACATCGTCGCCATCCGGCCCATGAAGGACGGCGTCATCGCCGACTTCGAGGTGACGGCGGCGATGCTGCGCCACTTCATCCAGGGCGCCCACAACCGCCGCTCCTTCGTGAAGCCGCGCATCATCATCGGCATCCCCTCGGGGATCACCGAGGTGGAGAAGCGCGCCGTCCGCGAGGCGGCCGAGAGCGCCGGAGCCCGCGAGGTCTACCTGATCGAGCAGCCCATGGCCGCCGCCATCGGCGCCGGGCTCCCCATCACCGAGCCGAGCGGCAACATGATCGTCGACATCGGCGGCGGCACCTCCGACGTGGCGGTGATCTCGCTGGGCGGCATCGTCTACAGCCGCTCGGTGCGCATCGCCGGCGACAAGATGGACGAGGCGATCATCCAGCACATCAAGCGGCGCTACAACCTGCTCATCGGCGAGCGGACCGCGGAGCTCATCAAGATGGGGATCGGCACCGCCTACCCCACCGAGGAGGAGCTCACCATGGACGTGAAGGGCCGCGACCTGGTGGCCGGCGTGCCGCGCACCCTGAGCATCAGCTCCAGCGAGATCCGCGAGGCGCTCTCCGAGCCGATCAACGGCATCGTCGAGGCCGTCAAGGTCACGCTGGAGCGGACCCCGCCGGAGCTGGCCGGCGACATCGCCGACCGCGGCATCGTGCTGGCCGGTGGCGGCGCGCTGCTCAAGAACCTCGACGTGCTGCTGCGCGAGGAGACCGGCCTGCCGGTCTTCCTGGCCGAGGACCCGCTCTCGGCGGTGGTCATCGGCGCCGGCAAGGCCCTCGAGGAGCTCGACATCCTGCGCCAGGTCACGTCGGGTCGTTAGTCGCGCCGGCTTCAGTCGGCGCAACCCCAATTGCGCCGCGCTAGCGCGGCGCAATCCGAAGACACCAGGACGACGGTCGCCGGGGACGGCCCCTCTCCACCTGCGAGGGGCCGACCGGGGCTCGCCGCATCCCCCTGCGGTCAAGTGCCGCAGATCCCCGCCGGGTTGCGACTGATCAACGCAGTGCCTCCCGATCCGACTAGAATCCGCCGCCTTTCGGATGGCTGTCCTCATTCGCCGCACCCGGGAAACGAGCCTCCCCATGCGCCTCCTGTTCCTCGCCGTCTCGCTGCTCCTCGCCGGCGCCGCCAGCGCCGCCCCCAAGAAGCTCGGCGACGCCGACTGCCTCGCCTGCCACGCCGATGACAGCACCGGCCGCAGGGTGGACGACAAGCTCTTCGCCGCCTCGCTCCACGGCCAGGCCTCGATCTCCTGCACCGACTGCCACGACGGTTACGGCGAGGGGCCGCACCAGGGGCAGGGACCGACGCGCACCGCCGCCGAGCAGTCGGTGGTGGCGCGGCTCGGGAGAGCGACCTGGGGCGAGGGCGAGCGCGCCGTCAAGGTGACCGCCCCGGCCGCCTACCTGGCCTGCGCCACCTGCCACGCCGAGCCGGCCGAGGCCTTCTTCGGCAAGTCGATCCACGCGAAGTGGCTGCGCGAGGACAGCTCGGTGGCGGGCCCCATCTGCGCGAGCTGCCACGGCTCGCCGCACACGCTGGCGAAGAAGCTGGCGCCCTACGCGCCGCTGGCCAGCGCCCGCGCCGACGTCCCGGCCGATCGCCGCGCCATGCAGAAGTCCTGCGAGTCCTGCCACGGCAACGAGGAGTTCGCCAGGTCGGCCGGCATGAGCGCCGACGTCAAGCAGACCTACCAGGACTCGATCCACGGCCGGCTGGTGCGGGTCGGCAACCCGGTGGCCCCGGCCTGCGTCTCCTGCCACGCCTCCGACAAGGCGGCCGGCGGCTCGCACGGCATCGTCGCCAAGGGCGACCCGGCCTCGCCGGTCTTCGCCGCCACCCGCAAGAACACCTGCGCCCGCTGCCACGAGGGGGCCACCGACAACTTCGCCACCCTCATCGCCCACAAGTCGATCCAGGAGACCGGCGGCCACATCGTCCCCCACGTCACCCACGTGGCCTTCTCCTACCTGACCACGCTGACCCTGCTCTTCTTCGCCTTCCACGTGTTCATCGACTTCATCTACGAGCTGCGCCAGCGCCTGGCCGCCAAGGGGCACGGCGTCACCGCCGATGACATGAGGAGCGTGGTCCGCTTCGACATCCACCAGCGCGCCCAGCACTGGTTCATGCTCTCCGGCGTCATCCTGCTGGGGCTGACCGGCTGGCCGCTGCGCGGGGCCGGCGTCTTCACGGGCGCGCCGCTGATCGGCAACCTCGACGCCTCGGCCTACTCGACCGCCTTCATGAAGCTCTTCGGCGGCGCCCAGGGCGCGGCGCTCTGGCACCGCGTCGGCGCGGTGCTGATCATCATCTCGTCGGTCTACCACCTCTTCTACTTGACGTTCCTGGCGGCCAACAAGCGGCTGCCGCTCTCCATGCTGCCGGTGCCCAAGGACGCCATGGACATGAAGGACAACATCCTCTTCATGCTGGGCTTGAAGAAGGATCGTCCCCAGTTCGACCGCTACATGTACCTGGAGAAGTTCGACTACTGGGCGGTGTTCTGGGGCATCGTCATGATGGTCGGCACCGGGTTCGTCTTCTGGTTCCCGGTCTTCTTCGCCAAGTACACGCCCTCCTGGATCATCACCGCGGCGCAGATCATCCACGGCGAGGAGGCCACCCTGGCCATCACCTTCCTCTTCGTGGTGCACTTCTACAACGTGCACCTGAAGCCCTCGATCTTCCCCATGAACTGGGCCTGGCTCAACGGCCGCATCACGGTGGCCAACCTGAAGCACGAGCACCCGGCCGAGTACGAGCGGCTCAAGGACAAGCTCAAGTAGGTGGGGGCCGAAAGCAGGTAGGATGCCCGGGTCCATGACCCTCGGCCCGGGCACGCGGAACCTGCTGATCGCCGCCGCCGCCATCCTGCTGGTCGCGGGGCTCGGCGGCTTCTTCCGCTTCAAGAAGTTCGTCGACGAGGACCCGCGCCTCTGCGCCACCTGCCACCGGGCCAGCCCCGAGTTCTCGCTCTGGCTGCAGGGCAGCCACAAGTCGGTCTCCTGCCAGAAGTGCCACCACTCCACGCCCGAGCAGGGCGTGGCCATGTTGCGGGCCTTCCTGGCCGGCAAGATGCCCAAGGGCCGCCACGCCGACGTCGAGGTCGGGGCCTGCGCCGCCTGCCACCTCTCCCACGACCCGCGCTGGCCGCAGGTGGGCGCCTCGCGCGGCCACCGCATCCACTTCGGGCAGCAGAAGATCGCCTGCGTGAAGTGCCACGCCGCCGGCGTCCACGGCTTCGAGCCGGTCTCCAGCGCCTGCGTCGCCTGCCACGGCAAGCACCTGGTGGGCGTGGCCGGGATGACCCGGCTCCACTGCTTCGCCTGCCACGAGTTCCTCACCAACGAGCCGGGGCTGCGCCCGACGCGCCGCGACTGCCTGCGCTGCCACACCGCCCAGGGGATCCACGCCCCCATGGCCGAGCACGGCAGCGCCATGGAGATGGCCTGCGCCGCCTGCCACAAGCCGCACGCGCCGCCCGGCCAGGGGACGCTGGCCTGCGCCAGCTGCCACAAGGAGATGAAGAAGGGCGGCCTGCACCGGCGCGCCGGCCACCAGCGCTGCGTCGACTGCCACAAGCCCCACACCTGGAAGTCCGAGGACCCGGCCTGCCTCGCCTGCCACGCCGGCGCGCGCAGCCACGCCGAGAAGAAAGGCTGCGCCTCCTGCCACGCCTTCGGCGGCGCTCCGCTGCCGCCCCGCGCCCCTTCGGACATCCCGCCACCGTGACCCTCCGGCTCAAGCTCTTCGTCCTCATCGCCGGGGCCATCTTCTTCGCCACCACCGGCGTCACCGCCATGGCGCTCTGGCGCGAGCTGATCCGCGGGCAGGAGCTGCTGGTCCGCGAGGGCGTGGCCATCGCCTCGACCGCCGCCGCCGGCGCCTCGCACTGGATCGGCCCCTCCGGACCCGAGCCGGGCTCGACCCAGGCCCTGCCAGCCATCCTCGATCGGCTCCTCAAGTCGGCGCCGCTCGACCGCGCCTGGGTGGTCGACCGGAGCGGCGCGTTGCTGGCCTGCGCCTCGCGCACCGGCGAGACCTGCCCCTCGGGCTTCTACCCCAACGAGTTCGAGAGCGCCGACTGGGCGCTGCAGGCCCTCAAGCGGCTCGTCAACCCGGAGGGGCTCATCGCCCGCGCCCCGGTCCTGCACGGCGGCGAGGTGGTGGGGGCGGTCTGCGTCGACTTCAGCCACGAGGAGGTGATCGGCTCGGCCCGCGAGCTGGCCATCGGCGCCAGCCTGGTCGGCTTCATCTGGATCACGCTCGGCCTGATGATGGCCGCACTCTTCATCCGCCAGGTGACCAAGCCGGTCGTCGACCTGATCGAGGCGGCCGGTCACCTCGCCGAGGAGCGGGGGGTCCAGCTCGATGAACCCGAGGACCGCGAGCTGCGCGACCTGGTCCACGCCTTCAACCAGATGTCCCGGCGGCTGGAGGAGCGGCGCGACGAGAACCAGCGGCTCATCGCCAGCCTGGAGGAGCGGGTCGAGCAGAAGACCCGCGAGCTGCTGCGGGCCGACCGGCTGGCCACGCTGGGCGGCATCGCCGCCGGCTTCGCCCACGAGATCGGCAACTCGCTCAACGTCATCCGCGGCTACGCCTCGATGGCCGAGCGGGAGCTGCCGGCCGACCACGCCAACCGCGAGGACGTGGTGGCCATCCGCCGCGAGACCGGGCGGGCCGCCGCCATGCTGGAGCGCTTCCTGGTCTTCGCCCGGGCCCGCGACTCCCGGGCCCACGCCCAGGCCATCGAGCCGATCCTTCGCGAGGCGGTCGAGGTGGTCGGCCCGGCCGCGGCCCAGGCCGGCGTCGAGCGGACGGTCCGCATCGCCGGGCCGCTCCCCCCGGTGGTGGCCGACGCCGGGCTGCTGCGCCAGGCCTTCCTCAACCTCTGCGTCAACGCCGTCCACGCCATGCGCGACCAGGGGGGCGGGACCCTCACCGCCCGGGCCAGCGTCGAGGGCGAGCAGGTGGTGGTCGAGGTGAGCGACACCGGCCCGGGGCTGGAGCCGGAGGTGGCGCGGCGCATCTTCGAGCCCTTCTTCACGACCAAGGCCGAGGGGACCGGGCTGGGGCTGCCGATCGTCCGGCAGGCGGTAGAGGCCCACGGCGGGACGGTGACGCTGGAGAGCCAGCCCGGGCGCGGGGCCCCCTTCCGCATCCGTCTGCCGGCCGCCCGGCCGGGCGCCGGCGACCAGCCGCCCGGGGAGGGCACCGCATGAGCCAGCCGAAACCGAAGCTGATGGTGATCGACGACCTCGACTCGGCCCGGGCCATGATGCGTCGGACGCTGGCCCGCGGCTACGAGGTCTTCGACTTCTCCAGCGTCGCCGAGGCGCTGCCGGCGGTGGAGCGCGCCGACTTCGACGCCCTCATCACCGACCTGCGCATGCCGGGCATCGACGGGCTCGCCGGTCTGAAGCGCTTCAAGGCCAAGGTCCCCGACCTGCCGGTGATCCTGGTCACCGCCTTCGCCACCGTCGAGACCGCCATCGAGGCCATGAAGGCCGGGGCCTTCGACTACCTGACCAAGCCCTTCGAGCCGGAGCAGCTGGAGCTGGTGGTGGCGCGGGCCGTCGAGCACGGCCGGCTCAGGCGCGACAACTCCCGGCTTCGCGAACAGCTGAGCGGCGCCGGCAACGCCACCGGCATGGTCGGCAGCTCGCCGGCCATGCGCGAGGTCACCTCGATCCTGCAGCGCATCGCCACCGCCAACGTCCCCATCCTCATCGAGGGGGAGAGCGGCACCGGCAAGGACCTGCTGGCGCGCGCCGCCCACGCCATGAGTGCGCGGGCCGGCAAGCCCTACCTGGCGCTCAACATGAGCGCCATCCCCGAGAACCTCGCCGAGGCCGAGCTCTTCGGGCACGAGAAGGGGGCCTTCACCGGCGCGGAACAGGCCCGCGAGGGCTACTTCGCCGAGGCCGAGGGGGGCACGCTGTTCCTCGACGAGATCGGGCTCCTGCCGCTGGCGCTCCAGCCCAAGCTGCTGCGGGTGCTGCAGGACGGCGAGTTCACGCCGGTCGGCAGCCGCAAGCCGCGCAAGGCCGACGTGCGGATCATCGCCGCCACCAACGAGGACCTGGCCGCCCAGGTGAAGGCCGGCAAGTTCCGCGAGGACCTCTGGTTCCGGCTCCGGGTGGTGCCGGTGAGGCTGCCGCCGCTGCGCGAGCGGCGCGAGGACATCCCGCTGCTCATCGAGCACTTGATCCGCAAGCAGGCCGTCCGGCTCGACCGGCCGCCGCGGCGGCCCGACGCCGCCGCCCTGCGCGCGCTGCTCGACCACGCCTGGCCCGGCAACGTCCGCGAGCTGGAGCACGCCCTCGAGCGCGGGCTGCTGCTGGCGCAGGGGGAGGCCATCACCCTGGCCGACCTGCCGCCCGAGCTGACCCCGGCGCCGGCTTCGGCCGACGGCGGCGACGCGTCCGGGCGCTACCGCAAGGCCCGAGACGCCTGGGAGCGGCGCTGGCTGGAGGAGCTGCTGCGCGAGGCGGGCGGGAGCGTCGGCAAGGCGGCCGAGCTGGCCGGACTGCACCGCTCGACCCTCTACGAGAAGCTGACCCGCCTCGGGCTGGCCGACCGGGAGTCGAAGGGGTGAGCGCCGGGCCGGCGCGAGGCGGGCCGGCGTCGGTCCGGATCCGGGGCGGCCGGCCGGAGGAGGCAGCGGCCATCGCCCGCGTGATGCGGGCGGCGGTCCTCGGCCAGCGCGGTCGTTACCCCGAGCGGCTGCTGGCCGCCTGGGCGCGCCTCCCGGCGCTCTACCACCGCTGGGCCATGACCGCCGGCGGCGAGCGCTACCTGGTGGCGGTGCGCGGAGGACGGTTGATCGGGTACGCGGCCTGGCGAGCCGGTGAGCTGACTGCGCTCTTCGTCCGGCCGGCGGAGGCCGGGCGCGGGCTGGGTGCGAAGCTGCTGGCGCGCATCGAGGCCGAGGCGGTGGCGGGCGGGGCGCGAAGGCTCAGGATGGTGGCGGCGCCCGGTGTGGCCGCCTATTACGCAGCGCGCGGCTGGCGGCGTGGTCGGCCGGTCCGCTCGCCCTTGCCAGGGGGCGGCGCGCTTCCGGCCGTGCGGATGACCAAGTCGGGCCGCAAGCCGTGAAGTTCCTGCCACAGATCGGCCCGGCTTTCGGCTGTCCTCCCGGCCATGGGCCCAAGAATACCGAGGAGTTGAGCCGCACGATGCTGGCATGGTTCTGGCTTTGGAGAGGGGGATGATGAATCCGTTCCTCCCGGGAGGAGTCGAATGATCCAGGTCCTCGTCGCGGCGATGCTGGCCGCCGCATCCCTGGCGCCCTCCGCCGAGGCGCCGCCCGCCGCCGAGACGCCGCCCGCCGCCGAGACGCCGCCCCCCGCGGCGCCGGTCCCGGTGGCGGCGCCCGCGGCCGTGCCCGTGGTCATGCCTCCACCCGGCGGGCCGCCCGACACCGTCTACTTCACCGGTGGTGGGCGGGTCCGCGGCAGCGTCATCCAGGAGGACCCGCGGACCGGCGTCACGTTCCGCCTCCTCGACGGCTCGCTCCGCAGCTACGGGCCCGACGAGTTCTCCCGCATCGAGTACGCCGACGGCACCATCTCGCGTCGCAAGCCACCCGAGCCGGCCGCCGCCCCGCCGCGCCCGCAGCCTGTGGTCGCCCCGCCGGCCCCCCCTGCCGAGCCGCGGCTCGACACCGTCTTCTTCCTGGCCGGGGGCCGCGTGCGCGGCACCGTCATCGAGGAGCACCCGGCCACCGGCGTTCGTATCCGCCAGCTGGACGGCTCGCTCCACACCTACTCGCGCGACGAGCTGACCCGCATCGAGTACTCGGACGGGACCGTCTCCCGCCGCAGGTCGCCGCCTTCGGCGCCCGAGCCGCCCCCGACGCAGCCGTCCGCCATGGCCCCTCCTCCGATGCACCACCCGCCGCCGCCCTCCTCGCCGCCACCCGAAGACCGATTCCACGTCTTCCCCCTCTACCTCACGCTGGGGATCGGCATCTCCTCCTTCGGCGGCGAGGCCGAGCGGAGCCTGTCGATGCCGCGGATCTTCGACACCCAGGGTCACATGTCGAGCGAGATCGGGCTGCGGCTCAGCCCATCATTCGCCCTCGGGGTCTACGGCGACGTCGGCGGCGGCGACGTCGGCTCGGCCATCCGCGACCAGTGCCTCACGCAGGGGATGAACTGCATGGGCACCACCGCCCACGCAGGGTTCCTGCTGCGGCACACCTGGGAGCCGCTGTCGCTCGCGCCCAAGTGGATCTCGATCGGAACCGGCTGGGAGGCCGGGAGCGTGAGCGAAGGCCGCCACCAGCAGGGCGCGGAGCTCTTCTCATACTCGGGCCGCGAGCTGGTGCGGCTCGGCGCCGGCATCGACTTCCGTTCGAACCGGCTGCTGGGATTCGGCTTCTACGGCTCCTTCTCCTGGGGTGAATACGACCAGTACAAGGATCCCACCGGGACCGCCTCGCTCCAGGGCCGCACCCACACCACCGGGCAGGTCGGCGTCCGGATGACGCTCTTCCCGTAGCTGGAAGGGCGCGGCTCGCTGGAACCCCGCCGGCTTTTCTGCTACGTGCCCTGACCATGTCACGCATCTACAAGTCGCTCCCGCCCGTCGGGTCCCCGGTCGGCATCGCCTTCTCCGGCGGCCTCGACACCCGCTGCGCCGTCGCCTGGATGTCCGAGCAGGGCATGGCGGTCCACTGCTACACGGCCGACCTGGCCCAGCCCGACGAGGCCAACCCGGCCGACATCCCGCCCATCGCCATGCAGCACGGCGCGGTGGCGGCCCGGCTCATCGACTGCCGGGAGGCGATGGTGCGCGAGGGGCTGCTGGCCATCCAGTGCGGCGCCTTCCACCTCTCCAGCGGCAGCAAGAAGTACTTCAACACCACGCCGCTGGGGCGCGCCGTCACCACCACCGCCATCGTCCGCGCCATGCGTGAGGACGGCGTGAACGTCTTCGGGGACGGCTCGACGCACAAGGGGAACGACATCCAGCGGTTCTACCGCTACGGGATCCTCGTCAACCCGGCGCTGAAGATCTACAAGCCCTGGCTCGACCAGGCCTTCGTGACCGCCTTCGGCGGCCGCAAGGAGATGAGCGAGTACCTGGAGCGGCGCAAGCTCCCCTACAAGATGGGGACCGAAAAGGCCTACTCAACCGACGCCAACGTGCTGGGTGCCACCCACGAGGCCAAGGATCTGGAGCGGCTCGACACCTCGATGAAGATCGTGGCGCCCATCATGGGCGTGGCCCACTGGAAGCCGGAGGTGGAGATCAAGGCCGAGGAGGTGGTCATCACCTTCGAGCAGGGGCTGCCGGTCGAGCTCAACGGCCAGCGCTTCAGCTCCCCGTACCAGCTCTTCCTCGAGGCCAACCGCATCGGCGGCCGCCACGGGCTGGGGATGAGCGACCAGATCGAGAACCGGGTCATCGACGCCAAGAGCCGCGGCATCTACGAGGCGCCGGGCATGGCGCTGCTCCACCTCGCCTACGAGCGGCTGCTCTCGGCCATCCACAACGAGAACACCCTCGACATCTACTTCACGCAGGGGCGGCGGCTGGGGCGGCTGCTCTACGAGGGCAAGTGGTACGACCCCGAGGCGCTCATGCTGCGCGACGCCCTGACCCGCTGGGTGGCGCCGTCGATCTCCGGCGCTGTGACCGTGGAGCTTCGGCGCGGCGACGACTGGTCCTTCCTGAAGACCGTGGCCCGGTACATGAGCTACGACCCGGAGAAGCTCTCCATGGAGCGGGTGGCCGAGCCGGCCTTCACGCCGGAGGACCGGATCGGGGCGCTCGAGCTGCAGAACCTCTCGGTGGGCGACAACCGGGCGCTGCTGCTCCACCACCTCGACTCGCTGCGCCGGCTCGGGGCCGGGACCGGTGGGCCGGGCCTGGCGGCGCTGCTCGGGGCCGGCGAGGACGAGAAGAAGTAGAGATCAGATCCGCCCGCATGGCCGGCGGAAGGCGCAGCGGCGGCAGCGGTCGCGGTCCTCGGTCTGCGGGAAGTCCTCGACCCGGGCGGCGTTCTTCTCCCGGTCGGTGAGCACCGCCCGCATCTCGGCGATCGAGCCGCGCATCAGCGTCCGGCAGGCCTCGAGCGTCGCCTCGTCGGCCGCCACGCTGGTCCGCTCGGCCGGCCGCCCCTCCTCGCCCACCAGGTAGACCAGCCCGCCGACCACCCCGTCCGGCTTCACGTCCCACTTCTGCCGGGCATAGAGCGCGTAGCTGGCCACCTGGGTGTGGTCGACGCCGCGCTCCTTGCCGGTCTTCCAGTCGAGCAGGTGGACCCGCCCCTCAGCGTCCCGGTAGGCGAAGTCGACCGCCACCCAGATCTTGGTCCCCTCGAAGAACCAGTGATCGAGCTCGTCGACCCCGAGCCAGCGCTCCCGCGGCGTGCGCCGGATCTCCTCCAGCACCTCCGACTGGAAGAAGGCGCGCAGCGAGCCGTCGATGACCGTCTCGTAGAGCCGCTTCCAGTCGGCGTCGGTCACCGGCTCGCCGTACTCGTGCTCGGTGAGCCCGACGATGCGGGACGACTCCCGCCAGTAGCTCTTCTCGCGCGAGGCGGCGAACTGGGCGCGCGCCTTGGCCCGGGTCTGCTCCTGGAGCCGCTCCAGCGGCCAGAGGTCCCCCGAGGCCCGGGCCCGGGTCAGCAGCTGCTTGATGGCGTCGTGCACCACCGAGCCGGCCCACTGCCAGCGCGATGAGAGCTTCTTGAGGACATAGAGCTCGCGCACCGGCGAGCTGGCCGGCGCCGACCAGCCCCCCCAGCTGCCGTAGTAGGTGTTGAAGTAGGCGCGCCGGCACTCCTGGAACTTGTCGTGCCTCGACTTGGACCAGCTGAAGTCGTTCTTGAGGTCGGCCATGTGTGGGGGGCGAGAATAGCCCCGTCGAGGCGGCGCCGGGCGTCACGTTTGGCCACAATCGACCTCCCTCTACGGAGCGGCGAAAGATCCGGCTGCCCCGATCGTAGGATGTCCCGATCCCCGTGACTGCACGCCTCCGGCACGCGCTGGCCCTCGCGGCCCTGCTCCTCGGCCCCGCGCCGGGGCGTGCCGCCTCGCCCGGCCAGCCACTCCGCGCCTCCCGGGCCAGCGGCCCCATCACGGTCGACGGCCGGCTCGACGAGGCGGCCTGGTCCGCCGCCGAGCCGTTCGACGGCTTCCAGCAGCTCTTCCCCGAGGAGGGGAAGCCGGCCACCGAGCGGACCGAGGTGCGGGTGCTCTACGACGACCGGGCCGTCTACGTCGGCGTCCGCTGCGCCGACGGCAACGCCGCGGCGCTGGCCCACCCGCTGGGCCGGCGCGACCACGCCCCCTTCTCCGACTCGGTCTCGGTGTTCATCGACTCCAACCGCGACCGGCGCACCGCCTACTACTTCGAGCTGACCGCCGGCGGCGTGCAGGGCGACGGGCTCCTCTTCGGCGACGACGAGTCGAACGACGATTGGGACGCGGTCTGGGACGGCGCGGTCACCACCGACGCCGGGGGCTGGACCGCCGAGTTCATGATCCCGCTCTCGGTGCTCCGCTTCTCGGCGGCCGGCGACCAGACCTGGGGCATCGGGGTTCGGCGGGTGGTGGCTCGCACCCACGAGGAGTCGCTCAGCATCCCGCTCAAGCGGAGCGACCGGGGCGTCGTGGCCCGGCTGGCCGACCTGACCGGCCTCACCGCCTTGCAGCCGGTGCAGGAGTTCTCGGTGGCCCCCTACGCCGCCGCCCGCCTGGTCTGGAGGCCGGAGAGCGACGCTGCGCCCCGTCCGCGGCGCCTCGACCCCTCCGCCGACCTCGGCGTCGACCTGCGCGCCAGCCTCGGCCGCGGCCTCTCGCTCCAGGCCAGCCTCAACCCCGATTTCGGCCAGGTGGAGGCCGACACCATCCAGCAGAACCTCTCCAGCTTCGAGCTCTTCCTGCCGGAGAAGCGCCCCTTCTTCACCCAGGGGCTCGACCTCTTCCAGGGGGTGCGGCCGAACAACCGACCCTCGCCACAGCAGCTCTTCTACTCGCGCCGCATCGGCCTCGACGCTCCCATCCTCGGCGCCGTCAAGCTGACCGGCCGGGTCAGCGACAGCGTGCAGCTCGGCCTCCTCGACGCCGTGGTGGCCGGCGCCGCTGCGCCGGTCCCACCCGGCCGCGCGCTCCACTGGTCCCCCTGGACGCCACTCTACCTCGCGCCTGGGGACGCCTACCCCGAGGTGGCGCCGTCGACGCGGAACTTCCTGGCCGCCACCGCCCGCTGGCAGCCCTCCTCGTCCCTGGCCCTGGGCGGCGCCATCACCAGCGCGGTGCCGCTCGAGCGCCGCTGCACCGAGGCCGAGGCCATCCTCCCGGACGGTCAGCGGCCTGCCGGCTGCGACGTGGCCCTCGCCAACGCCGCGTCGGTCAACTGGAGCCTCAACTCCGGCGACGACGCCTGGTTCCTGCGCGGCCAGCTGACCGGCTCGCAGCGGCTGGGCGGCCCGCCGTCCGAGGTCCTGGCCGACGGCACGGTGCTTCGTCGCGGCGACCTCGGCGGAGGCGGCTTCGTCTCCGCCGGGCTTGCGGGCGGGGAGCCTTGGCGCTTCGACCTGACCTACGAGCACGAGGCCCCCCGCCTCGACCTCAACGCCCTCGGCTACCAGCGGACCCAGAACGAGCAGAAGGGGCGCGCCGTGCTGCGCTTCGTGCAGCCCAGCGGCGGCGGTCCCTTCCACTCCTGGGGCGTCCACCTCGGCGGCGAGAGCCGCTTCACCACCGACGGCACCGGCCGGCATCGCGGCAACGCCCTCTTCCTCGCCGCCGAGTTCCAGCTCCGCAGCTTTGACAACTTCGGCACCAACCTGAACGCCTCGTCCGATTTCGACGACGTGCGCGAGCTGCAGCAGTCCGGCGTTGCGCTGCGGCGGCCGGGGGACTGGAACGCGGAGCTCTGGTTCGCCTCCGACAGGGGGCGCGCCTTCTGGATCCAGGCCTGGGCCGCCACCGGCCGGGTCCCGGCCCGGGGCCCCATGCCCGCCACCCGCTACGGCTGGATCGGGGGGTCGATGGCCCTGCGCCCGCACCCGCGCCTCGAGACCGGGCTCGACTTCTCCTTCGAGGACTCGGCCTGGCCGGCCCGCCTGGTCTCCGACGCCGGCCCCGGCGCCGTCGACTTCACGCTGGCGGCGCTCCACGCTCCGTCCGCCTCGGTGACGGTGCGCCAGCTGGTGGTGCTGACCAGGCGCCTGACCGTGCAGGGCTACGCCCAGCTCTTCACCGACTACGGCCGCACCGGCGCCACCTACACGGCCAGCGGCCAGCGCGGCGGGGTGATCGGCTTCCCCAGCCTCACGCCGGTGGGCGCCACCTCGAGCGGCTCCGACTTCCAGGACTCGGCGCTCAACCTGAGCGTGCTGCTGCGCTGGGAGTACCGGCTCGGCTCGACGCTCTACCTCGTCTACACCCACCAGGCGCAGGGGCCGGCGGGCCGAGCGCAGCCGGCGCTCTGGCCTCCCGAGCTCTCGCGGGGCCCGGCGCGCGACACGGCGCTGGCCAAGTGGACCTGGTACTGGAGCAGCTGAGGCGCGGCGCCGCGGCGCCGCCTGGACCGGCCCGGTTCGCAGCGGCTCCGGCTACCCTGGCTCGACCCGCATCCCCTTTGGAATCACCACGATGCCGCTCTCGGTGACGTGGAAGCGGCGCTTGTCGGCCTCGGCGTCGTAGCCGATCACCGTGCCGGCCGGGACCTCGACGTGCTTGTCGATGATGGCGCGCCGGATCTTGCAGTGGCGGGCGATGGTCACCTTCTCGAAGATGATGCAGTCCTCCACCGTCGAGTAGCTGTTGAGCCGGACGCTGGGGGAGAGGATCGAGTGGTGGACCGAGGTGCCGGAGACGATGCAGCCCTCCGAGATGAGCGAGTCGGTCGCCTTGCCGACCCGCCGCTCCTCGGCGTTGTTGAAGACGAACTTGGCCGGCGGGGCGTTGGCGTGGTGGGTGTAGATGGGCCAGCGGTCGTTGTAGAGGGAGAAGATGGGGTCCACCTCGACGAGGTCCATGTTGGCCTGGAAGTAGGCGTCGAGGTTCCCCACGTCGCGCCAGTAGCCGCGCTCCCGCTCGGTCTGCCCGGGCACGTCGTTGGTGGCGAAGTTGTAGACGAAGACGTTCTTGCGCTTGTACATCCCGGTGACGATCGACTTGCCGAAGTCGTGGGCGCTCGCTGCGTCGCTGGCGTCGTTGACGATCTCCTGCACCAGCTCCTTGGTGGTGAAGAGGTAGTTCCCCATCGAGGCCAGGCAGCGAGTCGAATCGCCAGGGATGGTGGTGGGGTTGCTCCTGGGCTTCTCCACGAAGCCGATCATCCGCCCCTCGCCGTCCACCTCGATGATGCCGAAGTCGCTGGCCTCGGCGATCGGCACCGGGATGGCCGCCACCGTCAGGTCGGCCTTCCGGTCGGTGTGGAAGTCGAGCATCTGCCGCACGTCCATGCGGTAGATGTTGTCGGCGCCGAAGACGAAGGTGAACTCCGGCTCCTCGTCGGTGATGATGTTGAGGTTCTGGTAGATGGCGTCGGCCGACCCCTCGAACCACTTGGGGCCGTAGCGCATCTGCGCCGGGACGATCTCGACGTACTGGTTGAGGAAGGCCGAGAGCCGCCAGGCCCGCTGCACGTGGGTGTTGAGCGACTCCGACTTGTACTGCACCAGCACCTTCACCTTGAGGATGTTGGAGTTGGCGAAGTTGGAGAGCACGAAGTCGATGATGCGGTAGCGGCCACCGAAGGGGACGGCCGGCTTGGCGCGGTCGCGCGTGAGCGGATCGAGCCGCCGCCCCTCACCGCCGGCAAGGATCATCGCAAGGAGCTTCGCCATGCTGAGGACCCCTCCCTGGAGTCGTGCTCCAAATCTACGGCCGCGCAGCAGGCCGGGCAAGGATCGGGCCTCGCGTCTGCGATCCGATCACAGCGCAGGCCCCCGGGCCGGTCAGCCGGCGCTCGGGCGCAGCGCCGGCCCGTGCCCCGCCTCGTGGGCCAGCAGGCGCCGCTTCACCTCGAGACCGCCGCCGTAGCCGCCGAGCCGGCCCCCCGCCGCCACCACCCGGTGGCAGGGGACCAGGATCGCCACCGGGTTCCGGCCGTTGGCCGCCCCGACCGCCCGCGCCGCGCCCGGGTGGCCGAGCGTCCTGGCCAGCTCGCCGTAGGTGCGCTGCTCGCCGAAGGGGATGTCGAGCAGGGCCCGCCAGACCTGGAGCTGGAACGGCGTGCCGCGCAGGTCGAGGGCCGGGAGCTGCGGGGCCCGCCCGGCGAAGTAGTCGGCCAGGGCGGCGCGCGCCGCCTCGAGGTGGCCGCGGGCCAGGGTGGAGACCGCCTGCCCGGCGGCGCCCTGCTCGCCGAAGACCAGGCCGAAGACGCCGCGATCGCTGGCCTCGATGGTGAGCCAGCCGAAGGGGGCGCGGAAGCGGGTCCTGGCGCTCACCCGCTGCCCCCCGGCGGCGCCGGCGCGGCGAAGCGGGCCCGCACCTCGGCGATCTCCCGGTTGACCTGCGCCAGCAGCTCGGCCTTCTCGCGGTAGGGCAGGAAGGCGCTCTTGAACCCCTGCACGGTGAGGGTGCAGAGGTCGTCGAGCGTGAAGCCGAGCTCGCGGTGCGCCAGCATCAGCTCGCGGGTGCAGGTGGTGTCGGTGATGAGCCGGTTGTCGGTGTTGACGGTCACCCGCAGGCCGAAGTCGAAGTAGAACTTGAGCGGGTGGGCCGCCAGCCCGGTCACCGAGCCGGTCTGGACGTTGGAGGAGGGGCACATCTCCAGCGGGATGCGGTGGTCGTTGACGTAGTTGAGCAGATCGCCATGCTCGCGCAGCCGCACCCCGTGGCCGATGCGGTGGGCCCCGCAGACGTGGACCGCCTGGGCGATCGACTCGGGCCCGAAGGCCTCGCCGGCGTGGATGGTCAGGTTGACGTTGTTGTCGAGGATGAGCTGCAGCGCCTCGCGGTGGTGCCTGGGCGGGTTCCCCTCCTCGGCGCCAGCCAGATCGAAGCCGACCACGCCCTTCCCCTTGTAGGCCACCGCCAGCTCGGCCAGCCGCACCGAGGTGGCCGGGTCCATGTGGCGGATGCCGCAGATGATGACGTGGGAGCGGATGCCGGTCTCGCGCTTGGCGCGCCGCAGGCCGTCGAGCACGGCGTCGACGATGGCGGTCGGCTTGAGCCCCTCGCGGGTGTGGAGCACCGGCGAGTAGCGCACCTCGAGGTAGCGGACGTTCTCGGCGGCGCAGTCGAGCGCCAACTCGTAGGCCACCCGCTGCAGCGCCTGCTCGGTCTGCAGCACCGCCAGGGTCACGTCGAAGGCGACCAGGTAGTCCTCGAGGGATCGGCAGATCTGGCCCTGGTGGATGGCGGCGGCCAGCCCCTCCGGCGTCTGGGCGGGGAGCCGCACGCCCTGCTGCTCGGCCAGCTCGAGGATGGTGGTGAGCCGCAGCGAGCCGTCGAGGTGGCAGTGCAGGTCGGTCTTGGGCAGGGCCAGGACCAGCGCCTCGGTGACCGGGGGGGCGGCGGTGCGGCGCGGGGCGGCGTCCATATGCCCATCTTACGCCCCCACGCCCGGCCCGGCGCATGACATCATCGGGGCATGATGCGTCGCTTGACCGCGTTCGTGGTCCGCCTGGTGGTCTCCGCGGGGGTGCTCTGGGTAGGCGTCGGGCTGGTGTCGCCCCAGAACCCCGAGAACAGCTTCGCCCACGCGGTCCTCATCTCGATCGTGCTCTCGATCGCCTACTACCTGACGCTCGCCAAGTTCCTCTGGTTCCTGCTGCTGCCGTGGCTGCTCTACATGCTCATCTGGCTGGTCACGGTGGTGACCGCCTACGGCCTCGGCTTCGTGCAGGCCGCCATGCTGGCGCTCGGCCTGGTCTTCCTCTCCTGGCTGGTGGAGTGGCTGCTGGGCGTCAAGACCTTCCGCTCGGAGTGATCCGGGGCGGCCGAGCCGCCCGCCTCAGGCCGCGGCGATCAGCGCCAGCAGGTCGTCCTCGGTGAGCCGGTCCTTCTGGGCCAGGTCGAGGGCGTGGCGGAGCGCGTGGACGCCGCGGTCGAGCAGCACCTCGGCGTTGGCGAAGTCGCCGTGCATGATCGAGGTGAGCGCCTCGCGCTCCCAGTCGCCCCAGACCTCCCGGCAGCGGCGGTGCAGGCGCGAGTCGGAGCCGACCCGGAAGGCGATCACCTCGAGCTGGTGATCGGCCTCGAGGCGCAAGGCCTGGATCAGAGTCCAGCGGTCCCCGGCCTGGCCCGTCGACTGCGGGGCGGGGGGCGTGGTGGGGGTGGCATCGATGGCGTGGTGCATGGCACAGCCTCTTGGACCGGTCCCGGCTCCGGATGTGACGGGGTGACCCTTGAGGAAGGGTTCCTTGCCGAGGAAAGCCCCGGTCGCCACTCAATCGACCAGCCGGGCCTCCACCCACCCGCGCAGCGCGTTGATGAGCCAGAGCCGTTCGGCGCGCCGCAGGTCCGCGACCGTCAACGTTCGTTCACGGAGCTGTCCGATGGCGAGCAGCTCGGCCCGGAGCACCCCGGGGAGCAGGCCGGCGTGGAGCGGCGGAGTCCAGGTCGACCCCTCCAGCTCCACCGCCAGGTTGGCCACCGTGCACTCGGCCAGGTCCCCATCCTCGTTCAGCAGGATGACGTCGAAGCAGTCGGGCCTCGCCGCCCGGCGTGCCTCGTAGAAGGCCCGGTCGGCGGTCTTGTGGAAGCGGGCCGGGTCGAGGGATGAGGTCGGCTCGGCGGACAGCGCAACCCGGACCGGGCCGCCGGGTGGCGCTGGCAGCTCCGACCGCTCTAGACGGGGTCGACCATCGGGGGGGAGCAGGAGCCGCAGACGTCCGTCGCCACGCTCGCGCTCCACCAGAGCGCGGACCGCTTCGAGGTCGAGCGGGGTGGCGTGGTACCGGGCCGAACCGGCCAGCCTGGTGAGGTGGCGATCGAGCAGCGCCACCCGGCCCCGCTCCAGCCGCATGGTCTCGAGCAGCGTGGGGTGGGCCGGCTGGTGCGCCAGCACCGCCACCTTGGCCTGGAGCTCGTCCCACTCTCCGGCCGCCGAGGAGGCGAAGGTGACGCCCCCACCGGCGCCGTAGCTGGCCGCGCCCGTGGCCAGCGCCACCTCGACGGTCCGGATGGCGACGTTGAAGGCGAAGTCGCCCCCCGGTGCGACCAGCCCGACGGCGCCGCAGTAGACGCCGCGCGGCGACCGCTCCTCGGCCGCGATCAGCCGCATGGCGCTCGCCTTGGGGGCGCCGGTCACCGAACCGCAGGGGAAGGTGGCGACGAAGAGCGCCTCGAGCGTCGCCTCGGGCGGGACGGTGGCCTCGACGGTGGAGGTGAGCTGCCAGACCGTCCGGTAGCGCTCCGGCTTGAAGAGCGAGCTGACGCGGACCGAGCCGGTCTCGGCGACGCGGCCGAGGTCGTTGCGGAGCAGGTCGGTGATCATGACGTTCTCGGCCCGCTCCTTGGGCGAGGCGGCCAGCGCACCGGCCACCGCCTCGTCCTCCTCGCTCCAGCGGCCACGGCGCGCCGTCCCCTTCATGGGGCGGGCCACGACCCGGCGTCCGGCGCGCAGCAGGAAGAGCTCGGGCGAGGCCGAGACCACGGCACGGTCGCCGGCGCGCAGGTAGACGGTCTGCCCTCCCCCCTGCGCGGCCCGCAGCCGCCGGTAGAGGGCCAGCGGCGACCCCTCCAGCCGCCCCCGGAAGCGGAGCGTGAGGTTGACCTGATAGGCCGTGCCTGCGCCGATGGCGGCGCGCAGCCGCTCGACCGCGCCGGCGTGGGCCGCGGCGTCGAGCTCGGGGCGCAGCTCGACCAGCCGGGCCTCCATGGACCCGGGGGGCGGCCGGCCGAGCGGCGCGTCGTGGAGGCCGAACCAGAGCAGCGGACCGGGGCCAGCTTCACCGACGGTGAGCGACGGGTCGAAGGCAGGCGCCGCCTCGGCCGCCAGGTAGCCGACCGCCCAGCTCCCGGCCCGGGCGGCGGCGTCGACGGCTCGCAGGGCTGGCCGCACCTCGGCCAGCGACCACGCCTCGATGACGGAGTCCGGCGGGCCGAAGGCGAGCGGGCCGAACGGGGCGGCGTCCAGCTCGGCGATGGCGTGGATCTGGTCGGTCACGACGCGCGGCGAGGTTGACGCTGGCACGGCTAGTGGTGGGCCAGCCGGAGGAAGCGTGCCAGCACCCGCTTCTCGCCGGCCTCCCAGAAGTGGACCGTGACCTTGGCCTCGCGTCCGCCGCCATCGCAGGCCAGCACCTTGCCCTCGCCCAGCACCTGGTGCGCGACCGTGTCACCACGGGTGAAAGGCCGGGCCGCGGCCTCGGGGCGCTGGTCGAAGCTGTAGTCGACGCTCGGCCCCTCGTCGCCGGCCCGGCTCCTGGGCGGGCGCGGTGGTGGCTCGGGCGACTGGTCATCGACCTCGATGTGCGGATCGCCCGGCAGCGAGCCCGAGTGGCGCCTGATGACCGGACCGCGGACGGCCGTCGGCTTGGCCGGCTCGGGGGCCAGGCCGAAGAGCGACGGCGGGAGGTCGGCGAGGAAGCGCGACGGTTCCATGGTGCGGTAGAAGGCGCCGCCCTCGCCGTAGGTCATGCGCCGCCTCGCCAGCGAGAGCGTGAGCCGCTTCCGGGCGCGGGTCATCCCCACGTAGCAGAGCCGCCGCTCCTCGTCCTCGGCCGCCTGCCGCTCGGCGCCGGAGCTCTCGTCCCAGGGGCGCTCGTGGGGGAGCGTCCCGTCCTCGAGCCCGGCCAGGAAGACGGCGTCGAACTCCAGCCCCTTGGCGGCATGGAGCGTCATCAGCGCCACCCGCCCCTCCGGCGTCTCGGCGTCGGCCTCGCCGAGCAGGGCGATCTGCTCGAGGAAGCGGGCCAGCGGCGGCGGCGGCACCGGCTCGTCGGGGTCGTGCGAGGGCGCCTGGTCGGCGAGCTGCTCGTCGAACTCGCGCGCCGCGGCCACCAGCTCCACCAGGTTCTCGCGCCGCTCCTCGGCCTCGTCGGTCCGCTCGGCTTCGAGCCGGCCCATCAGCCCGGAGCGCTGCAGCGTGGCCTCGACGGCGTCCCCGGCGTCCTGCTCCCCGACCGTGGCGCTGAGGGCGGCGATGGCGTCGTGCAACTCGGCCAGGGCCCGCCGGGCCTGCGGCTTGACCCCCTCGATGCGCTGCGCGTCGGCCAGGGCCTCGAAGAGCGATCCGCCCAGGCCAGCGGCGTGGGCCCGGAGCCGCTCCACCGTCTTCTCCCCGATCCCGCGTGGCGGCCGGTTGACGATCCGCTCCAGGTCGAGGTCGCTGCGCGGGGAGAGCGCCAGGCGCAGGTAGGCGGCGGCGTCCTTGACCTCGGCGCGGTCGTAGAAGCTGGTGCCGCGGACGATCACGTAGGGGATGCGCGCGGCGCGCAGCTGGGCCTCGATCGCTCGCGACTGGGCGTTGAGGCGGTAGAGCACCGCCACCTGGTCAGCGCGGGTACCGCGGGCCCGCTCGGCGACGATGGCGCGGGTGAGCCGCTCGGCCTCGTCGTGCTCGTCCTGCCCCACCAGCAGGGCCAGGGCGTCGCCCGGCCCGGCCTCGGTCCAGAGCTTCTTCTCGCGCCGCACCCGGGCCTTCGCGATGACGGCGTGGGCGGCGTCGAGGATGTTCCTCGACGAGCGGTAGTTGCGCTCCAGCTTGACGACCCGGCAGCCGGTGAAGTCGCCGTCGAACCCGAGGATGTTGCGCACGTCGGCGCCGCGCCAGCGGTAGATGGCCTGGTCGTCGTCGCCCACCACGCAGATGTTCCGGGCCGGGCCGGTCAGGTGGCGCAGCAGCCGGTACTGGACCGGGTTGGTGTCCTGGAACTCGTCCACCAGCACGTGGCGGAAGCGGCCGGCCCAGCGGGACCGCAGCCCCTCGTCCTCCTCCAGCATCCGCAGCGGCCGGACCAGCAGGTCGCCGAAGTCGACGGCGCCGGCCCGGGCCAGCGCCGCCTCGTACTTCAGGTAGAGATCGCGGGCCGCCGCGCCGGAGAGGTCGTGGTGCGGCACCTTGACCTGGGCCGCGGTGGTGGCCTCGTTCTTCCAGGCGTCGATGCGCCAGAGGATCTTGCGCGGGGTGAGCTGGTCGTCCTCGTCGAGGCGGGCGTCGGAGAAGAGCCGCTTCATGAGCCGGAGCTGGTCGTCGGTGTCGTAGATGGCGAAGGACGGCGGCAGCCCGGCCCGCGCCGCCTCGCGCCGCAGGAAGCGGGCCCCGAAGGCGTGGAAGGTCTGGACCCAGAGTTCCTGCGCCGCCAGCCCGAGCAGGGCGGAGAGCCGCGCCTTCATCTCTCCGGCCGCCTTGTTGGTGAAGGTGACGGCGAGGATGTGCCAGGGGAGCACCCCCTCCTCGCGAACCAGCCGGGCCACGCGGTTGACGATGACGCGGGTCTTCCCGGAGCCGGCGCCGGCCAGCACCAGCAGCGGCCCGTCGCCGTGGAGCACCGCCTCGCGCTGCGGTTCGTTGAGGCCGTCGAGCAGGTCGGACATCGGGGGGAAGCACCATATCGCAGGGAGGCCCCCGGGCGCCGCCCCCCTTCCAGCAGCCGCGAAACCGGCGTGCTAGCCTCGGCGCTTCGTGGAAGCTGAGACCCCCTCGCTTTTCGAAGAGCTCCGGCGTCGGCGCGTCTTCCGCACCCTGGTCAGCTACGGGGTCTTCGCCTTCGCGCTGTTGCAGGTCATCGAGCCGCTCATGCACGGGCTCCACTGGCCCGACGAGGTCCTCACCTGGCTGGTGGTGGCGCTCGCGGCCGGCTTCCCCGTGGTGGTCGGCCTGGCCTGGATCTTCGACGTCGCGGCGGGCCGCATCGTGCGCGCGGCACCGGCGCCCGGCCTCCGCGGTGCGCGCCTCGCCATCGTGCTGGCCGGCGTGGGGGTGCTCTGCGCCGCGCCCGGCCTGGCCTGGTACTTCGCGAGGCGGCCCGCCCCTGCGGTCGGGGGGCCGCCATCGATCGCGGTCCTGCCTTTCCTGAACCTGAGCTCCGACAAGGAGCAGGAGTACTTCGCCGACGGGCTCGCGGAGGAGCTGCTCGACCTGCTGGCCAAGGTCCCCGGGCTGCGCGTGGCGGCGCGCACCTCCTCGTTTTCCTTCAAAGGCAAGGACACCGCCCTGCGCGACATGGGGCGGCAGCTCAACGTCTCCCAGGTGCTGGAGGGGAGCGTGCGGCGGTCCGGCGACCGGATCCGCGTCACCACCCAGCTCATCAACGTCAGCGACGGGTACCACCTCTGGTCGGAGACCTACGACCGCAAGCTCACCGAGGTCTTCGCCCTGCAGGACGAGATCGCCACGGCGGTGGTGGGGGCGCTTCGGGTCACGCTGCTGCGGATCCCCGACTCCCGCGAGCGGCGCACCGCGGTCCCGGAGGCCTACAACCACTACCTGCTGGGTCGGCGAGCATTCCTCCGCGGCAGCCTCGACGACTTCCGGCGCGCGGCCGACTCGTTCCAGGAAGCCATCGACCTCGATCCCGGCTACGCGCCCGCCTGGGCCGGGCTCTCCATCGCCATCCACTCGCTGGCGGAGGAGGCCGCGTCGGAGCAGGCCATCGCCGAGGGCTTCAGGCAGGCCCGGGCCGCCGCCGAGAAGGCCGTGTCGCTGGGACCGGACCTCCCCGAGAGCTACCGCGCCCGCGGCTACCTGCGGGCGCTGATGGAGTGGGACTGGGTGGGCGCCGCCGCCGACCTGCAGCGCTCGCTCGCGCTGGAGCCCGAGAGCCCCGACGCGCTCTCACTCGTGGCGGGGCTGGTGATGCGACCGGCGGGAAGGCTGGCGGAGTCGGAGGCGCTGCTGCGCAAGGCCACCGCCATCGACCCGCTCAACCCCCGCTTCTGGAGCTCGCTCGGCTCCACGCTCCTCTACCAGGGCCAGACCGGGCCGGCACGCGACGCGCTCCAGCGGTCGCTCCAGCTCAGCCCCTCGCAGAGCTTCACGGCCTTCAACGTCGCCATCAGCCTGCTGCTCGAGCGGCGGCCCGCCGAGGCGCTGGCGATCACCCAGGACTCGACGTCTGAGGTGTTCCGCCTCCTCGGCGCGGCGCTGGCCGAGCACGACCTGGGCCATGAGGCGGCCTGGCGGCGGCTGGTGGCGCAGATGGCCGTCCGCTTCGCCCACTCCGACGCCTACCAGATCGCCGAGGCATATGCCTGGTGTGGCCAAGCCGACCTGGCCTTCGAGTGGCTCGAAAGGGCCCGGGCGCAGCGCGACGCCGGGCTCCAAGCGCTGAAGGTCGACCCCCTGCTCCAGGGGCTCCGCGCCGACCCGCGCTGGAAGCGCGCGCTCTCCGGGGTCAACCTGCCCCCGTAGCGGCCCGGCCCTCCCGGCCTGCCGCACCAGTGCGGCGCCCTAGTTGTGGACGCCGCCCTGCAGCGAGGCGCTCCGCGCCGCGCCTTGGGCTGGAGTGGCCGCCTTCTTCTCGCCCCCCTCCTGCGTCGTGCCCTCCTCTGTCGCGTTCTCCGCGGCCGGTACGTCAGACTCGTCGTCGTTCTCGAGGTCTGGGGTCTTCTGGTTGCTCATGGTCTCGCTCCTCTTCGCAGGGTACAGCTCGGCGTGCCGTTCTCTTCATGTGCCGGGGAGGAGGCCGGCACCGCATCAACGGACGGTTACTGCCCAATCGAGGCCGGTGGCTGACCGGCCGCCAGCAGCGCGCTCCGTCCGCTGGCGGGGCTCGGCGCCCCTGTGCCGCGACCTCTCGCGGTAAGCTGCGCGCCGTGCCCTCTCCGGTCCAGATCGTCCCGCTCGGCGGACTCGGCGAGGTGGGGATGAACTGCCTCGCGGTCGAGGCGGCCGGGCGCATCGCCGTCATCGACTGCGGCGTCCTCTTCACCGACGAGCCGTTCGGGGTCGACGTGCTGGTCCCGGACCTGTCCTGGCTCATCGAGCGGCGAGCCCAGGTCGGCGCCGTCTTCCTCACCCACGGCCACGAGGACCACGTCGGCGCCCTCCCCTTCCTGCTGCGCCACCTCCCGGTCCCGGTCTACGGCACCCGCTTCACGCTGGCGATGGTGAAGGGGCGGCTGGAGGAGGCCGGCGTGGCCGCCGACCTGCGCGAGGTGGTCCCCGGCGACGTCTGCCCGGCCGGCGAGGCCAGCCCCATCTCGGCCGAGTTCATCGCCGTCACCCACTCCATCCCCGATGCCTGCGCGCTGGCCCTCTCGACGCCGCAGGGGACCATCCTCCACAGCGGCGACTTCAAGATCGACGAGCGGCCGGTGCGTGGCCCGGGCATGGATCTCGAGCGGCTGGCGGCGCTGGGTCAGGCCGGCGTCCGGCTGCTGCTCTCCGACTCGACCAACTCGGAGCGGCCCGGCTGGTCCCGCTCCGAGTCGGCGGTCGGGCCCGGGCTGCAGGACGTCATGGCGGAGGCGACCGGGAGGGTCTTCGTCGCCACCTTCTCCTCCAACGCACATCGGCTGCAGCAGGTGATCGAGGCGGCCGCCGGGTCGGGGCGGCGCCTGGCGCTGCTGGGCCGGGGCATGGTGCAGAACTTCGACATCGCCAAGCTGCTCGGCCACCTGAGCGAGCCGGGCTGGATGCCGGTCTCGGCCGAGGAGGCCCGCCGGCTGCCGCCGCGCGAGCTAGCGGTGCTGACCACCGGGTCGCAGGGGGAGCCGCGGGCGGCGCTGGGCCGGCTGGCGCGCGGCGACCACCCCGACCTCAAGGTCCACGCCGGCGACACCGTGATCCTCTCCTCGCGCCAGATCCCGGGCAACGAGCTGGCGGTGGGCCGGCTCGTCAACGAGCTCTGCGCCCGGGGGGCGCTGGTGCGCTGGGACGGCCACCCGCCGCTCCACGCCACCGGCCACGCCCAGGAGGCCGAGCAGCGCCGCCTGCTCCAGCTCACCCGGCCGGAGTTCTTCGTGCCTGTCCACGGTGAGTACCGGCAGCTGGCCCGTCACGCCGCCACCGCGGCCTCCGAGGGGGTGCCGGCCGGGCGCTGCCACCTGCTCACCGACGGGCAGGTGCTGTCGCTCACCGACGCCGGCGCGCGCATCCTCCCGGACCGGATCAGGAGCGGGCGCGTCGCCATCAACCGCGACGAGGGCGGTGCCGTGGAGGTGCCCGACGCGGTCATCGAGGAGCGCCGGCGGCTGGCCGAGTTCGGCCTGCTCATGGTGGTGGTGTCGCTCGACGGAGCCAGCGGCGCCGTGCTGGGCGAGCCGGAGTTCCAGGCCCGCGGCGTGGCCGGGCTGGAGGGGCAGGAGGCCGAGTTGGGCGGCGAGGTGCGCCGGGCGCTGGAGGCGCTGGCCGGCGGCTCGCGGGCCACCGGCGAGGCGGCCTGGCGGGCGGCCCGGGTCGAGCTGGTGCGGGTGGCGGTGCGGCGCTGGTTCCGGAGGGCCACCGGGCGGCGCCCGCTGGTGGAGCCGGTGCTGCTGGTGCGGTGAACTTTCAACGGACCTGGACGAGCGGAGGACGCGATGCCGAGCTTCGACGTGGTGAGCGAGCTGGACATGATGGAGGTCGAGAACGCCTGGAACCAGGCCTGCAAGGAGCTGGCGCAGCGCTTCGACTTCAAGGGGACCTCGACCGCCATCGAGCGCGACAAGGCGCTCGACTTCGTGGTGCGCGCCAACTCGGAGGGGAGAGCCGAGGCGGCCGTCTCGGTGCTGCGCGAGAAGCTGGCCAAGCGCGGCGTGCCGCAGGAGGGGCTCGACCCGCAGGCGGTGGAGCCGGCGGCCGGCGGCCACGTGCGGCAGGTGATCAAGCTGAAGAAGGGGCTGAAGAGCGAGGACGCCAAGAAGATCGTCGCGCTCCTGAAGGAGACTGGCCTCAAGGTCCAGGCGGCCATCCAGGGCGAGGCGGTGCGCGTCACCAGCAAGAAGCGCGACGACCTGCAGGGCTGCATGCAGGCCATCCGCGCCGCCTCGCTGGGGATTCCGATCCTGTTCCAGAACTTCCGCGACTGAGGCCTCGGCGCGGTCGGGGCCGGGGCCGTTGACAGGTTTGCCCGCGGCCTCGCCCCCTGTTAGATCGGGCCGCGATGTCCACCCGCGTCTACCTCCACACCCTCGGTTGCCCCAAGAACCGGGTCGACTCCGAGGTCATGCTCGGCACCCTCACCGAGGCCGGCTACCGGCTCGAGCAGGATCCGGCCAAGGCCGAGATCATCGTCGTCAACACCTGCGGCTTCATCGAGAGCGCCAAGGTGGAGTCGATCGAGGCCATCTGCGAGCTGGCGGAGCAGAAGCGGACCGGGCGCTGCAAGAAGCTGGTGGTGACCGGCTGCCTGGTGCAGCGCCACGCCGAGGAGCTGGCCCGCGAGCTGCCCGAGGTCGATCACTTCCTCGGCACCGGCGCCTACCAGGAGATCGCCGAGGTGGTGGCCGCCGCGCAGGCCGCGCGGCTGGTGGTCCCCGACCCCGACTTCGTCCACTCGGCCACCAGCCCGCGCATCAACTCGATGGCGGCGCAGACCGCCTACCTGAAGATCTCCGAGGGCTGCGACAACGCCTGCGCCTTCTGCATCATCCCCAGGCTGCGCGGCGCCCAGCGCTCCCGCACCATCGACGACATCGTGGCCGAGGCCGGGCAGCTGGCCTCGCAAGGGACCGTGGAGCTCTGCCTGGTGGCCCAGGACCTGACCGCCTACGGGCAGGACCTGCCGGGGAAGGTCCGGCTCGTCGACCTGCTCCCCGAGCTCTGCGCGGTGGACGGCATCCGCTGGCTCCGGCTCCACTACGCCTACCCCCGCGACTTCCCGCTCAAGCTCATGCAGGTGATCGCCCGCCAGCCGAAGATCGTGAAGTACCTCGACATGCCGCTGCAGCACTCCAGCGACCGGCTGCTGCGCTCCATGAAGCGCGGCCGGGACTCGGCCTTCCTGCGCGACCTGCTGGCCCGGCTGCGCGGCGAGGTCCCTGGGCTGGCGCTGCGCACCTCGCTCATCGTCGGCCTGCCCGGCGAGACCAGGGCCGACTTCAAGGACCTCATGCAGTTCGTCGAGGAGCAGCGCTTCGAGCGGCTCGGGGTCTTCGAGTACTCCTCCGAGGACGGCACGGCGGCGGCCGAGATGTCCGGGCAGCTCTCCGCGGCGGTGAAGCGGAGCCGGTTCCAGCAGGTCATGGAGCTGCAGCGCGACATCTCCCGCGACCACCAGCAGGCCATGGTCGGCCGCACCGTCGAGGTGCTGGTGGAGGGGCGCGCCGAGGAGACCGAGCACCTGCTGGCCGGGCGCCACGCCCAGCAGGCGCCGGAGATCGACGGGCTCACCTACGTGAACGACGGCGTCGCCTACCCGGGCGAGATGGTCCGGCTCGAGATCACCGACGCCAGCGACTACGACCTGGTCGGCCGGGTGGTGGGGCGGGACCCGGCCCGGGCCCGGGAGAAGCTGCCGGCGCCGAAGCGTCCGCCGCCGCCCAGGAAGCGCGGCTTGACCGTGCTGCACTGAGCGGGGCGGAAGTCACGGCAGGTCTTCCTCGGGGAGCAGCCGGTGGCGCTCGAAGACGGTGAGGATCTCCACGACGCCTCCCTTGACCCGGTAGACGAGCCGGAAGTTCCCGTCGATGAACTCCCTGAGGCCCTGAGCCTCGAATCCTGGGACCGGACGCCCGCGCTGCGAGAGGCGCGAGAGCGAATCGCCTCGATTCACCAGCGAGGCCACAAGTCGCTGGGCCGCTGTCGGGCTGTCCTGGGCGACGAACTCGCGAATCTCGACCAGGCGGACCAGGGCCTGCTCGGACCAGGTGACTTTCACCGCCCCCTCTTGCGCACGAGGCCGAGTTGGCGGCGCACCTCATCGGTGGTGTGGGTCCTCCCAGCCTCCGCGTCGGCCAGGCCGGCCTCAATGGAGCGCAGGAAACGTTCTCTCTCGGTGATCCGGTCGTATTCCGACGGGGAGAGCATCACGGCTGCTGGTCGGCCGTTCTGCGTGATCACGAGCGGCTGCCCGGTCTCGGCGGCGCGGGCCAGCCACTTCTTGGCCTGAGCCTTGAACTGCCCGACGGGCACGACGTCTTCGGAGACCTTGAGGATGCGCATCGACGGATTATGGTTCTTTAACGGACCTCCTGCAAACCACACTCCACGGCTTCCACCCCATGGACGCAGTCGCCCCGGACGGACCGCACGGGTCATGCCTCGGGCCGGGAGGCTGCCTGGAAGCTCTGCTCCGCCACATCCAGCGGTTCCCTCTCGCGGCGCCCTTCCGCCCGCTGCGGCGTGGAGCCCCTCCGGGCGGCTCTCACTCCACCCGCCCCTCGGCGCGCGGTCTGGCGTAGACTCCGCGGCCGATGCGCCAGCGCCTCGCCCTCCACTCGGCCCTCGCCACCGGCGCCGCCCTCCTGCTCGCCGCGCTCCTCTTCGCGCTGGCGCGGGCCTCCTGACCATGCCGACGCTGAAGGATCTGACTCGAGCCGGGCTCTGGCTGGGACTCTACGTCCTGCTGGCGCTCTGGCCGCTGCTGCTGCTGCTCTCCGCCCCGGCGCCGCGCGGGGGCGGGCTGGCCGACGAGTTCGGCTCGGCCCTCGGCTTCCTGGCCATCTCGTTGATGGCGATGCAGTTCGTCCTGACCGCCCGCTTCGAGTGGGTGGCGCCGCCCTTCGGCACCGATCTGGTCTACGCCTTCCACCGCCACATCACCATCGCGGTGGTGGTCGTCTCGCTGCTCCACCCGGTGGTGCTGCTCTGGTCCTCGCTCGGCATGGCGCTCGGCTGGCTCGTCCCCGGCAAGGCGCCGTGGGAGATCGCCTCCGGGATCTGGGCCACCTGGGCGCTGCTGGCGCTGGCCGTCACCTCCTGGCTGCGCCGGAGGCTGAAGCTCCCCTACCAGGCCTGGCGCTGGAGCCACGGACCGCTGGCGGCCGCCGCGGTGCTGCTCGGCATCTGGCACGCGCTGCTGGCCGGCCGGCTCCTCTCCCGGCCGGTGGTGCGCTGGCTCTGGCTGGCCTGGACGCTCGGCTGGATCGGCCTGCTGCTGCGGGTTCGGGTCTTCAAGCCGCTGGCGCTGCGCCGCCGCCCATGGGTGGTGAGCGAGGTGCGCCGGGAGGCCGGCGAGGCAGTGACCCTGGTGCTCGACCCGGTCGGGCACGACGGCTTCCGCTTCCGCTGCGGGCAGTTCGTCTGGCTCACGCTGGGCGCCTCGCCCTTCGCGGCCCGCGAGCACCCCTTCTCGATCGCCTCCTCGGCGGTGGCCTCGCCGCGCCTCGAGCTGACCATCAAGGCGGTCGGCGACTTCACCCGCGGCCTGCTCTCGGTTCAGCCGGGCGAGCCGGCCTGGCTCGACGGCCCGTTCGGCGCCATGTCGGTCGACGCCTTCCCCGACGCCGACGGCTATGTCTGCATCGCGGGCGGCAGCGGCATCGTCCCATGCATGTCGATGCTCCGCACCCTCGCCGATCGCGGCGACCGGCGGCCCCACCTGCTCATCTACGGCAGCGCCGTGCTGGAGCGGACCATATTCCGCGAGGCGCTGGCCGCCCTCTCCACCCGGCTCGACCTGCGGGTGGTCCACGTGCTGGAGCGGCCGCCCGAGGGCTGGCGCGGCGAGCAGGGCTACGTCACCCAAGCCCTGCTCGATCGCTGGCTGCCCCACCGCGGGCGGCACGCCTACTTCGTCTGCGGGCCGGGGCCTATGATGGACGTGGCCGAGGAGGCGCTGGCGCGGCTCGGCGTGCCGCTCTCCGACCTCCACTCCGAGCGGTTCGATCTGGTATGAGGGCGAAATGAGCGAGCAGCGCTTCCAGGTCGGCCTGGTCCAGATGGCCATGTCGGGAGACCCGGCGGTGAACACCGCCCGGGCCGCCACGCGGATCGCCGAGGCGGCCGGCCGAGGCGCGCAGGTGATCTGCCTGCCGGAGATGTTCCGCACTCCCTACTTCTGCCAGACCGAGACCCACGCCCACTTCGCGCTCGCCGAGGCGGCCGACGGCCCCTCGGTGCAGGCGCTGGCGCCGGTGGCCAGGCGGCACGGCGTGGCGGTGGTGGTCCCCATCTTCGAGAAGCGGGCGCCGGGGCTCTACCACAACAGCGCCGTCATCATCGACGCCGACGGCAGCGTGGCCGGGCTCTACCGCAAGATGCACATCCCCGACGACCCGGCCTTCTACGAGAAGTTCTACTTCACCCCAGGTGACCTCGGCTTCCGGGCCTTCGACACCCGCTTCGGCCGCATCGGCACGCTCATCTGCTGGGACCAGTGGTACCCGGAGGCGGCGCGGCTCACGGCGCTGGCGGGGGCCGCCGTGCTCTTCTACCCGACCGCCATCGGCTGGCACCCGGCCGAGAAGGCCCAGCACGGCGCCGCCCAGCGCGACGCCTGGAAGACGGCGCAGCGGGCCCACGCCATCGCCAACGGCTGCTACGTGGCGGCGGTCAACCGGGTCGGCATCGAGCGCGACCGCCCCGGCGACGCCGGCCTGGAGTTCTGGGGCACCTCCTTCGTCTGCGATCCTTCCGGCGTGGTGCTGGCCGAGGCCTCCACCGACCGTGAGGAGACGCTGGTGGCGACCGTCGACCTCGGCAGGATCGACGAGACCCGCACCCACTGGCCGTTCCTGCGCGACCGGCGCATCGACGCCTACGGCGACCTGACCCGCCGCTTCCGCGACTGAGGCGCCATGGCCCCGCAGACCCCGGCCCAGCAGGGCTTCGCCATGCCGGCGGAGTGGGCGCGCCACCAGGCCACCTGGCTAGCCTGGCCGCACAACGTCCGCGACTGGCCGGGCAAGTTCGCCCCCATCCCCTGGGTCTTCGCCGAGATCATCCGGGTCATCGCCCGCGGCGAGCTGGTTCGCCTGCTGGTGGAGGACGCCGCCACCGAGAGGAAGGTGCGGACGCTGCTCTCCCGGGTGGGCGTGCCTGGCGGGGCGGTCGAGTTCCACCGCTTCCCGACCGACCGGATCTGGTGCCGCGACGCCGGCCCCATCTGGCTGACCCGGGGCGGTAAGAAGCCGGCCCGGGCGGTGGCCGGGTTCAAGTTCAACGCATGGGCCAAGTACCACGACTGGAAGAAGGACGCTCGCACGCCGTCGCGGGCCGCCCGGGCGCTCGGCGTCCCGTTGCTGCCCATGGTCCACGCCGGCCGCGAGGTGGTGCTCGAGGGGGGCGCCATCGACGTCAACGGCGCCGGGAGCATCCTCACCACCGAGGAGTGCCTGCTCGACCCGGTCCTGCAGGTGCGCAACCCTGGCTTCGGGCGGGGGGACTACCAGCGGCTCTTCGGCGACCTGCTCGGCGCGCCGCACACCATCTGGCTGGGGCGCGGCATCGCCGGTGACGACACCCACGGGCATGTCGACGACCTCTGCCGCTTCGTCGACGAGCGGACCATCGTGCTCTGCCGCGAGCCAAACAGCGCCGACCCGAACCACGCGCTGCTCGAGGAGAACCGCGAGCGGCTCGAGGGGGCGCGGCTGCAGGACGGGTCGCGGCCGCAGGTGGTGTCCCTGCCCATGCCGGCGCCGGTGGTGCTCGATGGCCAGCGGCTGCCGGCCAGCTACGCCAACTTCTACATCGCCAACGGGGCGGTGCTGGTCCCGACCTTCAATGATCCCAGCGACCGGGTGGCGCTCGGCATCCTCGGCGAGCTCTTCCGCGACCGGACGGTGGTCGGGATCCACGCCGTCGACCTGGTCTGGGGGCTCGGGACCCTGCACTGCCTGTCTCAGCAGGAGCCAGCGCTTGACCCGACCGGGAGTTCCGCGAAACGGCCGGAGGTCCGCGGGACGGCCTGAGGGGTGTGAGGAACTTACGCCCTTACTTCCCCACCCGCCTGGTCCCGGCCGGCAGCTTCACCTCGAAGGCGGCGTCGGCCAGGCCGGCGTTCCGCCTGATGGCCGAGAAGACCAGCCGGTTCTCGTTGCCAGCCCCGTCGATCACCGAGGTGGCCAGCACCTCGCCATCGGGGCCGACCGTGAAGGTGACGCGGGCCACCCGCGGGTCGGCCAGCTTCGGCCGCAGCACCAGCGCTCCGCCCTCGCCGAGCGCCGCCGTGAAGTCGCGGGCCAGGTCACCGGTGCCGAGCAGGAAGGCGACCGCCGCGGTCAGCCCCGTGGCGTCGAAGGCCTCGTCGACCCAGGCCTGCTGCTCCTCCGGCTCGTACTGCACCAGCCGCTTGCCGGTCACCGCCACCACCTTCACCGACGGTGACTGGTAGTCCCAGCGCATCAGGCCGGGCTTCTTGACCTTGAGCGTCCCGGCCGAGGTGAGCTTCCTCCCCAGTCCGCCGTAGACGTAGGTCTGCGTGAAGGCCGCCTCCACGTCGCGGGTCTTCTCGTAGAAGGCCTGCACCTTGCGCGTCAGCCCGGCCGCCGTGGGCGCCGCCGTGAGCGCCGCCGTGGGTCCCGTCGCAGGGGCCGCGGCGGGGGTCGGCGTGGTCGCGGCACTCGCTTCGCCGGGCGCCGCCACCCCCTCCGAAGCGGGGAGCACCAGCGCGGCGAGCAGCAGGGCGGCGAGGGTCGAGTTGGGCATGACGGTTCCGTTAGCAGGGACGCTCCGCGGGCGCAAAGATTCAGGAAGCGGCCGCCTTGACCTGAGGGGGCCGGTGGGGTGATCCTCCGCGGTCCAATGCGTCCCCTCACCGTCATCCTCATCCTCACCGCCAGCCTTGCGCTGCAGGGCTGCGGCAACTCCTGCCAGGACCTCGGCGACCGGCTCTGCCAGTGCTCCGGTTCCGGTTCGACCCGCGACGCCTGCAAGACCGAGGTCAAGAACCAGCTGGCCGCCATCGGCATCCACTCCGACGACGAGGCGGCCTGCTCGGCCGCGCTCAACACCTGCAACGCGCCCTCCGGCGCCACCTTCTGCGAATGGGTCGGCACCGCGGGCGGCAAGGTGGCCTGCGGCCTGGCCTACCCACCGACCACGCCGTGACCTTCCGCGAGGCCATCGCCAAGCGGGTCCTGGTCTTCGACGGGGCCATGGGGACGCAGATCCAGGGAGAGCACCTCACGCTCTCCGACTTCGGCGGCAAGGAGGGGGCCAACGACCTCCTCACCCTGACCCGGCCCGACCTGATCGAGGAGATCCACGGCCGCTACTTCGCCGCCGGCTGCGACGTGGTCGAGACCAACACCTTCGGCTCGTCGCGGCTCAAGCTCGACGAGTACGGCGTCGGCCACCGCACCTACGAGGTCAACTTCCGCGCCGCCATCCTGGCCCGGCGCGCCGCCGAGCGCCACGCCACCCGGGAGCAGCCGCGCTTCGTGGCCGGCTCGATGGGCCCGACCGGGATGCTGCCGTCGTCGTCCGACCCGGCGCTCGGCAACATCACCGCCGACGCCCTGGAGCGGATCTACTTCGAGCAGGCCAAGGGGCTGATCGAGGGGGGCGTCGACGCCCTGATTCTCGAGACCCACCAGGACATGCTGGAGCTGCGCGCCGCGGTGCTGGGGGCCGACGCCTGCCGGCGCGAGCTGATGCGCGACGTCTTCATCATCGCCCAGCCGACGCTCATCGACGCCAACGGCCGCATGCTGCTCGGCACCGACATCGCCAGCGCGCTGGCCACCCTGGAGCGGCTGCCGGTCGACGCCGTCGGCCTCAACTGCTCGACCGGCCCGGCCGAGATGCGCGAGGCGGTCCGCTACCTCGGCGAGCGCTGCAGCCACTACGTCTCGGTGCTGCCCAACGCTGGCATGCCGGAGAACGTCGACGGCCGCGCCGTCTACAGGCTCTCCCCCGACCAGCTCGCAGAGGCGCTGGCCAGCTTCGTCGCCGAGCTGGGCGTCGACATGGTGGGCGGCTGCTGCGGCACCACCCCGGCGCACCTCGCGGCGGTGGTGGCCAGGCTCAAGACCATCTCCGCCCCGCGGCGGGTCCGCCCCCGCCCCGGCCCCGAGCTCTCCTCGGCCATGAAGGCGGTGCCGCTGACGCTGCAGCCGCGCCCCTTGCTGGTGGGCGAGCGGCTCAACTCGCAGGGCTCGCGCAAGGTCAAGGAGCTGCTGATCGCCGACGACTACCCCGGGCTGCTGCAGATCGCGCGCGGCCAGGTCGAGGCCGGCGCCCATGTGCTCGACGTCTGCGTGGCCCTCAACGAGCGCGAGGACGAGGGCGCCCAGATGCGGGCCCTCGTCAAGCTGCTGGCCCAGGCGGTCGAGGCGCCGCTGATGATCGACTCGACCGAGGCCGACGTCATCGAGTCGGCCCTCAAGGTCTACCCGGGCCGCTGCATCGTCAACTCCATCAACCTCGAGAAGAGCGGCGAGCGGGTCAAGAAGGTGCTGCCGCTGGTGAAGCGCTACGGCGCGGCGGTGGTCTGCATGACCATCGACGAGAAGGGGATGGCGCAGACCGCCGATCGCAAGGCCGAGGTCGCCGCCCGCATCGTGGCGGTGGCCAGGGAGTACGGCCTCGAGCCCGACTGCCTGATCTTCGACGCCCTCACCTTCACGCTGGCCACCGGCGGCGAGGAGTACCGCCAGAGCGCGGTGGAGACGCTGGAGGGCATCCGGCGCATCAAGGCCGAGACCCCGGGCGTGCTCACCACGCTGGGCGTCTCCAACGTCAGCTTCGGCCTCGCCAGGCACGCCCGCGAGGTGATCAACTCGGTCTTCCTCTACCACGCGGTCAAGGCCGGCCTCGACCTCGCCATCGTCAACCCCAAGGACCTGACCCCCTACCCAACCATCGGCGAGGCTGAGCGGACGCTGGCCGAGGAGCTGATCTTCGACCGCCGCCCAGACGCGCTGGCCCGGCTCATCGCCCACTTCGGCGAGAAGGGGGCGGAGAAGGCGGCGCCCACCGAGGACCTGCTGGCCGGCAAGAGCAGCGAGGAGCGGATCCACCTGCAGATCCTCCACCGCCGCCCGGCCGGCATCGAGGCGCTCATCGACGACGCCCTGACTCGGCGCCCGGCGGTGGCGGTGCTCAACGAGGTGTTGCTGCCGGCCATGAAGGACGTCGGCGACAAGTTCGGCGCTGGCGAGCTGATCCTCCCCTTCGTGCTGCAGTCGGCCGAGGTGATGAAGAAGGCAGTCGGCCACCTCGAGCAGTTCCTCGAGAAGACCGGCGGCTCGACCAAGGGGATCGTCGTGCTGGCCACCGTCTACGGCGACGTCCACGACATCGGCAAGAACCTCGTCAAGACCATCCTCGCCAACAACGGCTTCACGGTGCACGATCTCGGCAAGCAGGTGCCGGTGGCCACCATCATCGAGAAGGCGGTCGAGGTCGGCGCCGACGCCATCGGTCTCTCGGCCCTGCTGGTCTCCACCTCGAAGCAGATGCCCTTCTGCGTCGAGGAACTGGCCCGGCGCAACCTGCAGTTCCCGGTCATCATCGGCGGTGCTGCCATCAACCGGCGCTTCGGCTACAAGTCGCACTTCGTGCAGGGCGGCACCCCGTACGCCGGCGGTGTCTTCTATGCCAAGGACGCCTTCGAGGGACTGGAGCTGGTGCAGCAGCTGGTCGATCCTCGGCGGCGCGACGCCCTCAAGCACGCGGTGCTGGAGAAGGCCATCAAGGGGCGCGACGCGCCCGCCGCCGTGCCGCCGCCCCGCCCGTCGCCGGGGGCCCGCTCCGCCATCGGGCCGGCCGCCGCCGTCCCGGTGCCGCCGTTCTGGGGGGCCCGCACCGTCCTCTCGGGGGCCATCCCGCTCTCCGACCTCTGGCCGCGGCTCGATCTCAACGAGCTCTACAAGCTGCAGTGGGGCGTGCGGGCCAAGGGGGCCGAGTACGAGCGGATGATCCGCGAGGAGTTCTCCCCAAAGCTCGAGGAGCTCAAGGCCGAGGCCCAGGCGCAGGGCTGGCTCCAGCCGCGGGTGGTCTACGGCTACTGGCCCTGCCACGCCGAGGGCGAGGAGCTGGTGATCCTCGACCCGGCCAACCGCAAGGCCGAGCTGGCGCGGCTGCGCTTCCCCCGCCAGCCCGACGAGCGGCTGCTCTGCCTCGCAGACTTCTTCAAGACCGAGCCGGGCAGCGACGTCTGCGCCCTGCAGGTTGTCACCGTGGGTGATGCCGCCTCCCGGGTGGCCGACGAGGCCAACGCCCGCGGCGACTACTCGCGCGGCCTCTTCGTCCATGGCCTGGCCGTCGAGGTGGCCGAGGCCCTGGCCGAGCACTGGCACCGCGTCGTCAAGGTCGAGCTGGGGATGGGGCCTGACCAGGGGAAGCGCTACAGCCCCGGCTACCCCTCCTGGCCGGAGCTCGACGACCAGCGGCACCTCTGGAAGCTGCTCGGCCCCGACGCGGCCATCGGCGTCTCGCTCACCGAGGCCTGCCAGATGGTGCCGGAGCAGTCGACCAGCGCCATCGTGCTGCACCACCCCGAGGCGGTCTACTTCACGATCCGCGGGCAGTCGGTGCTGGCGGGCTGATCCCCGCCAGCCCCGGCCCGGGTCGCGGCACTAGGTCTTCTCGACCTTGCTGGCGGTGATGGTCTTCTTGCCGGCCGCCTCCGCCACGGTCCCGGTCACCTTCACAGGCAGCGTCTTCTCGCAGGCCGCCATGGTGAGCGGCTTGGTGACGGCGTTGTCGGCCAGCCCGTAGACCACGTCCTTGCCGCCCTCCTTCACGACCACCACGTTGGTGCAGGTCTTCACGCCGGGCGTCTTCAAGATGCACATGGCGCAGGCCAGCTTGCCGGTGACGGTGACCTCCTTGGCGGCGTCGGAGGCCGGCGTGGAGGAGGCCAAGGAGAGGAGGCCGGCGCAGGCGACGGCGGCGGCGGTGCGGAGCAGCATGGTCATCGGTGTTCCCCTGGTTGTGGAGCGCTGGGGCGCCCCCGGATGATGGCCAGGACTCTACGCGGCGGGGGGCGCCGGCTCAACGTGACGGCCGGGCCCACGACGGGGCGCGTCACCCTGTCGCACGCATCGCCTCGCCCGAGCCCCCCTCTCGCTTCCGGCCCGGCCCCGCCCTATCGCCTCCCGAGATCGAGCTTCAGGTCGACCGGCCGCTCCAGCCCCCCCGCCCGGACGGAGCCGCGCAGGCACAGCTCGCCGCTCCCGCCGTGGAGGCTCGCCGCGGCGCGGCCGACGCCGAGCAGCGAGAGGCGGAGCGGCAGCGTGAGGCGCGCCTCGCCGTGGGCCGGCAGGGGCGCCAGCCTCGCCTCGCGCCCGGTCGCGACCACCACGCCGTTCACCAGCAGCTCGTAGCCGAGCGTGGCGCCGGGGAGCACGAAGGCGTTGGCGTTCTCCACCTCGAGCGCGAGCTGCAGGTCGAGTTCGGTGAGCGAGGCGAGCTCGACCGAGGCGCCGGCCAGTCGCAGCCCGGGCAGGCGGGGCACCGGCAGCTGCCCGGCGTGCCGGAAGGCGAGCGCCACCACCCCGGCCGGCGTCTGGACACCGACGGTGCCGGAGATCCGGTAGGCCAGCTGCTCGCGCTGCCGGGCCTGCTCCACCACCCGCGCCACGTCGGCCCAGCGGAGCCGCACCTCCACCGCGAACGGGGCGGTGCCGCGTGACGGGATGGCGAGGCCGCGGGGGAGCTTCCCCGCTCCCGCCTCCGCCTCCTCGACCTCGAGCCGCCAGCTGGCCTGCGCCACCTCGAGGGCGACGTCGTTCGGGTTCTTCAGCGTCAGGTCGAGCCGGATGGTCGCCCCGTCGAGGTCGAGCGCTGCGATGGTAGCCCGCTCCAGCTCCAGGCTCGGCGAGGCGAACGCCAGGTCGGTGAGCCGTTGCAGCTCGGCGCAGGCCGAGAGCAGGATGGCGGAGCAGATCAGGGCGGCGAGGCGGGTCATGGCGGTCTCCGGGGCAGGCCGGGACGATAGCCGCTTCCTGTCACCGGCGAGAGGTGCAGCGCGGCTGACCCGCCTTTCCCACCGGCCGGGGCGGTTCTCCCCGCTCCGTCCACGTGGTTTCCACCTGCTGAACACCGGCCCATCCTCCGGAAAATCCGACATTTTCCACCGATCTCCCACCATCGCGAGGACAGGGGTCGCTGCTAGTGTGCGCACCGCCGATGCCAGACAACGAGCCGCAGCGACGCCCCGACGCCCCGGTCCCGCTCCGCGGCGCCCGCGATCTCCCGCACAACGTCGAGGCCGAGCAGGCCGTGCTCGGCGCCCTGCTCATCGACGAGAACGCCTTCGATCTCGTCGCCGCGCTGCTCAAGTCGAGCGACTTCTACCTGCTGGCCCACCAGCACGTCTACGCGGCGTGCGAGGAGCTGGCCAAGGAGGCGCAGACCATCGACCCGGTCATGGTCAACCACCGGCTCAACGCCCGGGGCCTGCTCGGCGCCGCGGTGCCGCGCGAGCTGGTCTTCTCGCTGGCCCAGAGCGTCGGGGTGGCCGCCAACGTCGGCCACTACGCCCGCGTGGTGCAGGACCTGGCCCGCGGCCGCAAGATGATGCTCACCGCCCAGCGGGTGGTGGAGCAGGGCTACGAGTCCGGGGCCAACGTCCAGAACTTCCTCGACGCCGCCCAGCAGGAGGTCTTTGGCGCCGCGCAGGGCACCTCCATCGACACGCTCCGCCGCATCAAGGACCCGATGATGGCGGCGGTCGAGAACCTCGAGCGGATCCAGAAGCGGGTCGCAGAGGGCAAGTCCTACATCACCGGCGTCCCGACCGGCTTCGCCTCGCTCGACAAGAACACGCTCGGCCTGCAGCCCGGCACGCTCACCATCATCGCGGCGCGCCCCTCGGTCGGCAAGACCGCCTTCGCCCTCAACGTGGCGGCCCACGCCGCGCTCAAGGACCGCAAGGTCGCCTTCTTTTCGCTGGAGATGCCCTCCGACCAGCTGGCCCTGCGCCTGCTCGCCTCCGAGGCCAAGCTCGACTGGCGCAAGCTCTCGCAGGGGCAGCTGGGACGCTACGAGTGGGAGAAGATCTTCCACCACGCCGAGCGCATCGCCTCGGCCAACATCTGGCTCGACGACAACTTCGTCCTCACCCCGGTCGAGCTGCGCTCCAAGTGCCGCAAGATCCAGCGCGAGAGCGGGCTCGATCTCGTGGTCATCGACTACCTCCAGCTCATGCACGCCCCCAGCGACCGCATGAACCAGTCGCGCGAGCAGGAGATCGCCACCATCAGCCGCTCGCTCAAGGCGCTGGCCAACGAGCTCAAGATCCCGGTGGTGGCCCTCTCCCAGCTCAACCGCGCCGTGGAGAAGCGCAAGGGCGAGCGCCCCATGCTCTCCGACCTGCGCGAGTCGGGCGCCATCGAGCAGGACGCCGACATCGTCATGTTCCTGCACCGGCCCGAGGACGAGGACAAGGAGGCCGGGCCGCCGGGCGACACCCAGCAGGTCGAGCTGATCATCGCCAAGCAGCGGCAGGGGCCGATCGCCATCATCGACCTGGTCTTCTTCAAGACCAACACCTTCTTCGCCGAGATGGATCGCCGCCCCGCTCCGGGCTAGCGCCGCCCGGCGGGGCGCGCAGCGGGCGCTCGGGGCCGTGACTCAGCGTCGCCGGCGCTCGGCGTCGAGGTAGCGCTCCACCACCTGCTTGGCCCCGCCGGCCGCCTCCGCGAGCGTGGCACCGCGGGCCAGCAGCCCGGCCAGCGCCGCGGCCAGCCGGCAGCCGGTGCCGCGCGCCGTGCCCGGCCGCCGCCGCCCGGTGAAGCGGGTGACGCGCCGCCCCTCCACCAGCAGGTCGATGGGGGCGCCGTCCCGGTGGCCGCCCTTGACCAGCACCGCCCGGGCGCCGAGCCGCCGGGCCGCCTCGATGGCCGCCTCGTCCTCCCCGGTCACGCAGCCGGTCAAAGCGGCCAGCTCCTCCAGGTTGGGGGTCACCAGCCGGGCGCGTTCGAGCAGCGGACCCAGCGCCTCGAGCGGTGAGGCGACGGCGGTGTCGAGCAGCAGCGCCCCGGACGAGGAGAGCAGCACCGGGTCGACCACCAGCGGGACGCGGGCGAGGTCGCGGGCCGAGAGCCGCTTGGCCAGCGCGTGGGCCAGCGGCGCGGTGCCGAGCATGCCGGTCTTGATGGCGCCGGGCCGGCGGGGGGCGCCGTCGAGCAGCGCGTCCACCTGCGCCAGCAGCATCTCGACCGGGACCGGGCTCCAGCCGCGGACCCCGCGCGGACCCTGGGCGGTGAGCGCCGCCGCCACCGGCCAGCCCCGGGCACCGACCGCGCCGAGCGCCTCGAGGTCGGCCGCCAGCCCGGCCCCCGCGGTCGGGTCGAGCCCCGCCACCACCAGCACCGTCACCTCGCCCTTCGCCCCGGGCCTCATGGTCCGCTCCCGCGCGAGGCCGCGGCCACCAGTCCCTCGTAGATGGCGGCGTGGCGAGGCTCGTGGCGCGCCGCCGCCTCGGGGTGCCACTGCACGCCGAGGGCGAACCGATCCCCGGGCCGCTCGATGGCCTCGACGAGGCCGTCGGCGGCGCGGGCCGAGACCAGCACCCCCGGCCCCGGATCCCGCACCGCCTGGTGGTGCGTCGAGTTGACGAGCAGCGCTCCGGCGCCGACCAGGCCGGCCAGCCGCGTCCCGGCCTCGACCTGCACGGCGTGGCTGGGCGCGTCCTTGGGTGGCGGCTGCTCGTGGCCGGAGAGGCCGAGGTCGGCGGGGAGGTCCTGGTAGAGGCTGCCGCCCCAGGCGACCGCCAGCAGCTGCATCCCGCCGCAGATGCCGAGCACCGGCAGGCCCCGGGCCAGCGCGAGGCGGAGCAGCTCGAGCTCGAAGGCGGTCCGCTCCGGCCGGGCCGGGCCGCAGGCCGGGCGGCGCGCCTCGCCGTAGAGCTCGGGCGGAACGTCGAAGGCCCCGCCGGTCACCACCAGCCCGTCGCAGAGCCCGAGCAGCTCGGCGGCGCGGCCGCGCTCGTGGGTGAGCGGCAGCGGCAGCCCACCGGCGGCGGCCACGGCGTCGGCGTAGTCTCGCGGCAGCCGGTAGGCGAAGCCGGGCGTGTCGAGGTCGAGCGTCAGCCCGAGGCGGGGGAGGCGGCTCATGGCGCCCGCCTCCCGGCCGCGAAGGCGGCGGCCAGCGCCGCGGCCTGCTGGCGCGGGTCGGCGTCGTCGAAGAGCGCGCCGATGACGGCGGCGGCGGCGGCTCCGGCGGCGGCCACCGGGCCGATGGTGTCGAGGCCGATCCCGCCGATGGCCACCACCGGCGCCGGCAGCCGGCCGGCCACCTCGGCCAGCAGCGCCAGGCCGCGGGGCGGCTCGACGATGCGCTTGGTGGTGGTGGCGAAGACCGGCCCGAAGCCGACGTGATCGGCGCCGGCCGCCAGCGCCGCCAGGCCCTCGGCCAGCGTCCTCGTGGAGCGGCCCACCAGCAGGTCGGGGCCGGCCACGCCGCGCGCCGCCGCCACCGGCAGGTCCTCCTCGCCGACGTGGACGCCGTCGGCGCCGGCCAGCACCGCCAGGTCGGCCCGGTCGTTGACGATCACCAGGGCCCGGCCACGAGCCAGCGCCACCAGCCGGGTGGCGACGCGCAGCAGCTCGCCGTCGGACAGCTCTTTCACTCGCAGTTGAAGCACCGCGGCCCCGCCGTCGAGCGCCTGGGCGGCCTGGGCCAGCGGGTCGCCGCCGCCCACCAGCGCGTAGAGTCCGCGCAGCCGGTCGAGCCGGGCGGCCCGCGTGGCCGAAGGGGGGAGTGCCATTCCATGCGGGGTACCACGCGGCTTGACGCGCCAGCAAGCCGCCGCATATGGTCCGCCCCTCTTCGGGTTTTCCACCCTGCAGCACGAGGTCTGAACATGGCTGAGACGTACGAGATCAAGCTGATCGACCGGCGCGTGGTGAAGCGGTACGTCCGCAAGGGGATCGTCGACGAGAAGGAGTACGCCGCGCACCTCAAGGCCCTCCCGGATCTCGAAGGGCAGGCGCTCTCGGTCGAGTCGGCCATGGAAGACGACCAGCTCGACGACGTGGACGGCGAGGAATAGCGCCATGCCGGCCCGGCTCCTTCTCGCCGCGGCCTGCCTCATCGCCGCGGCCTCCGCCGCCGCCAGGGACGTGCTCCCGCGCGGCGAGGCCACGCCGGCCGCCGCCCGCCGCACCCCGGTGGTGGCCGCCGTCGAGAAGGCCCGCGCCGCGGTCGTCAACGTCTCCGCCGAGGAACTGGTCCGCATCCGCGTCCCCTCGCGCCAGGGGAGCGGCGATGACGTCTTCGGCTTCTTCGAGCGGCCGCGCTTCAAGCAGGGCTACGCCGTCACCTCGCTCGGCTCCGGCATCATCGTCTCCGCCGAGGGCTACGTCCTCACCAACAACCACGTGGTGGAGCGCGGGGCGCGCTTCCGGGTCGGGCTGGTCGACGGCCGCGAGCTGACCGCCAAGCTGATCGGCACCGACCCCTCCTCCGACCTGGCGGTCCTCAAGCTGGAGACTCGCGAGCGGCTGCCGGCCGTCCCCATCGGCCGCTCCGAGGAGCTGCTGATCGGCGAGACCGTCATCGCCATCGGCAACCCCTTCGGCCTGGCCAGCACCGTGACCACCGGCGTGGTCTCGGCGCTCCACCGCAACTTCAAGGCCGGCGACCGGACCCTCTTCGACTTCGTCCAGACCGACGCCTCGATCAACCCCGGCAACTCGGGCGGGCCGCTGCTCGACATCGAGGGGCGGCTGATCGGCATCAACACCGCCATCCTCGGCGACCGGAGCGCCGGCATCGGCTTCGCCATCCCCATCGACCGGGCCCGGCGCGTGGCCGAGGACCTGATCGAGCACGGCCAGGTGCGAGAGGGCTACCTCGGCGCCAGCGTGGCCGACCTGCCAGCGCGTGAGGGGGCGGTGGCTGGCAGCAGCGGCGGCGTCCAGGTCACCGGGGTCGATCCCGGCTCGCCGGCCGAGAAGGCCGGGGTGCGCCGCGGCGATCTGGTGGAGGCGGTCGACGGCGTCTCGCCGGAGGGGGCGGATGAGTTCCGCTTCCGGCTGCGCGACCTGCCCATCGACGGGAGCGTGCGGCTCGACCTGAAGCGCGTGGCACAGCGGCTCCAGCTGACGGTGCCAGCCGTGGAGCTGACGCCCCAGCGGGTCGAGCAGCTGGTGCAGCGGCGCGTCGGGGTGGCGCTGGAGGAGACCAGGGCCACCGGAGGCGTGGTGCTGGCGGTCCGCACCGTCACCAAGGGGACGCCGGCCGCCAAGGTCGGGATCGTCAAGGGCGACCTGGTACGCGAGGTGAATGGGGCAGAGGTCAACACGCTGGACCAGTTCCGGCGCGCGGCCGGCAGCGCCCGGCGCACCGGGCAACTGGTGCTGCTGGTGCAGCGCGGCTACGCGGCCGAGCGGATCGCCTTCGATCTCGACTGACCACCAGTCCCCGGGGGTGCGCGGCAAGGTTGAGTTCCCGTGAGGTGCTAGAGTCCCGGCTCCTGCCATCGATCACCCAGAGGGCTCATGCGTCGCCTATCGCTCGTCGTCGGCCTGTTGCTCGCAGCGGGCTGCGGTTCCCCCGGTGGTTCCTCGCCGTAGTGCACGGCGCCGACCGATTGCGCCGGCATCGACGACGCATGCCGGCACCGGACCTGCGTCCAGGGCACCTGTGGCACGGACTTCACGG
>JANYBC010000008.1 GCA_025360965.1 Anaeromyxobacter sp. | reverse complement strand
CCACGGCTCGGCTGCGCGCAGCGCCGCCACGATGGCGCGCGTCGAGGTCGAGCGGTTGAGCGTGTAGAAGTGGATCCCCGGAGCGCCGTGCTGGAGCAGCTGCTGGCACTGCAGCGACGCGTAGGCCACGCCGAGGTCGCGGGCCGCGTCGGCGTCGGCGCGCCGCACCTCCATGGCCGCCTGGAGCAGCGGCGGGATGGTGGCCCCGCAGGTGGCGGTGAAGCGCTCCACCTGCTCGACGTTGGTGAAGGGCATGATGCCCGGGAGGACGGGGGCCTCGATGCCGGCGGCCCTGGCCCGCGCCACGAACTCCTGGTAGGCGGCGTTGCGGAAGAAGAGCTGGGTCACCAGGAAGTCGACGCCGGCGTCGACCTTCAGCTTCAGGTGGCGCAGGTCGACGTCGAGGGCACGCGTCTCGGGGTGCCCCTCCGGGTAGGCGGCTGCGCCCAGGCAGAAGTCCCAGCGCTGCCGGTTGGAGCGGATGAAGCCCACCAGCTCGGAGGCATGGCGGAAGCCGTCGGGGTGGGGCGTGAAGGCGGTCTCCCCCCGGGGCGGATCTCCTCGCAGCGCCAGCACGTTGCGCACCCCGGCCGCGGCGAACTCGTCGAGGGTGGCGGCGATCTCGTCGCGAGAGGCCCCCACGCAGGTGACGTGGGCCATGGCCTCGATGCCGGTCTCGCGCTTGAGCCGCTTCACCAGCTCCACGGTGCGGGCCCGGGTCGACCCGCCGGCGCCGTAGGTGACCGAGACGAAGGCCGGCGCCAGCGGCCGCAGGGCCTCGACGGTCTCGAAGAGCACCTTCACGCCCTCGTCGGTTCTGGGCGGGAAGAACTCGAAGGAGAACACCGGCTCGCCGCGCTCGCGGGCGAAGCGCAAGAGGTCGCTGATCTTCACCCCCCGGTTCTAGCGCGCCGCAGCGCCGCCGCGCCAGTGCGCGCCCCGGCAACCTGCCCCTGACGATCTTGACTGCCGGGCAGGGAGCGGCGACACACTGCCCCCTGCATGGCCGCCCACCGCTACATCACCCCCGACGGCTTCCGCCGGCTCTCCGAGGAGCACTGGGAGATCTGGACGGTGCAGCGGCCCCGCATCGTGCGCGAGGTGGAGGCGGCCGCGGCCATGGGCGACCGGAGCGAGAACGCCGAGTACATCTACGGCAAGCGCAAGCTGCGCGAGCTCGACGGCCGGCTGCGCTTCCTCTCGCAGAAGATGGACTCGCTCACCGTGCTGGAGCCGGCGCCGGACCGGAGCGGCAAGGCCTTCTTCGGCGCCTGGGTCACCGTGGAGCAGGAGGACGGCGAGGCGCGGACCTGGCGCCTGGTCGGCGCCGACGAGTTCGACGTGGCGCGCGGCCTGCTCTCCATCGACTCGCCGCTGGGGCGGGCCCTGCTCGGCAAGAAGAAGGGCGACGTGGTGGTGGTGCAGCGCCCGGCCGGGCCGACAGAGGCGACCATCCTCAAGGTCGGCTGGAAGGCGCCGTGAGCCTGCCCATCACCGACCGAGCGGCGCAGCGGGCGCTGCTGGAGCGGTTCGTGGCGGCCCGCCCATTCGCGCTCGGCTGGGACGCCGAGGCCGGCCTGCTGCTCGACGTGGCGGCGCAGAAGGTGCTGGCGCTCGACTGGGCTCGGGTGGCCTGGCTTGAGGAGCGGACCGACGCCGACAACCAGCGCCCCTACCTGGCGCTGGCGCTCGGCGACGGCTCGTCGCTGGCGCTGGCCGAGCAGGGGCTGGCCTTCTCGCCGGTCACCACCTCGAGCGGTCCGCTGCCGGGCCTGCCGAAGGCGGTCTGCCTGCGCGACCTGCAGGCCGCCGAGGGGCGGCTCACCCACCTCCTGCTCGATCACCCGGACGACCCGCCGGAGCGCGGCCACCTCGAGACCTTCCTCTTCTGCCTGGCGGTGGTCGACGGCGCGCGCGCGGTCGGCTTCGACATCGGCCCCGAGGAGCGGCGCCTCGAGCGGATCCTCGCCGAGCTCGAGGCCAGGAAGCGGGGATGAGCGGCGGCCCTAGGATTCGCCAGCCCCGCCCTGATCCGCCTCGCCCTCCTCCGGCCCAGCCAGGGCCATGCGGTTGATGCGGGCCCAGAGGGCGTCGGTGCCGGTCCCCTCCTCGGCGGAGAAAGGCTCGGCGCCGCCCTGGGCCAGCCCCATCGACCTCTCGGCGGTGCGAAGCGCCTGGACCCGCTTGGTGCGGGCCAGCTTGTCCATCTTGGTGGCCGCCACCACCACGGTCCGCCCGGCCCCCGAGAGGAAACGCAGGGCGTCCTGGTCCGACTCCATGGGCTCGTGGCGGGCGTCGACGATCAGCACCACGGCGCGCAGGGTGTGGCGCTCCTTCAGGTAGTCCTCGATCATCGAGGTCCACTTGGCCCGCTCGTCCTTGGAGACCTTGGCGTAGCCGTAGCCGGGCAGGTCGCAGAAGCGCACCACCCTCGCCCGCGCCGCCGGGTGCGGCCGGTAGCGCACCTCGAAGAACTGCAGGGCGCGGGTCCGCCCCGGCGTGTTGGAGACCCGGGCCAGCCCCTTCTTGCGGGTCAGGGCGTTGAGCATCGACGACTTGCCGACGTTGCTGCGCCCCACGAAGGCGAACTCGGGGAAGTCGCCGCGCGGCCACTCGGAGGGCTTGGTGGAGGTCTGGAGGAACTCTGCGGAGACGACCTGGATGGGCACGTTGAACCCTGGCGCGGCGGTGGTGCTGCGGTGGGACTACCTGGCGCCCGGCGCCGCGGCGGTGGGGTGGGCGATCAGCTTCACCTTGCGGGCGTGGTCGAACCTCACCAGGCTCGGCGTGCTCTCGGTGTGGCAGGCCAGGCAGGTCTTCTCGCCCGGGTCGGTTAGGCCGACGGCCCGCGCCAACTCGGCGTCGCGCATCACGTAGCTGGCGACGTAGCGGCGCCCCGGGCCGTGGCAGGCCTCGCAGCCGACCCCGCTCATGCCGGCTTCGGCGGCCGGCGAGTGGCAGGAGAGGCAGCGCTTGTCGGCGCGGCGGGCCGGCGGCAGGCTCTCCAGGGCCCGGGCGTGCGGCCCCTCCTTCCAGTTGGCCCAGGCGGCCGGGTGGCACCCCTTGCAGGTCTCGGGGCCGACCAGGTCGCCAGCCCCGACCAGGGCTGGAAGCCACCACGCAGCGACGATGATGAGGAAGCGCACGGCGGCAGTATATAGTGCCGCATGGCCCCGATGCGCATCGCCGCCCTGATCGTCGCCCTGATCGTCGCCCTGCTGCTCCCCGCCGTCGTCCCGGCCAAGGCCTGGCAGGGCATCGAGCCGGGCAAGTCGACCAGCGACGAGGTCACCACCAAATTCAACGAGCCGACCAGCCGCGTGAAGCGCGGGAACCGGCTGGTGCTGGCCTACAAGGGCGAGCAGGCCCTCCCCGGCACCCGCGAGGCCCAGTTCCACCTGCGGGCCGATGGCGTGGTCGATGAGATCACCGTCTTCCTCACCTCCCCGCTCGACGGAGAGTCGATCGAGGGGACCTACGGCAAGCCGACCAGCAAGACCTTCACCGACACCTTCCAGAAGGTCTGGCAGTACCCGGTCAAGGGCGTGACCGTCTACTTCGACCGCGAGGGGGCGGTGCAGGCCATCTCCTTCAGCGCCGGGACCGCCGCCAAGGGGGCCGAGAAGGCGCCCGACGGCAAGGCACGTCCGGCCGGGGAGAAGGCGGCCGCCAAGCCGCCGCCCGAGAGCGCGGCCCCCGACGAGGTCGTCGAGCCGCAAGCCCGGTGAGGCGGATGCGGCTCGTCGGCCTCACCGGCGGGATCGCGACCGGCAAGAGCACCTTCGCGGCGGCGCTCCGCAAGCTCGGCGTACCGGTCATCGACGCCGACCAGCTGGCCCGCCGCGTGGTGGAGCCGGGCACCCCTGCGCTGGCCGCCATCGCCGCGCTCTTCCCGGGCGTGGTCGGCGCCGATGGAAGGCTCGACCGCAAGGCGCTCGGTGCCCTCATCTTTGGCGACGAGGCGGCGCGGCGGCGCCTCGAGGCCATCACCCACCCGGCCATCCGGGCGGCCACCGTCGCCGAGACCGCCCGGCTGGAGGCGGCCGGGGAGGCGCTGGTCTTCTACGACACCCCGCTCCTCTACGAGGCCGGCCTCGACGGGACCATGTCGCTGGTGGTGGTGGTCTGGGCCCCGCGGCAGGCCCAGCTGCGCCGCCTGGCGGCCCGCGACCGGCTGACCGTCACCCAGGCCGAGGCCCGGCTGGCCGCGCAGTGGCCCATCGACGAGAAGGCGGCCAGGGCCGACGTGGTGGTCGAGAACGCCGATGAGTCGGTCGACCTGGGCCCCAGGGCGGCCCGGCTGGTCGCCGACCTGGAGGCCGGGCTGGGGCGGAGGCTTCCCGGCGGCGCCCCGGCGCGCTATTGAGCGGGCATGGACGAGCGCCTCCACCTGGTGACCGGCTTCCCCGGCCTCCTCGCCAAGCAACTGGTCGAGCGGCTGGCGGCCTCGGGCGAGCGGCTGGCGCTGCTGGTGCAGCCCCCCCACGCCGAGGCGGCTCGCGCGGCGCTGGCCGGGCGGCCCGGCGCCGAGGTCCTGGAGGGCGACGTCACCCACATCCACCTCGGCCTCTCCGGCGCCGAGTGGCGCTCACTCTCCCGCCACCTCACCACCGCCTGGCACCTCGCCGCCAAGACCCGGCTGGGCGCCGAGGACCGGCTGCTCCACCAGGTCAACGTGGACGGGACGCGCAACCTGCTCGAGCTCTGCGAGCAGGCGCCGTCCCTGCAGCGGCTCATCCACTTCTCGACCGCCTTCGTCTCTGGCACCCGCGCCGGCACGGTGCTCGAGGAGGAGCTGGAGGCCGGGCAGCAGTTCCACAACGCCTACGAGGAGTCGAAGTACCAGGCCGAGCGGCTGGTTCGGCGGGCCGCCGGCGCGCTCCCGATCACGGTGCTCCGCCCCAGCCTGGTGGTCGGCGACTCGCGCACCGGGGAGATCGACCGCTTCGAGGGGCCGTACGCCCTGGCCATGGCGCTCATCAACGCACCGATCGCCATGCCGCTGCCGCTCCCCGAGGACCCGCAGGCTCCGCTCAACGTGGTCCCCATCGACTTCGTCGTCGACGCCGCGCTGGTCATCGGACGGCACCCGGCCGCCGCCGGGCGCACCGTCCACCTGGTCGATCCCGATCCGCTCCCGGCGCGGGCCGTCTACGAGCTGATCGCCAACCGGCTGGGGCGGCGCCTGTCGACGGTGCCGGTGCCGCAGCGGGCGCTGGCGGCGCTGCGCCGCCTGCCGGTGCTCCACCGCTTCGGCCGGCGCACCGCGCAGGCCTTCACCTACGTCGATCACCTGGCCCGCTACGACACCCGCACCCTGTTGGAGCTGCTGGCGGCCAGCGGCGTCCGCTGCCCGCCCATCACCGGGTACCTCGACCGGCTCATCGAGTTCGTCCAGTCGAGCTTGGCCCGGCAGCAGGCGCTGGCCGACGCCGCCTCACCGCCCACGGCCGATCCCGCCTGACCGCCCTCGGGGTGGGGCGGCTCAGGCCGAGATGACCTCGTCGGCCAGCAGCGCCGCCAGGATGCGGGCGGTGTCGAGGCGCGGCAGGCCGGAGAGCGCGAAGAGATTCTCGTAGTCGACGGTGCCGTCGATCTGCGAGAGCAGGAAGCCGGCGCGGTGGTCGAGGTTGAGCCACATGATCTCCTCCGGCTTGATGGCGAGCCGTGGGACCTTGCCGAGCGGGCCGAGCTTCGACTCGTACATCGCCACCAGGGTGGACTCGTTCTGCGCCAGGTAGTCGCGGGCCTCGGCGTGCTCCGGGTCGAGCTTGAGGATCTTCTCGATCATCTCGAGCGAGCCGGAGAAGTCACCCAGCGAGAGCAGGTCCTTGGCGGCGGTCATCCAGATGGCGACGTCCTCTTGCGGCGTCGAGGGCCGTCCCGCCCTGGGGACCAGCGTGCGCAGGTCCGACGTCTCCGCCACCGCGTCCAGGTCGAGCCCGCCTTCGGCGCCAAGCAGGATGGAGGGGGCGGAGGCCGGGCCGTCGTCCCAGGGGGACGGCGCGAAGTCGGCCACGGCTGGCTCGTGCGGCGTCGCGGGCGCCGGCGGGAGCGGTGCCGGGTCCGGGTTGGGGTCCGGGTCCGGGTCCGGGGGCGTCGGGGCCGACACGAAGGGAAGCGGCGTGGCCAGCGCCGCCGGGAAGGCCACGGGGGTGGCGCGCGCCGTCGCGGCCGGAGCCGCGGCCGCCGGTACCGTGCGCGAGGGGCGGGTCGGCGTGCCGCTCAGCAGCCCGCCCGGCAGCAGGAGCAGGTAGGACCGGGCGCGGGCGTTGCCGGGATCGGCCTGCAGCGCCTCCTCCAGCAGGCGCCGGGCGTCATCGAGCCGCCCCTCGACGTAGGCCCTGATCCCCTGCTCCACCAGCTCCTGGGCGGTGGCCATGGCTCAGGCCCCGTCCGGCGGCGTGGCCGCCAGTCCCTTGAAGAGCTGCAACGTCCGGTCGAGCGCCTCGGCGACGCTGGCCAACTCGTCGGTGTCCTTGCCCTCCTGCGCCAGGCGGGCGCGGGCCAGCACCCCCTCGGCCTTCTGCACGGCGTCGCGGCCGAACCGGGAGCGCTCCAGCGCCTTCTGCACCGCCGGGACCAGCCCCTCGATCTCGTCGACGGTGGCCGCCACCCGGGCGCGGGCGCGCTCCAGGTCGGCGCTCGACTGCTTCTTCTCGAGCTGGTCGTCGAGGTGCGCGTCGATGATCCGCTTGAGCTCATCCTCGGTCAGGCCGGAGGTGGCGGTGACGTTGATCGACTGCTCCTGGCCGGTGTCCACGTCGCGGGCCGAGACCCCGACGATGCCGTCGGCGCTGATGTCGAAGGTGATCTCGATGGCCACCTCGCCGCGCCTGGCGGGGCGGATGCCGGCCAGCACGAACTCGCCCAGCAGCTCGTTGTCGGTGGCCTTGTCGCTCTCCCCCTGCAGGACGGCGATGCGGACCGAGGTCTGGTTCTCCTGCACCGTCGTGAAGAGGTGGGTCTGGTTGGTCGGGACCGTGGTGTTGCGCGGGATGATGGTCTGGAAGTACCCGCCCACCACCATGATGCCAAGGTTCTGCGGGGTCACGTCGAGCAGCAGCACCTCGCCGCCCTGCGCGGCCGGCGCCGCCAGGGCCTGGGCCTGGATGGCCGCCCCCAGCGCCACCACCTCGTCGGGGTGGACCCCCTTGCACGGCTCCTTGCCGAAGTAGTCTCGCACCGCCCGCTGCACGCGCGGCATGCGGGTCATGCCGCCGACCAGGATCACCTCGTCGACCTGGTTGGGCCGGACGCCGGCGTCCTTGAGAGTCTTCTCGGTGACCGCGATGCAGCGCTCGACCAGATCCTTGGTGAGCTCCTCCAGCTTGTCCCGGGAGAGCTGCTTGGTGAGGTGGAGCGCCGCCTTCCCTTCGCCGGCGGCAGCCAGGAACGGGAGGTGGATGTCGGCGGTGGGCGTGCCGGAGAGCTCGCACTTGGCCCTCTCCGAGGCGTCGCGGAGACGCTGCAGCGCCATCTTGTCCTGGCGCAGGTCGACGCCGCCGTTCTCCTTGGCGAAGTTGAAGGTGAGCCAGTCCATGATGCGCCGGTCGAAGTCCTCGCCGCCGAGGTAGGTGTCGCCGCCGACCGCGACCACGTCGTAGACGCTCTGCCCGATGTCGAGCACCGAGACGTCGAAGGTGCCCCCGCCGAGGTCGAAGACCACCACCTTCTTCTCGAGCTTCTTGCCGAAGCCGTAGGCCAGCGCGGCGCTGGTCGGTTCGTTGATGATGCGCAGCACCTCGAGCCCGGCGATGCGGCCGGCGTCCTTGGTGGCCTGCCGCTGGCCGTCGTTGAAGTAGGCCGGGACGGTGATGACGGCGCGGGTCACCGGACCGCCGAACCAGGCCTCGGCGTCGGCCTTGAGCTCGGCCAGCACCTGCGAGGAGATCTCGGCCACCGAGACCGGCCGGCCTCCCAGCATCACCCGGATGTCGTTGCCCTCCGGGCCGGCCACCAGTTCGTAGGGCAGCACCCGGCGGGCGTCCTCGACCTCCTTGGACCCCCAGCGCCGGCCGATGAGCCGCTTGGCCGCGTAGACCGTGTTCTCGGCGTTGGTGATGGCCTGGCGCTTGGCCAGGCTCCCCACCAAAGGCTTCCCGTTCTTGGCGACCGCCACCACCGAGGGGGTGAGGGGCTGGCCGCTGCGGTTGGGGATGACGCGCGGGACGCCGTCGCGCACCGTGGCCACCACCGAGTTGGTGGTGCCGAGATCGATGCCGACGACAGGGTCCTGGTCACTCATCATAGGAAGCTCCAGCGCAGCTTCTTGAGCCGCTCCTTGGCCGAGTCGAGGCGCGGGTCGATCTCCACGGCGCGCTCCAGCGCCTTCCTGGCGTCGGCCTTCTTGCCGACCGCCTCCAGCGCGGAGCCGAGCGCCTCGTGGGCGGCCGCGCTGCGCGGTTGCACCTTGATGCCCTGCTCGGCGAAGCCCCGGGCGGCGCCGGCGTCGCCCGCCTCGAGGGCGGCGCGACTGGCCAGGACCAGCGCTCGAAGGTTGCCCGGCTCGATCTCCAGGGCGGCCCGGTAGCCGGCCAGCGCGCCCTGCCAGCTCCCCATGGCCTCTGCGGCGTGGGCCTTCTCCAGGCACTCGGCGATGCGCGCCTCCACGCCCTTCTTGCGCGCCGCGGCCGCCAGCGGCCCGGCTTCGGTGTTCCCCGGATCGAGGCTCGACACCAGTTGGAAGTCGTTGGCGGCCTGGACGAACTGGCCTGCCGCGAGCAGCTCGCGGCCGTGCCTCATCAGCGCGGTGATGCGCTCGGCCCTGGCCAGCAGCGGGTTCTGGCGGGAGAGCCGGCCGCGCCGCTCCAGTGAGCGCCGCTCGTCCTCGAGCCGCCGGGCCTCGAACCGCGTCACCTCGAGCGCTGGGGCGGTGGCGAGGACATAGGGGGCGCGCTGGGCCTCGCTGGTGAGCACCTCGCGGGCCTCGGTGAGCCGGCGGAAGACCCGCTCGAGGCGCCCCCGGTAGCTGCCCAGCTTCATCCCGGCGTACCTGTCGGGGTGGAAGAACTTCACCTGGTCGAGGTAGGCGGCGCGGACCGCCTCGGTGGAGGCATTCCACTCCAGGCCGAGCACCTGCCAGTGGGTCCAGGTGGGCAGCCCGGCCTCGGCGAAGAGGATCGCCTTGCGCCGCTCCAGGTCGAGAACGGCCGTCTCGGCGAGATCCGCCGGGTTGAAGAGCTGGCCCTGGTAACGATCTCCAGTCACTCGAGGAGTCCCCGCGCGCCTTGAACGGTCCGTCCCTGTCCGAAGGGGGTGAATGTAGCCAGCAGGACCGGCAAGGGTCAATCGCCGGCGAGCAGCAACTCCAGCAGGGCCTTCTGGACGTGCAGCCGGTTCTCGGCCTGGTCGAAGATCGCGGAGCGCGGCCCCTCCAGCACCGCCTCGCTGATCTCCTCGCCGCGGTGCGCCGGGAGGCAGTGCAGCACGATGGCCTCGGGGCGGGCCCGGGCCACCAGCGCCTCGTCGACGATGAAGCCGGCGAAGTCGCGCTCGCGCCTGGCCTGCTCCGCCTCCTGGCCCATCGAGGCCCAGACGTCGGTGTTGATGACGTGGGCGCCGGTGGCCGCCTCGGCGGGTGACCGGACCACCCGGGCCCGGCCCGCGCAGCGGGCCAGCAGCGCCGGATCCGGATCGTAGCCCGAGGGGCAGGCCAGCGAGAGCTCGAAGCCGAGCAGCGCGCAGGCCTCCAGCCAGCTGTTGGCCATGTTGTTGCCGTCGCCGATCCAGGCCACCCGCAGGCCGGGCCGCTGCAGCACCTCGGGGCCGAGCCGCTCCGCGGTGGTGAGCAGGTCGGCCAGCACCTGGCACGGGTGCGAGGCGTCGGTGAGGGCGTTGATGACCGGGACCCGGGCGTAGCCGGCGATGCGGGCCAGCTTCTCGTGCTCGAAGGTGCGCACCACCAGGGCGTCCAGGTAGCGGGAGAGCACGCGGGCGGTGTCCTGGATCGGCTCGCCGCGCCCCAGCTGCGTGTCGCGCGGCGAGAGGAAGGTGGAGCCGGCGCCGAGCTGGGCGGCGGCCACCTCGAAGGAGACGCGGGTTCGGGTCGAGGCCTTCTCGAAGACCAGCCCGATGGTCATCCCCGCCAGCGGGCGCGGCCCGCCGCGGCCGAGCAGCTTCCACTCGGCGGCCCGCTCCAGCAGCTCCAGTACGCCGCCACGATCGAGGTCGGTGATGCGAAGGAAGTCGCGCTTGGGGCTGGCCATGGCTACCTCGCCGGGGCCGCGGCGATGGCCGCGCCCAGCTTCTCCACGGCCTCGTCGGCCTCGGCCTCGGTGAGGGTCAGGGCCGGGGCCAGCCGGATCACGGCCTCGCCGATGGCGTTGCAGAGCAGGCCGCGTTCCCGCGCCAGGGAGACCACGGCGCCGGCCTCGATCCCCTGGAGCGCCACGCCGAGAAGCAGGCCGCGGCCGCGAACCTCGACCACCCGGCCACCGGCCCGGAGGGCGTCGAGCCGCTCGGTGATCCGGGCGCCGACGCGGAGGGCATTGGGGAGGGCCTCGCGGATGAGCTGCAGCGCGCGGAGCGCCACCGCGGCACCCAGCGCGTTTCCGCCGAAGGTGGAGGCGTGGCTGCCGGGCGTCAGGTGGCTGCCGACCTCCTCGGTGGCCAGCATCGCGCCCATGGGGTAGCCGTTGGCGAGGGCCTTGGCGGCCGACATCAGGTCAGGCGTCACCCCATCCCACTCGTGCCCCCAGAGCTTGCCGGTGCGACCCATGCCGACCTGGACCTCGTCGAAGCAGAGCAACGCCCCGCGCCGGCGAGTCAGCTCGCGGGCCGCCTGCAGGTAGCCGGCCGGCGCCGGGAAGACCCCTGCCTCACCCTGGATCGGCTCCACGATGAAGGCCGCGGTCCGGTCGGTGAGCGCGGCCTCGAGCGCCGGCACGTCGCCGTACGGGATGTGACGGACCCCGGGCACCAGCGGCTCGAAGCCGTGGTGGTACTTGGGCTGACCGGTGGCCGCCAGGGCGAACATGGTCCGGCCGTGGAAGGAGTTGGTGCAGGCGACGATCTCGTGGCGCTCGGGGTGGCCGAGATCGGCGTGGTACTTGCGCGCCAGCTTGAGCATGGCCTCGTTCGACTCGGCCCCGCTGTTGCACAGGAAGACGCGCCTGGCGAAGAGCGAGCCGCGCACCAGCTCCTCGCAGAGTTCGACGGCGCGCGGGTTGTAGAAGAGGTTGGAGACGTGCCAGAGTTCTCGCGCCTGGCGCTCGAGGGTCTCGACCAGCGCCGGGTGGCAGTGGCCGAGGGCGCAGGTGGCGATGCCGGCGATGCAGTCGAGGTACTCGCGTCCCTCGGCGTCCCAGACCCGGCTGCCGAGGCCGCGCACCAGGACCACCGGCGCCTGCCGGTAGTTGGGCGTGAAGACGGCCTGGGCGCGGAGGACGATCGACTCGGTGGGCGTCATTGCGAGCTTGTATCAAGGGCGAGGCGCGCGATCCAGAGAGACCGGCCCGGATGGCCCGGTGACCGGCCGGCGTGTGGCGCGGCGCTCACGGCGTGTGGGCGCGAGGGTGGGCCTGGTCGTAGACGGTGGCCAGGCGCTTCCAGTCGAGGTGCGTGTAGCGCTGCGTGGTCGAGAGCGAGGCGTGGCCGAGCAGCTCCTGGATGCCGCGCAGGTCGGCGCCGTTGGTGAGCAGGTGGGTGGCGAAGCAGTGGCGCAGCACGTGCGGGTGGACGTGGCGCGGCAGGCCGACCTTGAGCACCCAGCCGTTGATGAGCCGGGCCACCGAGCGGCTGGTGAGCCGGCCGCCGCGGAAGTTGAGAAAGAGGGCCCGGCCGGCGGCGCGCCCGGCGGGCCGGGCGGCGAGCCTGGGGCGGGCGTCGGCCAGGTAGCGCTGCAGCGCCTCGCGGGCCTGGCCGCCCACCGGGACGATCCGCTCCTTGCGCCGCTTCCCCAGGACGCGGACCAGCCCCTGGACCAGGTCGACGCCGTCGAGGTCGAGGCCGGTCAGCTCCGAGACGCGCAGGCCGGAGGCGTAGAGCAGCTCCATGAAGGCCCGGTCACGGAGGTGAAGCGGATCGCCGTCGGAGCCCGGGGCCTCGACCAGCGCCGCCGTCTCCTCCTCCGGGAGCACCTCGGGGAGCCGCCTGGGTTGGCGGGGGGAGGCGACGGCGCGGGCCGGGTTGGTGGCGGCCAGCCCCTCCTTGACGAGGTGGCGGTAGAAGGAGCGGATCGCGGAGAGCTTGCGGGCCAGCGTGGCCGGGCCGGCGCCGCCCGAGGCGCTGGCGATGAAGCCGCGCACCAGGGTCGACGAGGACGGGATGAGTGGCGTGTTGCGGGCGGCGAGGTAGGCGGCGTACTGCGACAGGTCGGAGAGGTAGGCTTGGAGGGTGTGCGGCGAGGCCCGGCGCTCGACCCGCAGCCAGGCCTCGAAGCGCTGGATCTCGGGCGCGAGGGCGGCGGGGGGCTCGGCGGCGGACCTGGCGACCATGGGGGATCGGTAGCACCGCCGCGAGGCGGTGGCGAGTTCCCGTCACCTCCTGAGGTCGGCCAGGTACACCCCGCTCCGCTTTGGCTGGACCACCGCGAAGACCAGCCGGCCGGAGTCGGGCCCGAGGAAGCGGATGCTCCCCGGCAGCGCCCCCTTGTCGACCTGATCCACCTTCCCGCCCCTCCAGATCCCGAAGTCGAGCGCCACCAGGTCGGCGCGCTGCCAGGTGAGGAGCAGGCGCTCCGGGTCCCGCGGATCGAACTCGAAGCTCTTCACCCCGGGCGCGATCAGCTCCGGCCTCGCCTCGGCCGCGGCTCCGGCCGCCACCCGCTCCAGGTCGCAGGCCTCCCCGTTCCGCGTGCAGCGGGTCCGGTAGAAGAGCCACCGCCCGTCCGGGGAGTGGGAGAAGCCGAAGACGCCCCGCGCCACCTTGCGGGCCTCCCCGGTGACGGCGCCCTCCCAGAGGTCGACCGAGTAGCCACCCTCGACGCTGTGGCGCAGGAATGCGACCCGCTCGCCGTCCGCCGAGAGCTCGAAGTCGGTCACGTTCTTCCCGAAGGTGCGGGGCGCCAGGCCCAGCCCCGCCACCCCGAGCACCCCCGCCCGTCCGCGGGGGTCGTACTGCTCCAGCCAGGCCAGGCGCGCCGACGCGCCGGCCCAGCGGAACTCGCCCACCTCCCGCGCCACCCGGGACGGCTCACCGCCCGCCAGCGCCAGCTGCAGGTCGCCCTGCCTTCCCGGCGCGGCCTCCGAGATCCAGGCCACGGCCTCGCCCCCGGGCGCCAGGGCGAAGAGCCGCGCGCCGCGTCCGACGCGCCGGGTCTTCTCTCCCTGGCCGAGCCAGAGCGCCGACTCGCCCTTCTCCTGCACCGCGTAGGCGTAGAGCCCCCCGCGCCGGGCCAGGGCGTACTCGGTGGTGCCGCTCGCCAGGGGGCGCGCCCGGTCGAAGGCCGAGGTCAGCGCCACCAGCCGGCCCCCGGCGCCTTGCGGCTGCCGGGCCAGGCCTCGCCAGGACCCTCCGGCTCCGTCCTGCGCCAGCTCGAACGAGGCGACCCCGGCCGCCCCCTCGACCTCGCGCGGCGCACCGTCGGCCGGCGCGTGGAGGAGCTTGCCGCCTGCCACCGCCAGCAGCGCCCCGGCGCCACCAGGGACGAACCCGTGGAAGGTGACGCCGCGCGCCACCTCCCTGGCCACCCCGTCACGCACCACCAGCAGCGTCCCCGCGCCGGACTCGAAGTCGTAGTCGGCCACGGCCGCCAGCGCACCGCCCTCGGGCGCGAAGGCGGCGCCGTGCGGGAGGGTCGGCACGGCCCTCGCCACCAAACGCGCCTCACCGCCCGAGGTCGGGATCACCTTCAGGTCGCAGGTCGCGGTGCCGAGCGGCAGGAGGCGGCCCTTCACCTCGACGCAGCCATCGAGGAACGCCAGCCAGGCGCCGTCGGCCGAGGCCTGCAGCGCCCGGACGTTCCCGGACGCCAGGCGCCGCCCCTTCCCGGCCTCCCCCGGTGCGCCCCCCGCCGGGCAGCCCGCCAGCCCCGCCGGGAGCAGCACCGCGACCATCGCCGCGGCCATCGACACCGCGAGCCGCCCCCGACCCCCGCTGGGCCGCTCCCCGCCGCTCAGGAGATCCATGACACCAGCTCCTTTCGAGCCCGCTCCACGTGGGCCAGCTTGCGCCCTTCCTTGCCGCCATGCACCCGCCCCGGAAGTGGCGGGAAGAGCGCGAAGATCACGTTGCTCGGCTGGTGCCCGTGCCCGGGCGGGTGCGCCTCGCCGGTCAGGTGCCGCAGCAGCGCCCCCAGCGCCGTGACCGCCGGTGGCGGCTGGAAGGGGCGGCCCGCCAGCCGATCGATGATGGCGCGCGCCGCGAGGTGACCGCAGGCCGCCGACTCGACGTAGCCCTCCACCCCGGTCAGCTGTCCCGCCAGGAAGAGGTGCGGCAGCGCCTTCACCGAGAGGTCGGCCGCCAGCACTCGCGGGGCGTCGACGAAGGTGTTGCGGTGCACCTGCCCGAGGCGCTGGAACTCGGCGCCGGCCAGCCCCGGCAGCGCCCGGAAGATGCGCCGCTGCTCGGGCCAGGTGAGCCTGGTCTGGAAGCCGACCAGGTTCCAGGCCGTCCCCGCCAGGTCCTCGCGCCGGAGCTGCACCACCGCGTGCGGCCGCCGCCCGGTGCGCGGGTCCTCGAGGCCGACCGGCTTCAAGGGGCCGTGGGCCAGCACCTCCCGCCCCCGCTCGGCCATCACCTCGATCGGCAGGCAGCCGTCGAAGTAGCGCGGCTCCTCGAAGGCGTGCGGCGCCACCTTCTCGCCGGCCAGGAGCGCCTCGACGAAGGCGCCGTACTGGGCCTCGTCGAGCGGCAGGTTGAGGTAGTCCGGGCCGCTCCCCTTGTCGTAGCGCGACTTGGCGTAGGCGACCTTCATGTCGATCGACTCCGCCGAGATGATGGGCGCGATGGCGTCGTAGAAGGCGAGCCGGCCTCCGCAGAGTGCCTGCAGCTCGGCCGCCAGGGCGTCGCCGGTGAGCGGGCCGGTCGCCACCAGGGCCAGCCCCGGGCCGCCGGGCAAGGCCGTCACCTCGCCGTCGCGGCGGCGGATCTCGGGACGCGCCGCCAGCCGCTCCGCCACCCGCCGGCTGAAGCGCTCGCGATCCACCGCCAGCGCATCCCCCGCCGGCACCCGGGTCTCGTCGGCGACCGAGAGCACCAGGCTGTCGAGCTTGCGCAGCTCCTCGTGGAGCAGGCCGACCGCGTTGAGCGGGTTGTCGGAGCGGAGCGAGTTGGAGCAGACCAGCTCGCACGGCCCGTCGAGGACGTGGGCCGGAGAGCGCCTGGACGGCTTCATCTCCCAGAGATCGACCTCCAGGCCGGCCCGCGCCAGCCGGTAGGCCGCCTCGCACCCCGCCAGCCCGGCACCGACGATGGTCACCCGCTGCGTCATCAGGTCACGCCCCAGATCTATTCGCCCTTCCGACCCACCGGGGCGTCTTCCCCTGCGCCGGAAGGGGTATACGCTCGTGGTGGAAGGGAGTGCAACGTGACCACGAGCAGACTGCAGAAGGCGAAGAAGGAGCTGGAACGCCGGAGCGCCGCGGTTCTCCGGGCCACCCGCCGGGCCGAGGCCGAGCTCGATGGGCTGCGCTCGGCCGGCCCGGGGCAGGAGTTCGAGGAGGTGGCCCAGACCCAGCAGACCAGCGCCGACCTGGAGCGGCTCAACGAGGCCGAGCGGCTGGAGCTGCGCCGCATCGAGGCGGCTCTCAAGCGCATCGACGAGGGGACCTTTGGCGTGTGCGCCGAGTGCCGGCGGCCCATCGAGTCGAAGCGGCTGGAGGCCCTGCCCTGGGCGGTGCGGTGCGCCGGCTGCGCCGAGACCGCCGAGCACGGCGCCAAGGCGGTCTGAGCGGGGGCGGCGCCGGTGGACTAATCGTTCTTCATCACCATGAACTTGTACTCGCCCAGCTCCGCCTGCCCTGCCGTGTAAAGGATCTCCATCAGCGTCCGGTAGGTCACCTTCCGGTCGGCGATGATGTTGATGCGTCCGCTGAAGGGGGCGTTCTTGTTGTACTGGGCGATGTACTTCTGCTTGTCGACTTCCTTCTTGAGGGCGTCGAACACCGAGCGGATGTAGAAGGCCTCGACCCTGCCCCCCTCCTTGAAGGCCGGCGGGATCACGCCGGCCTGCAGCGGCACGATCTTGCGATCGTTCACCGCCACCTCGTGCATCGAGACGGTGATGGAGATGTTCTCCTGGGGGACGAGCTGCGTCGAGGAGACCGGGATGGTCAGCCCCTCGCTCATGTTCACGCTGAGCGTGGAGGCCTGGTACGACTTGAGGAGGAAGACGAGGAGGATCGTCATCATGTCCATCATGGCGACGATGTTGAGCTCCTTGATCTCGCCGGCCTTCTCGCGGGCCTTGCGACGGGCGCGCCGGAAGTTCCGCGTCTGCCGCTCGCGCCGGATGGCGGCCTGCTCCTCCTGGCGGGAGCCCTCAGGGACGGCCATGGTTCACCCGATCACCGAGAGGGAGACGTCGAAGAAGAGCGCCTTGCGATCGACCTTCCCATCGGGACCCTTCACGACCTGCTCCCGGCAGGCGTCCATGGTCTGGATGAGGATGTCGTAGACCACCGTGCCGTCGGCCGTGAGGATCACCTGGGTCTCGTTGGGGAACTTCTCCTTGATGGTCACCAGCTGCGCCGAGAGGGCCGGGAAGTCGTACTTCCCGTCGGCGCGCAGCGGGATGGTCGGGGGCCGGGTCAGGTCGGCGGCGTTGGCGTCGGAGCCGAGCACGCCGTTGGCCCCGGCGATGTAGAACCCCTGCCGTCCCACCGCCACGGTCAGCAGCAGCTTGGGGCCGGACTCCTGGGCGGCCGCGGCCCCCGCCTCGCCCCCGATCCTGGGCGCCGAGACGTTGAGCACGCCGAGCGTGATCAGGCCGGTCATGCTCAGCAGCATGAACATGACGAGGTTCACGACCACGTCGAGGTAGGGGACGATGTTGAGCTCGCCCGTCTCCTCGTCATCGCGGATGCGCCTTCGCATCGGGGTCCCTGGCTGCGCCGGCCGGCCGCCGGGTTAGGCGCCCGCCGACTCGAGCGGGTTGGTCTCTCCGGCGCCGCGGCGGCTCAGCAGGTTCTCCAGCTTGAGCGCGCTGAACTCGATCTCCTCGATCATCGCCTTGGCCTTCGAGCTGATCAACAGGTGGGCCACGATGCAGACCACCGCGATGGTGAGGCCGAAGGCGGTGTTGTTCATGGCCTCGGAGATGCCCTTGGAGAGCATCACCTGCTTCATCTCGGGGCTGGCGGCGCCGAGCGACTTGAAGGTGCCGATCAGGCCGGTGATGGTGCCGATCAGCCCGACCAGCGTCGCCACGTTGGCCAGCGACCAGAGCGGCTGGATGCGCTTGCTGACCAGCGGGCTCACCTCGAGCACAGCCTCCTCGAGGGCGCGGGCCACCTCCTGCTCACCCCGGTTGGCGCGGGAGAGCCCGGCCTTCACGACCCGGGCCAGGGCGGCGGTGGGCGCCGCGGCGCAGAGCTTGATGGCGCGGTCGACGTTGCCGGCCAGGACCAGCTTCTGGATCTGCTCCATGAAGGGCGGGGCGTTCAAGTTGAGGCGGAACGCCAGGACCAGGACGCGCTCGACGATGATGGCGATCGCCACCGCGCTGGTGGCGACGTTCACGAACATGAACGGACCGCCCTCCTTGAAGAACTCGGCCAAGGTCTGGATCATCTCTGCCTCTCGTCGACGAGGGGGGTGGGAGGCGCGCAGCATGTGCGGCCTTGTTGGCGAATAAACAGGAGAATTTCCTATCAGCAGGCTGCTCGGGGTGTCAAGCAACGACGCGCCCCAAAGGTCGCTCCAGCGGAGTCCAGATCCCGGCCACCGCCACCCGCCAGGGGACCCTCCCCTGCTCCACGTCCTCGAGCCGCGCCTCCAGCGTCGCCGTGAACGGAGCGTCGAGGGTGCCGGGGAAGGTCCGGTCGAGCCAGGCGACCACCCGCCGCCCCAGCGGCGTCACCTGGAGCGCCCCGCCGGCCCGGGCCAGGTAGCCACGCGCCTCCAGGCTCTCGGCGATGGTCGCCAGCGTGGATGGACGGCCGAGCCCGTGCCGGACCAGCAGCTCGAGGAACGCAGCGTCGTCGAGCCGCGCCGGGGACAGGGACCGGACTCCCGGCGCCGCCCGCCGCGTCGACCTGGCCAGGCCTGCCTCGACCGTCATCCGGGAAGCGAGCAGCCGCTCCCAGGCGAGCTGGTAGAGCCTCGGGAGATCCCGTCCTCCAGCACCACGCCCTCGTAGAGCGCCTGCGCCAGCGCCATGGTCTTGCGCGGCCGGAAGCCGAGCTGCCGCGAGGCGGCCTGCAGCAGCGTCGCGGTCTGGAAGGGTGGCGGAGCCACGGGCCCGGGCAGCTCCGGTGCGCCGGCGGCGGCGGCTCGCCACCCCGCGGCCAGCCGGAGGGCGGCGGCCTGCACCCGGCCGGCCGACAGTCCGGGCGAGAGCGCCGACGAGAGCCTGGCGCTCAGGCGAAACCCGATGAGCCGATCGATCACCCGGCGCGCCAGCTGGGCCTCGGCCCTGGCCCGGTCGAGCGCCAGCGGGTTGGCCACCGCCCGGGCGACCGCCTGGGGCGTCAGCTCCAGGAGCAGCGCCCGCCGGATCCGTCCCGAGCCCTCGACGGCGCCGAGCTCGACGGCCAGCTGCCAGGCGATGGCCTCGCCCTCCCGGTCCGGGTCGGTGGCCAGCAGCACCTGGCGGGCCCGGCGCGCCGCCCGCTTCAGGTCGCTCAGCCTCCGCCCCTGCCCCCGGACCAGCTCCCAGGTGGGCTCGAAGCCCCCCGCCACGTCGATCCCCTCGCGGCGCCTCGGGAGATCGAGCAGGTGACCCCCGGTGGCCAGCACGCTCCAGTCGGGGCCGAGCCATCGCCTCAGCGTCAGGGCCACCGTGGGCGACTCGACCACCAGCAGCCCCGGCGGCGCCACCCGGCTCAGCGGTCGCTCCGGCATTCGTGCCGCACTACAGGCTGCGCCGGACGAAGCGCTGGCCGGGCCGCTGCTCGCAGAGCCCGTCCAGCTCGAGCGTCAGCAGGCCGGCCAGCGCCGCGCCGGTGGGGAGGCCTGCGGCGCGCGCCACCTCGGCGAGGTGACGCGGCGAGAGGGTGAGGGCCCCCAGCAGGTCCCGGGAGGCTGGCGCCAGTTCGACGAGGGGCAACTCGGCCTGCTGCCCCGGGGCCAGGCCGAGGCAGGTGAGGACGTCGGCCGGGGTCGCCGCCAGCCGCGCCCCCTCGCGGAGGAGCCGGAGCGGCCCCTCGGAGAGCGGGTGGTCTGCGTCTCCGGGGACCGCCAGCAGCGGCCGGTGCTGGGCCCGGGCCAGCCCCGCGGTGATGAGCGCGCCGCTCCCCCGGCCGGCCCGGACCACCACCACGGCGTCGCTCAGCCCCGAGACCAGCCGGTTGCGCTCCACCAACCGGAAGTCGCGGACCGGCGTGCCGTCCTCGTACTCGGAGAGCAGCGCGCCGCCAGCCTCGAGGATGCGCTCGAAGAGAAGCCGATTGAGCTGGGGCGTGGGCAGGTCGACGCCGCCGGCGAGCACGACCACGGTGTGGCCTCCCGCCTCCAGCGCCCCCTGGTGCGCCTCGGCGTCGATGCCGCGCGCTCCACCGGAGATGATCGAGACGCCGGCCCGGACCAGCCCACGGGCCAGGCGGCGGGCCATGTCTCGGCCGTACTCGTCGGCCTCGCGGGCCCCGACGATGGCCACGCGGGCCACCGGCGCGCCGAGCTCACCGCGCAGCCGCAGCGACGCGGGGGGCGCCGGGATGCCGCGCAGCGCTTCGGGGAAGATCCCATCGCCGGGGAGGAGGGTGCGGACCAGGTCCATTCAGGCCGCATTCTCCACGGCCTGTCCGACATCGCCGGCACGACCACCCGGCCGGTCCGGGATCGGAAGCCGGACCCGCCCGGCCCGGCCCTGGCCCAGCGCCAGGAGCGCGGCGCGCTCAGCGACCGCCGCTGCCGGAGTCGACCCGGGTGCCGCCCGCGACGCGCATCTCGACCTGGTCGCCGATGAGCAGCTCGCGGCGGCACTTCATCACCAGCGCGGTGGCGGTGGTCTCCTTGACGTCGATCACCATCAGCTCACCCAGCACCTCGGCCGGCAGGCTCGGGTCGTTGGGCGGCGAGAGCTGCTCCCTGGTGAGCGGCAGGCCATAGGGATCGCCGCTGCGCATCACCTTGAAGACGTTCCCCTCCTCGACGCCGTCGGCCGTCCCCTTGTCGATGAAGACCACGTTCTGCTCGGCGATCTGCGTCAGCACCTCCATCCTCGTCCCGACGATGAACCCGTCGACGTTCGTGGTGGCGGCCCGGCCCTTGACCGGCCTGTAGGGCTTCTCGACCCACGGCCCGAGCAGCGCGCCGCGCTCGATGGGCGCCAGCACTCCGGTGATGACCAGCGTGACCGCCCTGGGATCCTGCGCCACCACCACCGCCGCGCCCAGCACCTTGGTCTGGTAGCCGATCAGGTCGCCGCTGACGGGGTGGTGGATGGGGCGGACCGTCTCGTAGACCAGGTAGGTCTCGCCGAGCTTGCTGGGCGGCGCACCCTTGAAGGTGGCGTAGGCCCGGTCCGCGATGGTGAGCATCATCTTCTCCTCGAAGGCGGCGACGATGGTCCCCGACTCCTCCACCTGCGAGGGCGTCACGAAGCTGTCGCGACGGATCATGATCGACTTGGGGGCGACGTATCCGACCTTGTACGGCCCGACCACCGCCACCTCGTCCTGCTCCTCGAGCGGGGCCGGCGCCTTCATGTCGGCGCGGGAGAGATCCTCCAGCTCGCGGGGCGGCTCGACGTCGGCCGGTTCGTCGGTCCTGATCGGGGCCACCCCGCCGGTGGCGCCGCTGCCCGAGGAGGCCACCGGCTCGACGCGCGTCGGCGTCTCCTCCTGCGACGGGTAGAACTTGAGGACGTTGCCCGGCTCGATCCAGTGCGGGTTGCTGATCTCGGGGTTGAAGGACCAGACCTTGGGCCAGTACCAGGGGTTGTTGAGGAAGCGGCCGGAGAGATCCCAGAGCGTGTCGCCGGGGCGGACCGTGTAGGTGTCGGGCGGTGGCACGGCGCCCAGCCCGCGGTCCGCGGTGGCGGCGCTTCCTTCCGGGCGGCGCCCGGCGTCCGGGACGGCGTCGCCCTTCGCGGAGGCGGCCGCCGGCTGGCCGGGCCGGTCCGGCGCGGTGGCGGCGTCGGCCGCCTGCTGAATCCGGAGGTTGCCCTCGTCAGTGGTCTTCTGGACGCCCTTGGCCGCCTTGAGGGCCCCGAACTGGGCACTGGCGAGCAGCGGGAAGAGGGCGGCGACGATGAGGCTGGTGGTGCGGATCATGGACCGCTCCTTGCTGGGCTCTCCGGCGCCGGATCGGCCCCGGTACGACCTGGGATTGAAACGAGCCGTTCGCGGGCCTTGCGGGCCGCTGGTGAGCTCGGGAAATCGTTGACGACGCGGGTGAGGAGGCGGCGCTCGGCCTCGGTCGAACCCTTGCGCCCTTCGCAGGCTGCGACCTGCACCAGGGCATCGGCCACCTGGTCGCTGGCCGGGTACTCGTCGAGGACACGGTGGGCCAGGGTGCAGGCGGCGTCCGGCTTGCCGGCTTCGGTGTACCCGGCGGAGGCCTCGAGGAGGGCGGCGCCGGCCTGCGGGTGACGCGGGTAGCGGGAGACGAAGCCCTCGAGCGCGTGCGCGCGGGCCAGCGGCTCCTTGCGCCGCGCCGCCTTGAGCTCGCCCTCGGCCTCGCCGGACAGGTCCTTGCCGCCCTTTCGCGCCATCGCCTCGAGCCGGGTGGCGTCCGGCTCCACCAGGGCCGTGCTGGTCGGGATGGGCGGTGCGCGGCTGGTCCTGGGCGGCTCGACCTTCACGACGGTCAGGCCACCGGGCACCACCAGGGCGTCGCCCTCGGGGGCGGCCGACGGGGTGACGGCGGCGCGGGGCGGCTCAGCGACCGGCCTGGCGCCGCGGAGCGACAGGGCGTCGACCCGCGTGGTGAGCTGGTCGATGGCGCGCAGCACCTGGACGTTCTCCTGGCGCAGGGACTGGATCTCCACACGCAGCCCCTCGAGATCGCGACGCGCCACGGCATCCGCGCCGGCGCAACCGGACAGGAGAAGGACCGCGGCCAGGGCGGTGGATGGGCGGATCGGCGTCAAGACCTTGGAAATTCTAGGTGGGATTCAGCTTGGGTCAAGGAAGGGAGGCGTGCCGATATCGGGCGGGGGCGATGAAACCGACCATGCGCCCGGTCCGGCCGCCGTCGCGGCGGTGCGAGAAGAAGAGCCTCGGCTCACAGGCGGTGCAGCGGCGCAGCACCACCACCCGGATCACGCCGGCGTCCCGCAGGGCCCGTTCGTTGGCGGCCCAGAGGTCGAGGTGGGGCCCGCGGGCCCCGCGCGCGATGACCCGCGGCCCGAAGGCGGCGGCGAACCGGTCG
>JANYBC010000253.1 GCA_025360965.1 Anaeromyxobacter sp. | reverse complement strand
CCGGCGCCGGCCGCGGCCAGCTCGGTGGCGAGCCGGTGGCAGTTCTCGCGGTCGAAGCGACCGGCGGCGTCGGTGAGGGTGCCCGTCCCCACCTTGACGACGAGGCGGCGGACGAGGGCGAGGGCGCTTCTCGGCACGGGGGCAGTCTACCCGAGGCCGGTCACGACTGCAGCGTGACCGGCCGGGGTGGCCGCCGCCAGGCTCAGGGGACGCAGGCCGGCGTGCCGGTGCAGCCGTTCATCATGGTGCAGATCGAGGTCGAGTCGGCGCAGATCGGCACGTCGAACGGGCCGCTGTAGCTGCCCCCGTCGCTGAAGGTGGCGGTCAGGCTGCCGGTGACCCGGGTGGCGCTGATGGTGCTGATGGTCAGGCTGCCTGCGGTGGTGGTGACGGCGGCCGCGGCGTCGACGCAGGTGACGTTGGTCTTCATGTAGCCGATGAAGGTCTGGGTGTAGTTCCCGTTGGCGTCCGCCGCGGGCGTGGTGAGGGTCAGCGGGTAGGTGCCGGCGGTCAGCGCCGTGGTGGCACCGCCCGGCTTGTAGCGCTGCACGCCGGCGTTGACGGCAACCAGGTTGGCCTTGTCGCTGCACTGCCCGACCGCGAGGTAGGCGCTGCAGAGGTTCGGAACGTTGGTGAACAGCACCTGGAGCATGGTGGCGCCCACCGTCCCGCCAATGGTGCAGACGGCCGGTGTGTAGGCGATCCCGATTGCCCCGGTCGCCGTGAAGGCGGTGCCTCCCAGGCTCCCGCTTGGGGCGGTGAAGCCGGCTCCGCCGCCACCGCCGGGAGTGCCGCCCGATCCGCCGCTGCTGGAGCCGCAGCCGGCCATCGTGAGGGCGACGCCGAGCATCATCAGTCTCGCGCTCTTCATCTTGAACTCCTTGAACGGGGTAGGAGGGAGGCGAGAGCCTAGCAAGGCCGGCCGTGCCCCGGCAAGACGTTCGGTACGTACCTCGACCCGGGGACGCTCATGCGATGGTGCTGGCGCTCGGACCGGACCAGGTGCGCGCTTGCCGTCGGCCGGCGGCGCCGGTACCTTGCCGGATGCCATGCTGTCGGACCCCGGGGGACACATGACTTCGACGAGGCTCACCGCGCTCTTCTCAGCGCTCCTGCTGCTCGGGCTGGCCACGCCGGCGCTGGCCGAGGAGCCGACCCCGGCCGCCACCGCGGCACCCGCAGCACCAGCCCCGGCCGTCCCCGCGGCGACGCCCGCAGCCGCCCCTTCCGCGCCCGCCACGCCCGCCGCCGAGGAGACCGGCCCCGGGATGGTGATCGCCGAGGAGCACGCCAACGATGCGGCGCCGGCCGAGTTGCGCTCCCCGCTGCCGCCCTGGGCCGCGACGCTGCGGGCCGGGGCCTTCCTGCTCCGCGCCCCCGGCATCCCCGGCCACCCGGCCGGCCCCGACGTCGAGCTCTCGCTCGGCCGGACCATCTACGACATGGTCTCGGTCGAGGCCAACGTCGGGTACTACGGCACCACCCTGACCGGCACCGGCACCAGCCTCAAGGTCATCCCGCTGACGCTCTCGCTCAAGCTGACCGCCGCCCCGGAGCACGGCTTCGAGCCCTACGCCGTCTTCGGCCTCGGCGTCGACCTGACCCGGCTCACCGGCGGCGCGCTGGCCGCCGCCTCCAGCTCGGCGCTCGCCTTCCACGCCGGCCTCGGCGGCAGGTACCGGCTCACCGAGCGCTTCTACACCGGTCTCGACGCCCGCTACGTTTTCCAGGACGTGGCCGGGGTGGCCGGGCGCCTCGACGGGCTGCGCCTCTCCCTGCTGGGCGGCGCGCTCTTCTAGCCGCGGCGCCGCCGGCGCCCGCTACCTCACCGGGAGCTTCAGCCCCAGCTCGACCATGGCCAGCAGGGCCTCGGCGTTTCCGCGGGCGTCGTCGACCGGGTGATGGCTGGCCGGCGTCTTGCGCAGGTGCTTCCAGGTGGCGAAGCCGTCCTTCACCATGCCGCAGTAGAGATCGCCGATGCGGCGGCCGCTCCAGCCGAAGGGGTTTCGCCCCAGCGTCTCCTGGAAGTACCAGGCGATGAACATCCAGTCGAAGGAGAGGTTGTCGGAGCAGAGGACCGGCTTCCCCTTGCTGCTGGCCTTGAGCCAGTCCTCGAAGCGGGCCATCACCACCCCCGGCTCGTCGAAGCGCAGGTGCTGGTCGCGGGTGACGCCGGAGATGGCCAGCGCCTCCGGGAGGAACCGGTCGCTGATGGGGCGCGTCTGGCCGAAGAAGCTCCTCTCCAGCGTCGGCTCGACCACCACGGCTCCGAAGGAGACCATCGAGAAGTGGCCCGGGGTCGGCCCGTCCGCCTCCACGTCGACGACGATGAGCGACATGCGCGGCAGTGAACCACGCGCCGGGCGCGGCGCAAAGGCACGCCCTGCGACAGCGCGACCGGTCCTTTGCGCGTTCTCACGACCCAGGGTCCCCGTGAACCCGCCATGATCCGGGGTGCGGTCGAAGCGCACATTCACTCCTTTCGAGTCTGGATCCAACGGCTTCATTCATGATTGAAAATCGATCGTGAGTCCGTGGAGTTGGCACGCTTCTTTCATTGATGTCCTTGATGCGTTCCAGCGGGAAGGATGATCGGCAGGAGAAAGGTGGGGCCATGCAGCGAGTCACCGCGACGCCCGAGGCGGTCCAGCTCTCCGTGGCCGGCCCGTTCGACCTGCAGGCCGCCCTCCGGGTTGCCCGCGCCCTCACCGACGCCGCCGAGGAGACGATGGTCCGCATCGACCTGACCCGCGTCAGCGACTTCGACGACAGCGGCGTGGCGGTGCTGGGGCGGGCCCTGGCCGGACACCGTCAGGCCGACGTCCGCGGGCTGCGGCAGCACCAGATCCGGCTGCTGCGCTACCTCGGGGTCGAGGGCGTGGGCGGTTCGATGGTCGACGCCGCCCCGGCCTGGACGTCGTAGCGCCGCTCCCGCCCGACCTGTCGCCGGCCCCTGGCTGGGCCGGGTGCGGTGCCTGGCTGCGGCGCCGGGGGATCTGCTCTACACTCCGCGGCGCTCGCCCTCCCGGGCGATCCCGCCACCGTGAACGACGTCACCGGACACCTGCTCGGACTCAAGGCCTCCCAGCTCCAGGCGCTGGAGCGGACCTGGCGCCGCCGCGTCGACGCCGAGGAGGTGGTCTCGCCGGAGCTGGCGCGCCACCTCACCGGGATCTCGCGGGAGATGGGCCGGCAGGTCGGCGTGCTGCTCGACCGCAAGGGGGACGTGCAGGCGGTCATGGTCGGCGACGCCGGCAAGCTGACGCTCCCCGACATCGGCCGGGCCCGCGCCGGCTCGCACCGCCTGCGCGGCCTGCGCCTCATCCACACCCACCTCGACGACACGCCGCTGACCCGCGACGATCACACCGACCTGGCGCTGCTGCGGCTCGACCTGGTGGCCGCCATCGAGACCCTGCCCGACGGCCTGCCCGGCCGCATCCACATCGCCTGGCTCCTCCCGGAGAACCCGGCCGGCGCCCTCTGGCAGGAGGAGACGGTCGCCTCGGTCCATGAGCTGCGCACCGACGCGCTGGCCGGGGCCCTGGCGCTGGAGGAGGAGTTCGCCAGGGCCCGCACCGCGCGCCGCACCGGCGGGCGTGAGCGCGCCATCCTGGTGGGCGTCTCGGGCCGGAGGCGGTCTCGCGAGGAGGGCGAGTCGTCGCTGGAGGAGTTGAAGGAGCTGGCCCGCACCGCCGGCGTCGAGGTGGTGGACGCCACGCTGCAGCACCGCAACCAGATCGACCCTCGCACCTTGATCGGCAAGGGGAAGCTGGGCGACGTCCTGCTCAGTTCGATGCAGCTGATGGCCGACCTGATCGTCTTCGACGCCGACCTCTCGCCCTCGCAGGCCCGGCACATCGCCGAGGAAACCAGCCTCAAGGTCCTCGACCGGACCCAGCTGATCCTCGACATCTTCGCCCAGCGGGCCTCGAGCGCCGACGGCAAGCTTCAGGTGGAGCTGGCCCAGCTCAAGTACATCTACCCGCGCCTGGCCGGGCGCGACGACTCGCTCTCCCGGCTGGCGGGCGGCATCGGCGGCCGCGGCCCGGGCGAGACCAAGCTGGAGATCGATCGCCGCCGGGTGCGGGACCGGATCACCGCGCTGGAGCGGCGGGTGGAGGCCCTCTCCGGGGATCGCCAGCTGCGGCGCCGCAAGCGGAACGACCGCAACCTGCCGGTCCTCTCCATCGTCGGCTACACCAACGCCGGCAAGTCGACCCTGCTCAACGCCCTGACCCACTCCACGGTGCTGGTCGAGGACAAGCTCTTCGCCACGCTCGATCCGACCAGCCGGCGGCTGCGCTTCCCGCGCGACCGCGAGGTGATCATCACCGACACGGTCGGCTTCATCCGGGACCTGCCCGAGGATCTGGTGGCCGCCTTCAGCGCCACGCTGGAGGAGCTGGCCGACGCCGACCTGCTGCTCCACGTCGTCGACGCCTCCGACCCGCGGCGGGACCAGCAGATCCGCTCGGTCGAGAAGATCCTCGGCGAACTCGACCTGCTTCAGAAGCAGCGGGTGCTGGTCTTCAACAAGATCGACCGGCTGCCACCCGGCGAGGGGGCGGCCCTGGCCCACCAGGCCGGCGGGGTGGCGATCTCGGCGGCGTTCCGCAAGGGGCTCGGCGACCTGCTCCACCGCTGCGACCGGCTGCTCTGGGACGACGGCCGGGTCGCCTTCGCCGACGTCGAGGCCGGCGCCCCTCCGCCCGGCGGCCCGGCGCCGGAGCCGGATCCGGATCCGGCGGGCCGGTAAGGCTGGAACGGGCGAAGGGTCCGGGCTAGATTCCCGCAGCCGCCGACCCCTCCACGCGCCACACGGAGCCACCATGAGCGCCCCCGCCTCCTCGACCTCCCCGGCCAGGGAGTTCAAGCCGTACGTGCCCGCCGAGACCATCATGGCGGAGCTGACCCCCAAGGCGGTCGTCACCGGGGCCATCTTCGGGATCATCTTCGGCGCCTCCACCGTCTACCTGGCACTGAAGGCCGGCCTGACCGTCTCGGCCTCGATCCCCATCGCCGTCATCGCCATCTCGCTGGGGCGCAAGTTCCTCAAGACCACCATCCTGGAGAACAACATCATCCAGACGGCTGGCTCGGCGGGCGAGTCGATCGCGGCCGGCGTGGTCTTCACGCTGCCGGGCTTCCTCTTCCTCTCCACCGACGCCACCACCGGCGTCTCGGTCGGCGCCGGCTACTTCGCCCCACTCACCCTCTTCCTGCTGGCGGTCATCGGCGGCATCCTCGGCGTGCTGATGATGGTGCCGCTGCGCCGCGCCCTCATCGTCAAGGAGCACGAGGAGCTGAAGTACCCGGAGGGCGCCGCCTGCGCCGCCGTGCTGATCGCCGGCGAGAAGGGCGGCGACTTCGCCAGGACCGCCTTCCAGGGCGTCGGCATCGCCATGGTCTACGCCATCCTGCAGAAGGTCTTCCACGTCATCGCCGAGACGCCGGCCTGGATCACCTCCAGGGCCAACAAGTTCCTGCCCAACGCCACCGTCAACGGCGAGATCACGCCCGAGTACATGGGCGTCGGCTACATCATCGGACCGAAGATCGCCGGGGTGCTGGTGGCCGGCGGCGTCATGGCCTGGCTCGGCCTGATCCCGCTGCTCGGCTTCCTGGTGCCGGGCGACACGGTGGTGGCCCAGCTCCTCAAGGTGGGCAACAACCCGGCCCAGTTCGGCTGGGACCCGGTCACCCACACCTTCGCCAACACCACCAACGCCATCTACCGGGCCTACGTCCGCCAGATCGGCGCCGGCGCGGTGGCGGCCGGCGGCTTCATCACGCTCATCAAGACCCTCCCCACCATCTACTCCTCGCTGCGCGACTCGATCCGCTCGCTCTCCGACAAGACCGCGGCGGCCAGCATCAAGCGGACCGACCGCGACCTCTCCTTCGTCACCGTCATCGCCGGCAGCCTGGTGCTGGTGGCGGTGCTGGCGGCGCTGCCCTTCATGCCGGGCAACTCCTTCCTCAACCGGCTGCTGGTGGCGGTGCTGGTCATCGTCTTCGGCTTCATCTTCGTCACCGTCTCGTCGCGCATCGTCGGCCTGATCGGCTCCTCCTCCAACCCCATCTCCGGCATGACCATCGCCACCCTGATGGCCACCGCCATGGTCTTCGTGGGCGTCGGCTGGACCGGCTCGGCCTACGAGCCCATGGCGCTGGTGGTGGGCGGCCTGGTCTGCATCGCCGCCGCCAACGGCGGGGCCACCTCGCAGGACTTGAAGACCGGCTTCCTGGTCGGCGCCACGCCGCGGGCGCAGCAGATCTCGCTCTTCGTCGGCGCCATCGCCTCGGCGGTGGTGATCGGCTGGACCGTCAACCTGCTCGACACCCCGACCGCGGCCCAGTACGCCGCCGGCATCCACCACATCATCGGCACCGAGAAGTTCCCCGCCCCCCAGGGGACGCTGATGGCGACGCTCATCAAGGGGCTGCTCTCGCTCAACCTCGACTGGATCTACGTGCTGGTCGGCGTCTTCTTCTCGGTCACCATGGAGCTCTGCGGCGTGAAGGCCCTCTCCTTCGCGGTCGGCCTCTACCTGCCGCTCTCCACCACCCTCCCCATCTTCGCCGGCGGCGTCGTCAAGGGGCTGGTCGACGCGGTGGCGGCGCGCAAGGGCGGGTCGGCGGAGGACTCGGAGCTGGGCGGCGGCTCGCTCATGGCCACCGGCTTGGTGGCCGGCGGCGCGCTCACCGGCGTGGTGGTGGCGCTGCTCAGCGTCAACGAGGCCATCTCCGGGCAGATGGAGAAGCTCAACCTCGAGCCGGCCATCGCCGGGGCCATCGGCCATGGCGGCTTCGCGCTGCTGGGCGTGGCCTGCTTCGTCGGCCTCGGCGTGCTGCTCTTCCGCGCCTCCCAGAAGCCGGCCCCGACCGTCTGATGTCACGGTGGGTCGCAGCCTGGCTGGCCTGTGCCCTGGCGCTGGGCGCCTGCTCGCGCGGTGCCGTCCCGGCCGCGGCCCCGACCAGCGCCGTGCCAAGTGGCGCCACCTCTGGCGCCACCTCGGGCGGCGCCGTGGCGATCGACTGGGAGCAGCCGGTCGCGCTGCTGGCCCTCGACGCCGACGAGGCGGCGCGGCGGCTCGGCTCCTTCGAGTGGAGCGGCACCGCCAGCTTCACAGTCACCACCCAGGCCGACGGCACCGCCAGGGTCCACGCCGCCGAGCGCCACCGGGTGCGCCAGTCGGCCGACGGCACCTTCGAGGCCGACGCCGAGATCGACGAGGGGCGCGGCCCCGGCGGCGAGTCGGGCAAGCACGTGGTCTTCGCCGGCGGACTCACCTACGCCCGCGCCCAGTTCGCCCCGTGGCGCGAGCGCCCCACCGACCACGGCCGCGACGCCCGCCGCTTCCGCGACGAGAGCTTCAACATGGCCGCCGACCTGGCGCGGCTCCAGGGGGCGGCGCTGCGCCTCACCCCCGCCGGCGACGCCCAGCTGCTGGGACGCAGCGCGCGCCGCTTCACCGTGACCCTGGCCAGCGAGACCCCGGTCGCCGCCGGGGCCGATCCCCGCGACTTCCCGGCCGGCGGCCCCGACGAGGAGACCAGGCGCCACCTCGCCTTCCTGGACGGGCGGATCCCGGTGAGTGCCAGCGGCGAGCTGGCCTTCGACGCGGCCACCGGCGTGCTGCTGCAGGCCCACCTCTCCGCCGCCTTCTCGGTGAAGGACGACCCGCGGCTGCGGGTGCAGGTGGAGGTGACCGGCGAGGTGAAGGCCCTGGGGCCGAAGGTGGCGGCGGTGGTGGCGCCGAGGAACCCGCTCAAGGACTCGCGCAAGCCGCCCGGCGTGGCGCTGGCGCTGGAGCGGGCCGGCTTCAAGTCGCGCGAGAAGGCGGCCGCGGCCGACGAGCCGGCCGACGAGCCCTGATCGCGCGGCCTTCAGGCCGCGCAACCGAGAACGACCTCGCCGAGGGTGCTTGGCGCCGGGCCCGCTGCAGCGGCGACCTGCTACACTCGCTCCCGATGGCCGATCCGGACTCCCTCCCCAGGCTCTGCACAGCACCCCAGCGTGCCGGTGTCGTCGACGAGACCCTGGTCGAGACCCTGGCGGCGCTCACGCCCGAGGAGCGGCTCCGGCTCAACGACCGGATGGCCCTGACGATCCAGGAGCTTCGAGATGGCTTCGCCGCCGCAGAGCCTGACCACGCTGCTCGCCCGCCTGGCGGCCAGCGGGACTGACTTTCTCCTCGTCGGCGGACTGGCGGCGGTCGCGCAAGGGGCGCCGCTCGCCACCATCGACGTCGACGTGGTCCACCGGAGGGACGCTGACAACGTGACCAGGCTGCTGGCGTTCCTGGAGTCGGTCGACGCGCGCTACCGGGGGCGCCCTTCCGGGCAGGTGCTCCGCCCCACCCGCGAGGCGCTGCTGGGTGAAGGCCACCAGCTGCTCATCACCGACCTCGGCCCACTCGACGTGCTGGGCGCCATCGAGGGTGGGCGCGACTACCCCAGCCTCCTCCCCGACTCGGTCACGGTCACGGTGGAGGGCAAGCCGGTCCGTGTGGTCCGGCTCGAGACGCTCGCCGAGCTGAAGCGCGGCGCACTGGATGCAAAGGGCCAGCTCACCTTCGCCATCCTGGATGAGATGGTCAGGAAGAAGCTGGTCCGCTGAGGGTTTGACCTGATGTGCGGCGCGACGCCCCTTCACCCCGGTGAGCTCCATGACGCTTCGAACCAGCCAGTTGCTTCTCCTCGTCGCCACGGCTTGCGCTTCGGCGCCGGTCCCTCGTGAGCCGCCCGCCGGCCAGCCGCCGCTCCCCCGCTCGTCGATCGTGGCGGTGCTGGCCCACCGCGGCGAGCTGGAGCTGAGCGAGGAGCAGGCGACCGTCCTGGAGCAGGCCGACGCCGAGCTGCAGGTGCAGCTGTCCCGGCTGCGGACCGAGGGCGTCGTCGCGCCACCGGCCGAGCCCCGGTCCGGGCCGCCACCGGAGAGCGGTCCGCCTCCGGGCAGCCCGGGGGCCGGCGGGCCGGGCGGCGGCAGGTCGCCCGGCATGGGGATGAACATGGGACCGGGCGGCGTCCAGCTCACACCGGGCGGCGGGATGGGCGGAGGGGCTGGGCGCGCCGGGATGGCTCCCTCCGGCGCCGCACCGGCCGCGCCACCGCGCCGCGATCCGGCCCGAGCCCAGCAAGCGATCGAGGCGAAGCTCGACGAGGCCGACACCCGCGCCTTCCTGAAGGCGGAGGCGGCGCTGACGCCGGCGCAGCGCGAGCGGGCCCGCGAAATCGCCGGCGCCTACCGCGAGCAGCTCTTCGAGCGGAGGGAGCAGCAGCGGGGGAGGTGAGGGTCACGCAGGGTGAGTGGGCGGTCGGATGGGGCACGCTCCAGCCCGTTGGTGCCGGCGTAGGGAGTGTCGTCCGCGGCGCTTCAGGTGTCCTGGCGCCCTCGCCTGCTCCTCCCCCATTCGCGAGTTCTGACGTCAGAACTCGCGAAGGAGGGACCACGTTCGGGTCCGTGTCGGCGCTTGAGGGAGCCGCTTCCCCTCGGTCCTTCGCCGCGCTTCTCGCTACCGGTACCGCTTCCACTCCACCAGCAGGCAGCGATCCTGCACCACCTGGATGCCGGCCCGGGCCAGCCGCTCGGCCGCCGCCTGGTTGCGGATGCCGAGCTGGAACCAGGCGGCCCGCGGCTGCTTGGCGATGATGTCGTCGACGTGGGCGTCGATGTCGGAGGGCTTGCGGAAGATGTCGACGATGTCGATCGGCCCCGGCACGTCGGCCACCTTCCGGTAGACCTGCCTCCCCAGGATCTCGGTCAGCTCCGGGAAGAAGACGGGCACCGGGACCACCTCGGCGCCGTGCTGGGCCACGTATTCGGCCACGTAGTAGGCCGGCTGGTCGGACTTCGACTCGGGCTTGATGCCGAGCACCGCCACCCGGCTGGCCCCCTTCACCAGCGCCCCGATCCTGGCATCGTCCTCGAGCAGGTTCGTCTTCCAGTCGGCCATCTAGACATCCTCCTCCCCCTCTCTTGGCGCGGCCTGCCGGGGAGCGCAAGCTGTTCAAGCGGGGTAGCCATGAAAGGGCGCTCCCGAAAACTGGACGGAGCCGGCTCGCCGCCTACGATGAGTGCCTGGCCACCCCCGTCGCTGGGCGGCGGCCTCCCGAGGTGAAGCGGATGGAAGAGAAGCGCAAGAACACCAGGTCCCGCCCCGGCGTGGTGACCGAGGGCGCGGCCCAGGCCGTGCTCCGGCGCGGCGCGGCCCGCGAACTCTCCCCAGAGGAGGAGAAGGTGATGCGGCTGCGCCTTGGCGCCTCGCCGCCCGCCACCACCACCCTCGACTGGGCCGAGGAGGAGCTCTCCGAGGACCTCCAGATCGAGCTGCAGGCGATGCAGATCGAGGCCTGGATGAAGTGGAAGGCCCACCTCGCCTCGCAGAAGACCCTGAAGCACGCCGTGGTCCACGCTGCCCCGCCCACCTCCGCGCGCCCGTCCCGGGTGAAGGAGAAGATCATCCGGGCGCTGCGCCGCAAGCCGTAGTCCCAGGCCCCCGCCTCGGCCGCAGCCGCAGCCGCCGGCGTCGCTAGCCGGCGCCGCCGTGCTCCAGCAGCCTCACCAGCCCCCGCGCCGCCTCCGGGGCCGAAGGCTCGTTGGTCTCCGCGAAGCGCCCGGCCGCCAGCAGGCCGGCCAGGTGGGCCGGGCTCCGCGGGTTGCGCCACCAGTCCTCGTCGAACTGGTCGCGCAGCTGCAGCCGCAGCCGCTCGCCGGCCGCGAAGCCGCGCACCCGCGCCAGCAGCGGCCCGGCCTCGGCGTCGCGCGCCGCCCGCACCCCGTCCCAGGCGGCGTGGCAGGCCGAGGTGAGGGCCTCGCGGTGGGCCTCGCGCCACCGCGCCCCCGACATGCCCCGCTCCACCTCGCTCGCCACCCGCGCCGCGGCGGCGCTGGCCCGGAGCCGGAAGAGCGCCCGCAGCGCCAGCGCCCGGGAGACCTCGATCAGCTCCCGCCTGGAGAGGTCGACCCGCGCGGCGAGGAAGCCCGGCTCGAGCAGCAGCGACTGCAGGAGCCA
>JANYBC010000222.1 GCA_025360965.1 Anaeromyxobacter sp. | reverse complement strand
GCGGCGCGGGCCCCGGGGCCGGTGCCGTGACCACCTGCCCGGTCGAGCGACGCCATCCGGCTCAGCGCGGCGGGAGGGACTGCCCCTCGGCCGCCATCCCCTGCCCGGCCATGCCGCGGTGGACCAGGTCGGCCAGCGCCGCGATGAAGTCGGGGCGGGTCCCGAGCGCCGGCACGCGCCGGTAGAGCGCCGCGCCGGCCTTCTCGGAGGCCGCCCTGGCCAGGATGTCCATGTCGTAGAGGGTCTCGAGGTGCTCCGAGACGAAGGCGATGGGGACGGTCACCACCGCGCGGCCAGCGGCGTTGGCCTCGAGGAACTGGACGGTGTCCGGGCCGAGCCAGCGGGCCGGGCCGACCTTCGACTGGTAGGTGATCTGCCAGCTGGCCACGCCGGCGCGCCGCGCCGTCTCGCGCGAGGAGATCTCCACGTAGCCCGGGTAGGGATCCCCCTTCTTCACCTGGCTCATGGGGAGGCCGTGGGCGCTGAAGACCACCAGCGCCTGCTCCCGCAGCGCTGCCGGCACCTCGGCCAGCACCTCGCGCAGCGCCGCCGCCGAGGCGTCGAGGTAGCCGTGGTGATCGTGCCAGGTGCAGATCTCGGCCAGCGGGAGGTCCCGGGGCCAGCAGCGCCGCAGCTCGATGAGCGAGCTCAGGGTGGTGGCGTTGGCCCACTGCGGGTAGAGCGGCAGCGCCACCGCCCGGTCGGCGCCGCGGCGGAGCGCCTCCTTCACCCCGAGCTCTGTGGAGGGGTGACCGCAGCGCATGGCGAGGTGGCAGGAGTAGCCTGGCCCGAGCGCCGCCTCCAGCGCCCGCGCCTGGGCCTCGGTCCCCTCGACCAGCGGGCTCCGTCCGCCGATCAGGGCGTACTTCTCCGCCGAAGAGGAGGCCCGCAGCTTCGAGATCAGCTTCGCCAGCAGCGGCCGGAAGGGGCCGAACGGGGCCGAGATCAGCAGCGGGTCGGAGAAGAGCTCGTAGAGGTAAGGCTCCACCTCGGCGAGGCTCCTCGGACCGCCCAGGTTCATCAGGAAGACGGCGGTGTGGGCCACGTCGCAGGGATCCCGGGGGCTAGACGGTCCGGGAGAACTTCTTGGCGCCGTCCTGCTTCTGCAGGTAGGCGTCGAAGAGCATGGCGACGTTGCGGACCAGCAGCTGCCCGAGCGGCGTCACCGTGAGTACGTGGCCGTCGAAGGCGACCAGGCCGTCGGCCTTCAGCTCCTCGAGGCCGACCTGCAGCGCCGCCGCGATGGTGTCCCGGGCCGCCGCGCCGAAGCCGCTCTTCACCTCTTCGAGGTCGAGCCGCAGCTGGCACATCACCCGGTTGATGACGAAGCGCCGCAGCACGTCGTCGTCGCTCATGGCGGCGCCGCGGTCGACCGGGATGGTCCCGGCCTCGACCTGGTCGACCCAGTCCTTGAGCTTGTGCGAGTTCTGGGCGTAGGCCCCGCCGATGTCCGAGATCGAGGAGACTCCGAAGGAGACCGTGTCCTCGGCCGGGCGGACCGTGTAGCCCTGGAAGTTGCGGAACATCGTCCCGGCGCGCTGGGCCCGCGACAGCTCGTCGGTCTCGACGGCGAAGTGGTCGAGGCCGATGAGCCGGTAGCCGGAGCCGGTGAAGGCCTCGACGGTCTGGAGGAACTGGCGGACCCGGGCCTCCGGGTTGGGCAGCGCCTCCTTGGGCAGGAGGTTCTGGTGCGGCTTGAACCAGGGCGTGTAGGCGAACCCGAAGACCGCCATGCGGTCGGGGTGCATGGCGAGGATGCGACGGAGCGTGTCGGCCCAGCTCTCCGGGGTCTGGTAGGGCAGGCCGTAGATCAGGTCGAGGTTGACCCCCTTGAAGCCGGCGGCGCGGGCCGCGGCCACCAGGTCGGCGGTCTCCTTCTCTCCCTGGATCCGGCCCACCGTCTCCTGCACCTTCTGGTCGAAGTCCTGCACGCCCATGGAGATGCGGTTGAAGCCGAGCGTCGCCAGCAGGTCGACCTGGGCCTTGCTGGTGATGGCCGGGTCGATCTCGACGGCCAGCTCGGCGTCGGGCAGGAACCTGAAGTGCCTTGCCAGGATGGCGTGGCAGCGGGTGAGCTGCTTCTCGTCGAGGAAGGTGGGGGTGCCTCCGCCCCAGTGGAGCTGCGAGACGGTGCGGCGCGTCGGCAGGTGGGCGGCCACCAGCGCCACCTCCTTCTCGAGCACGTCGAGGTAGGCGTCGGCGCGGCTGCGGTCGTGGGTGGCGATGACGTTGCAGCCGCAGAACCGGCACATCTCCCGGCAGAAGGGCAGGTGAACGTAGATGGAGAGCGGGCCGCCGGCGGCCTCGGCGCGGGCCAGGTGCTGCACGTACCGTGGCGCCTTGAAGTCGTCCTTCCACTCCGGCGCGGTCGGGTAGCTGGTGTAGCGTGGCCCCGGCCGGTCGTACTTCTTGATCAGGTCCCAGGAGGGAATCTGCAGCACGGCCACCTCGTTACCAGCGAAAGGCATGGACGGCGTCGACCACCGCCTTGACGTTCTCGGGCGGCGTCCCCACCTGGATGCCGTGACCCAGGTTGAAGATGTAACCGGGGGCCGGGCCGGCCGCCTTGCAGATGCCAAGCGCCTTCTTGACGCTCGCCTCGGCCGAGCTGAGCATCACGGTCGAGTCGAGGTTGCCCTGCACCGCCAGGCCGGGGACGCGGCGGCGGGCCTCGTCGATGGGGATGCGCCAGTCGACCGAGATGACGTCGAAGCCGAGCGTGGCGATCCGCTCGAGGTGTCCCGAGAGGCCGGTGCCGAAGAAGATGGAGGGGACGCCGGTCTTCTTCAGGGCTGCCGCGATGCGGGCCAGGTAGGGGAAGGCGAACTCCTCGAGGTCCTCGCGGTCCAGCTCGCCGAGCCAGCTCTCGAAGACCTGGGCGGCGTGGGCGCCGGCGGCGACCTGCTCCTCGATCTGCACGATGGCCGCCTGGGTGAGCTTCTCGAAGAGCGCGTGGGCCGCCGCCTTGTCGGCGTAGAGCATGGTCTTCAGGCGGGTGAAGCCCTGGCTGCCGCCCTCGACCACGTAGCTGGCCACCGTGAATGGGCCGCCCACGAAGCCGATGAGCGGGACCCGGCCGTTGAGCCCGGCGTTGATGGCGCGGATGCCGTCGAGGACGTACCTGAGATCGCGGGTCGGCACCGGGACCTTGAGGGCGTCGACGTCGGCGCGGGTGCGGACCGGGTTGGCGATCTTCGGCCCGCCGTCCCCCTTCCCCTTCTCGCCCTTCTCGAAGGTCAGGTCGAGCCCCATGGCCGGGAGATGGACCAGGATGTCGGAGAAGAGGATGGCGGCGTCGAAGCCGAACTCGTCGATGGGGGCGCAGGTGACCTGGGCGATCAGCTCCGGCGAGCGGCAGAGCTCGAGGAAGCCGACCTGCTGGCGCACGGCGCGGTAGCTCGGCTGGTAGCGGCCGGCCTGGCGCATCATCCAGACGGGCAGGCGATCGACGGGGCGGCGGGCGCAAGCTTCGAGGAAGCGGTGGGGGGGGGGCATGGAGGGGGGGCATCTTAGTCCCTCTTTCGCGACTTCGGACGCCCGAAGTTGCGTTCGGGGGAGGCAAAGGGTCGCAGGGCCGCGTGATTTTGTTGCCAGTCGCTGGCTAACGGCTTGCGCCGCCTGAAGGCGGCGCGAATGCCGCCACCACCTGCGCCGCCGTCACGCCGGCCACCCGCACCGCCTTTCGCCGCCCGGTCTCGCCGCGCAGAACCACCACCTCGCCCTTGCGGACCCGGAGCGCGCCGGCCAGGAACTCGACCAGCGCGGCGTTGGCCTCGCCGTCGACCGGCGGCGCCGCCAGCTGGAGCTTGAGCCGCCCGCCGTGCTCGCCGACCACCCGGGTGCGGGAGGCGCGCGGCTGGACCAGCAGCTCCAGCGTCACCGCCCCTCCCTCCTCGCGCAGCCAGGCCGGCATCACCACCCCGCCCCGGCGCTACCGCAGCCCCATCACCACGATCCCGGCCTTGTCGGCCAGGCGGAGCAGCTCCTCGGCCTCCATGACCAGCGTGGCGCCGGCTTCGATGGCCAGCACCCGGCAGCCGGCCTTCTTCATCGACTCGATGGTGGCCGGCCCGACCGCCGGCAGGTCGAAGCGCCGGTCCTGCTGCGGCTTGACCGCCTTGACCACCACCGCGCCGCCCCTGGCGAGCTCGCCGCCGCGCTGGATGCAGGCGTCGGTCCCCTCCAGGGCCTCGACGGCCACCGCCACCCGCTCCTTGATCACCACGGTCTGGCCGAGGTCGAGCCTCCCCACCGCGCGCGCCAGCTCGAGCCCGTAGCGGGCGTCGGCCTCCTCCTCCGCGTTCGGCTGGTGACGCCCCAGCACGCCGTCACGGGCCAGCGCTTCGCCGAGGAAGGGCATGGGGTCGATGACCGGCATGCCGCGCTCCTCCAGCATGGTGGCGATCATCCTCAGCAGGTTGTCATCGGAGCGGATCGCCACCTTGGCCATCAACTCGAGCCCGACGGCGTCGGGGAGCGCGTCGACGAAGAAGCGCTTCTTGGTGATGGCGCCGAGCATGACCGTCTGGGTGGCCCCGCCGGCCTTGAGCGCCGCGGCGATCTTGCCGAACTGGCCCAGCTTGACCCAGGTGATGGCGTCGACGTGGCGCTCGAGCTCACGGTCGGTCTGGTTGACGTGGGCCGCCGCCACCACCCGGTGGCCGGCGCGCCGGGCCGCCTCGGCGAAGAGTGACGGGAAGCCGCCGCTCCCGGCGATGAGGCCGATGGTCCCCATCGCGCTCAGCGCGTGATGCCGCGCTTGGTCCCCTCGATGAAGGCGATGAAGTGGGCCACCTCGGGGTGCCCGCCCAGCTCGGCCTTGAGCTGCGCCAGCGCCTCGGCCGCCTGCAGCGAGGAGCGGAAGTAGATCTTGAAGGCCTGCTTGACGCGGCCGACCTGCTCCTCGCTCATGCCCGAGCGCTGCATGCCGATGGTGTTGAGGCCGGTCAGCTCGCCGCGCGCCCCGCTCACCATGCAGTAGGGGGCCACGTCCATGGCCACGCCGGTCATGCCGCCGATGAAGGCCAGCCGGCCGACGCGGGAGAACTGGTGGGCCGCCGAGAGCCCGCCGAAGTGGACGTGGTCCTCGAGGACGACGTGCCCGGCCAGCGCCACTGAGTTGGCGATGATGGCGCCGTCACCGATGACGCTGTCGTGGCCGACGTGGCAGCTGGCCATGAAGAGGCAGCCGCTCCCGACCCGGGTGACCGCCTTGTCCTGCGCCGTCCCGGCGTTGATGGTGACGAACTCGCGGAAGGTGTTGTCGTCGCCGATGACGGTCTCGGTCGGCTCGCCCCGGTACTTGAGATCCTGGGGGATGCCGCCGATGACGGCGTGGGAGAAGACGCGGTTGCGGGCGCCCAGGGTGGTGCGGCCGGTGACCACGCCGTGGGGGGCGACGACGCAGCCAGGGCCCAGCTTCACCTGGGGGCCGATCCAGGCGAAGGGGCCGATCTCGCAGCTCGGATCGACCTGCGCGCCAGCCTCGACGAGTGCGGAGGGGTGGATGGCCATGTGGTCGCCCGCCTACAGCGCGGTGTCCAGGTCGGCGAGCATGGCCATGAACTCACCGCCGGCCACCTCCTGCCCCTCGACCAGCGCCGTGCCGTTTATCTTCCAGACCGGCCCCTTCTGCCGGACGATCTCGACGACCAGCTCGAGCCGGTCGCCGGGGACGACCGGCTTGCGGAAGCGGGCCCCGTCGATGCCCATCAGGTAGGTGACCTTGCGCTTCAGCTCCTCGGGCGGCAGCGAGAGGATGGCCAGCAGCGCGCAGGCCTGGGCCAGCGCCTCGAGGATCAGCACCCCGGGCATGACCGGGTGGCCGGGGAAGTGGCCGACGAAGTGGGGCTCGTTCATGGTCACCGCCTTCACCGCGGAGAGCTTGCCGTTCGGCGTCCAGGAGGTGACCCGATCGACCAGCAGGAACGGCGGCCGGTGCGGCAGCAGGCGCAGGATGGCCTCGACGTCGAGCTGTTGGCCTGGGACGATGGCGGTCATTCCTTCTCCTTCTCGGGTTGGCCTTCGAGCATGGCCACCTTGCGCTTCAGCTCGATCAACTGGCGCCGCATGTCGTTGAACCTCTCCAGGGCGGCCTGTCCTCGAGCCCAGGTCCGCTCGTGCACGGCCGGCGTTCCGGCCACCCGGGCGCCAGGGTCGAGGTCGTGCATCACCCCCGACTGCGCCGAGATGTTGGCGCGGTCGCCGACCTCGAGGTGGCCGGCCACGCCGGCCTGCCCCCAGACCACCACGCCCAGGCCCAACCTGGTCGAGCCGGCGATGCCGGCACCGGCCGCCACGATGCAGAGTGCGCCGAGCTCGGCGCCGTGGCCGATCTGCACCAGGTTGTCGATCTTGGTGCCGCGCCCGACCCGGGTGACGCCCAGGGCAGCCCGATCGACGCAGGAGTTGGCGCCGATCTCGACGTCGTCCTCGATCGCCGCGATGCCGGCCTGCGGGATCTTGAAGTGGCGGGGCCCGTTGCCCTCGCCGATCAGGTCGGTGGCGAAGCCAAAGCCATCCCCGCCGATGACCACCCCGGGCTGGAGGATGACCCGGTCGCCGACGAGGCAGCCTTCCCGCACCACCACGTTGGAGTAGAGGATGCAGTCGGCGCCGACGCGGACGTCGTCCCCGAGCCGCACCCCCGGGCCGAGGATGGTGCGGGGGCCGACCGTGGTGCGAGCCCCCACCGTGACGAACGGCCCGACCTGCGCGCCCGGATCGATCGAGGCGGTCGGGTCGATGGCGGCCTGCGGCGAGATCCCCGGCACCGCCCGGGCGGCGGGGTAGAAGTGCGTGGCGAGCTTGGCGAAGGCCAGGTAGGGGTTGTCCGACCGCACCACGGTGCGCCCCGCGGCCACCTCGAGGTCCTTCCCCACCAGCACCGCCCCGGCCTTGGTCGCCTCGAAGGCGGCGCGGTACCGCTTGTTGGCGAAGAAGGAGACCTGCCCGGGGCCGGCCTCCTCGAGCGGGGCCACCCCGATGATGGCCAGCGACCCATCACCGGAGACCTCACCGCCGACCAGCGCGGCGAGCTCGGCGAGCGTGCGGACGGTCACGCTGCTCCCTACTTCTTGGCCGGCGCCGTCGCCGGCGCTGGCACCGGGGGCGTGGTGGCGGCCTCTGGCTTCTTGGTCGGGGCCGGGGCCTCGGCCTTCTTGGCCGGGGCGGCGCCCTTGCCGGCGACGAAGCGGGCGTTGTACTTGCGGACCAGCTCGTTGGTGACGTCGAGCGAGGGCGGCGCGTAGAGCACGGTGTTCCGGTCGAAGACCATCGTGAAGCCCTCGGCCTCTGCCAGCTCGCGCACCATGCCGATCATCTTGTCGAAGAGGCCGCGGGTGACCTCGCGCTCCCGGCCGGCCAGCTCCTGCTGCAGGCCGACGAAGAACTGCTGGACCTCGACCTTCTTGCGCTCGATCTCGGCGGACTTGGCGGACTTGGCGTCGGGCGCCATGACCAGCGCCTGCTTCTGGAAGTCGGCGTCGAGCTTCTTGACCTCGTCGGTGCGCTGGTCGAGCTGCTTCTGCTTCTCGTCGAAGTCCTTCTTGAGCTGGGCCTTGGCGCCCTTGCCCTCGTCGATCTCCTCGAGGGCGCGCTGCAGATCGACGTAGCCGAACTTGGCCTCGGCGCGGGCCGCCGCGGGGGCCAGGGTCAGCGCCAGGGCGGCGAGGGCGGCGATGCGGATGGTCTTGGACATGGGTTCCTCCTGAACCTGTGGCTAGAAGAAGTTGCCGATGGTGAACTGGAAGTCAATGGGCTGGTCGAGGTAGATGCCGCTGTAGGGATCCTTGCGGCGGTTGAGGGGGATGCCCCACTCAAAGCGCAGGGGCCCCATGGGGCTGAACCAACGGAAGCCGAAGCCCCATGACTTGTAGAGCGAGTACGGGACGGTCTTGTCGGACCAGCTGCCGGCCGCGAAGACGTTTCCGGCGTCGGCGAAGACCACTCCCTTGATGCCGGCCGCCGGGACCAGCGGGAACTCGAGCTCGAGGTTGAGGATGGCCTGCTTGTTGCCGCCGGTGGCGATGGTGGCGAGCGGCGCCATGGGGTTGTTGGGGTTGGACGGCACCCGCTCGGTCGGCGAGATGGAGAGCATGCGGTAGCCGCGGACCGAGTTGATGCCGCCGGCGTAGTAGTTCTCCGAGATGGGCACCACGTGGTCGGCGTCCCAGTTTCGCAGCACGCCCAGGGTCAGCTTGGCGCGGGCCACCAGGCCGAAGAGCAGCGGGCGGTAGACGCGGGCGTCGACCGCGTAGCGGGAGAAGAGGTTGACCTTCTGGCCGAAGATGGCGCTGGGGGCCAGCAGCGGCGGCGCGTACTCGGCGCTGGCGGTCAGGAAGTAGCCGGCGGTCGGGAAGATGCGGTTGTCGCGCTTGTCCCACTGCCAGGAGAGGCGGATCGAGCTGGTGGTCCCGGAGCGGTACTGGTTGTAGAGGACGTACTGGGCGTCGCCAGTCACCGAGACGTACTCGTTGGTGTAGGTGCCGAAGACCCGCATGTCCTCGAGGTGGCGGGCGAAGGCCCAGACCGGGGCCAGGCCGGAGAGCTCGTAGCCCCAGGTCATGTTGCCGCCCACGGCGCGCCGGTTGAAGCTCGTGTAGAAGCTCTCGGTGGCGTAGACATCGAAGGCGAAGGTCCAGCGGGTGTCGAGGAAGTAGGGCTCGACGAACTGCACCTGGCCGAGCTGCCGGATCGAGGACCACTGGACCTGCAGGCTCAGGGTCTGGCCCCAGCCGAAGAAGTTCTGCTGTGAGATCTGCCCGGTGAGGATGAAGTTCTCGTAGGAGGAGAAGCCGGCGCCGAGCTGGAAGGAGCCGGTGGCCTTCTCCTTGACCTCGACCAAGGCGACCACCAGGTCCTCGGCGCTCCCCTTCTTGGTGGTGATCTCGACGGTCTCGAAGAAGCCGAGCGCCATGACGCGGCCCTTGGAGGTGCGCATGGCCACGCCGCTGAATGTCTCGCCCTCGTAGAAGCGCAGTTCGCGCCGCACCACCTTGTCGCGGGTCTTGTCGTTGCCGACCACCTCGATCTTCTCGAAGCGGCACTTGATGCCGGGCTGCACGTCGAAGCTGAGGTCGATGATGCGGGTCTTGTCGTCCACCTGGGTCTGCGGCGTGACGTTGGCGTAGGCGAAGCCGCGATCCTTGAAGATGTCCCCGATGGCGAAGAGGTCCTGGCCGACCTTGGAGCGCGAGAAGAGCGCCCCGCTGCGGGTCCCGAGGATGCGGCGGAGCAGCGGCTCCTCGCCGAGCAGCTCGCCGGTGAAGACGACCTTGCCGATCGAGTACTGCTCGCCCTCCTCGATGGGGATGGCGACGAAGAGGAAGCGCCGGTCGGGCGAGAGCTGGATGGCGGGGCGGCCCACCTTCACGTTGACGAAGCCCTGGTCCATGTAGGCCATGCCGATGGCCGCCAGGTCGCGCTGGAACATGTCCTCGCGGAAGGTGCCGGTGGAGCCGAGGATGGAGAGCAGGCCGCCCTCCTGGGTCAGCATCACCCCGCGCAGCTCCTGGCTCGAGAGCCGCTGGTTGCCGTGGAAGCGGATCTCCTTGACCAGCACCTTGGCCTTCTCGTCGACGGTGTAGCGGACCGCCACCTGGTTGTCGGGGAGCCCCTCCAGCTTGTAGGCGACCTCGGCGAGGTAGAACCCCTTCTCGACGTACTTCTCCTGGATCTTCTTGACGTCCTTCTTGACCGCCACCAGGTCGAGGATCGTGAAGGGCTTGACCTCGACGGTGTCCTTCAGGTCCTCCTTGGAGAGCTCGTCGTTGCCGACGATGGTGGCCTCCCGCACGGTGGGCCGCTCGGTGACCTTGTAGACCAGCGTGGGGTGCTGCTCGTCACCCTCCACCTCGACCACTACGTCGGAGAAGAAGCCGAGCTTCATGAGGGCGCGGACGTCGGCCTCGACCCGGCGGGTGTCGTAGAGCGCCCCCTTCCGGGTGACGGTGGCCCGGATGGTGTCGATCTCGACGCGCCGGTTGCCCTCGACCTTGACCTCGACCACCACCACCGGCTCCGCCGCCAGGGCAGGCGTCGCCAGCGACGCCAGCGCGAGCGCTGCGGCCAGCAACCAGCCTGTGCGGGGGCGGTGCTCCACGAAGGCGCGGAATCTAATGCATGAGGTGGCGCGGCTCAAAGACTTTCTCTCTCCAGCCGCCCCATCGAGAGGTGGAGGCGGCGAGGCAGGGTCCGGGCCAGCTGCTCGTTGTGGGTCACCACCACGGCGGTGATCCCCAGGCGGGCGTTGAGATCGGCGATCAGGGCGTGGATCCCCTCGGCCGTCTTGGGGTCGAGGTTCCCGGTCGGCTCGTCGGCCAGCAGCAGCCGGGGTTTGAGGCAGAGGGCCCGGGCCAGCGCCACCCGCTGCTGCTCGCCGCCGGAGAGCTCGCCGGGCCGGTGCTGGAGCCGGTCGCCCAGCCCGACCTGGACCAGCATCTCCTCGGCCCTGGCGTAGGCCTCGGCGCGCGGCAGCCGGCGGATCAGGCCGGGCATGGCGGCGTTGTCGAGGGCCGTGAAGTCGGGGAGCAGGTGGTGGCTCTGGAAGACGAAGCCGACGTGGGCGTTGCGGAAGGCGGCCAGCGCCTCCTCGCCCCCGGCGAAGGCGTCGACCCCGTCGAAGTAGACCCGGCCGGCGCTGGGGGCGTCGAGGGTGCCGAGCACGTTGAGGAAGGTGCTCTTGCCCGAGCCGGAGGGGCCGGTCAGCGCCACCAGTTCCCCGGCGGCGATATCCACCGAGAGGTCGCGCAGCACCTCGAGGTGCTTCTCCCCCATGACGTAGGTCTTGCCCAGCCCCACCACGCGGATGAAGGGGGCGCCCATCACTCGCCCCTCAGGCCGTCGACGGGGCGCAGCCGCGCCGCCTTGGTGGCCGGGTAGATGGTGGCGAGGAAGGCCAGCGCCAGCGACATCGCCACCACCATCACCCACTGCGAGGGGTCGATGCGGACCGGGAGGTTGTCGATGTAGTAGACCTCGGGGTCGAGCGGGATGCCGACGTCGCCGATGATCAGGCAGGTGCCCCAGCCGAGCACCAGCCCGAAGAAGGTGCCGACCGCGCCGATCACCATCCCCTCGATGACGAAGATCTTCATCACCGAGGGCAGCCCCGCCCCCATCGACTTGAGCACGGCGATCTCGCGGGTCTTCTCCAGCACCAGCATGATGAGCGTGGCCACGATGATGAAGCTGGCCACCAGCACGATGAAGCCGAGGATCACCGCCATCACCAGCTTCTCCATCTGCAGGGCCGAGAAGAGGTTGCGGTTGAGCTCGCCCCAGTCCTTGGTCCGGTAGGGCCAGCCGCCCAGGGCGGCGCCGACGCGGGCCAGGGTGGGACGGGCCCGATCGACATCGGTCACCTTGAGCTCGAGCCCGGTGATGCCGTCGCCGGTCCCGAAGAAGCGGCGGGCCTCGTCGAGCTCGAGGTAGGCGAACTTGGCGTCGTACTCGTACATGCCGCTGTAGAATACCGCGGCGACCCGGAAGGCCCGGCTCTTGGGCTGCGGCCCGCCGGGGCCGAGATCGCCGAAGGGGGAGATGACGTTGACCTGGTCGCCGACGTCGACCCGCAGCGAGCGGGCCATCTCCCGCCCCACCACGATGCCGGCCAGGCGCGGCCCCGAGGGCGGCTCGTCGAGGTTGCGAAGCTGGCTGGGGGGGATCAGCTCCGGGCTGGCGAGCCACTCCAGCTTGCCGCCCTTCTCGACCGCGGCCGGCAGGTCGGTGACGGTCCCGATGGTGGCCGGGTCGATCCCCTTGAGCAGCGCGCCGGTGAGGCGCGACCCCGAGGAGAGCATCACCTCGTTGTAGAGGAAGGGGGTGGCGCCGACCACGCCGGGGACGGCCAGCACCTGCTCCCGCACCTGTTGCCAGCCGGTGAACTCGTTCTGCCCGGCCTTCATGAGGATGCCGTGGGCGTTGTGGCCGAGGATGCGCGCCTTCAGGTCCCCCTCGAACCCGTTCATGACCGAGAGCACCACGGTGAGCGCCCAGACCCCGATGGCGACGCCGCCGATGGAGATCAGGGTCATCAGCAGGGTCTCGGCCATGCGCCGCCGGCCCAGCAGCACCCCGCGCCGCTCGGCCCGCCGCTCGCGGGCGTCGGCCACCATGGAGCGGATGAAGAGGAAGAGCAGGCCCGGCAGGATCCCGGTCACCACCAGCGCGAAGACCGATACCAGCGTGCGGCGCGTCAGCTTGAGGTGGCTCCTGGCCACGTAGAGCTCGAAGGAGGCGGAGAGGTCGAGGCGTCCTGTGCCGCCCAACAGGTAGGCCAGCGTCGCGCCCACGAAGACCGCGGTGGCCGCCAGGGCCCCGGCGCCGAGCAGGCCGAGCACCACCACCAGCGTCCCCTGCTGCTCCAGCCCCTCCAGGCCGGCGGCGGTGCCGCGTGCGGCCCCGAGCGAGGCGACCCGCAGGGCCACGGTGCCGGTCCAGAGCAGCATGGCCGCGGTCACCTCGTAGAAGGCGAGCCGCCGGGCGCTGAGCGCCGCCGCGGCGCCGAAGCCACCGGCCAGCAGCGAGGAGAGCAGCACCGCCCCTGCCGTGGCCAGCGCCGGCGGGAGGCCGCCCCGCCCGGCCAGCGCCGCCTGCAGCAGCGGCGCCCCGGTGGCCGCGGCCACCAGCCCGACCAGCACCAGCAGGAAGGCCCTGCTGGAGAAGACCGGCGCCACCGGATGGGCCGCCCCATCGGCCGCCGGCGCGTCCCCCGGCGGCGCGTCGGCCAGGGCCGGCGGAGTGGTCGGTGCGATGGGCTCGGTCATGTGGGGGCGCGGCGCCGGACCGCTCACGCCTGCGGCTTGAGCAGCGGGAAGAGGATGACGTCGCGGATCGACGCGGAGTCGGTGAGGAGCATGGCCAGGCGGTCGATGCCGATCCCCTCGCCGGCCGTGGGCGGCATGCCGTGCTCCAGCGCCCGGACGTAGTCCTCGTCGAAGGGCATGGCCTCGTCGTCGCCGGCCACCTTGGCCTTCACCTGGGCCTCGAAGCGGGCCCGCTGGTCGGCCGGATCGTTCAGCTCGCTGAAGGCGTTGGCCAGCTCCATGCCGGCGACGTACAGCTCGAAGCGGTCGACGAGGCGCGGGTCGGCGTCGCGCCGCCGGGAGAGCGGCGAGGTCTCGAGCGGGAAATCGACCACGAAGGCCGGCCGATCGACCGGCAGCTTCGGCTCGCAGAGGATCTCGAAGGCCACGGCGATGGCCTCGCCCGGGCTCTTCTTGGCTGCCTCGGAGAGCTTCCAGGCCGGCTCCTTCTCGGCGATCCCGGCGGCCGCTCGGGCCAAGGCCTCGCCCAGACCTGCGCCGGAGAGTGCCTGCTCTCCGGAGAGGCCGAGCGCCCTGGCGGCCTCCAGCACCATCGAGATCCGCGGGTAGGGCGGGGTCAGGTCGATGGCCTGCCCCTGGAACGAGATGACCGGCCCGCCGCTCACCTCCACCGCCAGGGCCTGGAAGAGCTCCTCGGTGAGCGTCATCAGGTCGTCGTGCGTGGCGTACGCTTGGTAGAATTCGATGGAGGTGAACTCCGGGTTGTGGCGCCGGTCGATCCCCTCGTTGCGCCAGATGCGGCCGATCTCGTAGACCCGGTCGAGCCCGCCGACGATGAGTCGCTTCAGGTGCAGCTCGGTGGCGATGCGGAGCTTGAGGTCGAGACCGAGCGCGTTGTGGTGGGTCTCGAACGGCCTGGCGGCGGCCCCGCCGGCCTCCTCGGGCTTGTGCAGGGTCGGCGTCTCGACCTCGAGGTAGCCGCGGGCGTCGAGGAAGCGGCGGATGCCCGAGACGATCTTGGCCCGCTTCACGAAGACCTCGCGGACCCCGGGCGTCACCACCAGATCCACGTAGCGCTGGCGGTAGCGCTGCTCCACGTCGGTGAGGCCGTGCCACTTCTCGGGCAGCGGGCGGGTGGCCTTGGTCAGGATCGTGAAGGAGAGCGCCTCCAGCGTCAGCTCACCGGTCTTGGTCCGGGTGGCCGGCCCCTCGGCGGCGATGAGATCGCCGACGTCGAGCAGCTTGAAGCGCTCGAAGCCGGCCTCGCCGAGCTTGTCCTTCTTGACCCAGACCTGCAGCTCGCCGCTCCGATCGCGCACCTTGAGGAAGGCGGCCTTGCCGAAGCTGCGCACCGCCAGCACCCGCCCGGCCAGCGACCAGGCGCCGGGGTCCCTGGCGATCTCCTCGGTCGGGGCCTCGCCGTAGCGGGCCTGGAGGTCGGCGGCCAGGTGGCGCGGCGACACCCCGTTCCCGTAGGGATTGACGCCGAGGGCACGCAGCGCCTCGGCCTTCTCGAGGCGGGTCGTGATGATCTCGCGCTCGGTCGCGCCGAGATCGTCCTTCGCAGCGGTGGTGTCGGCCATCTCTCTGTTTCGTCGGGGGAAACGGGTTGGCGCAGGCTATTCGGGCAAGGCGCCCTGCGTCAACGGAGGGAACAGCCGGGCGGGACGGTTGTTCCCGGGGATCAAGCGAACGCTACCGACGCTTCGTGGCGCGCTCAGCGCGAGCGGTACACGGTGTGGTCGATCTCCGGGAAGATGTTGTCCCGCGACTCCACCGAGGCCAGCCAGCCCTCGTCGACCTGGTGCGAGCGGAGCTGGTCGTGGAGCCGCGTGAAGCGGAGCACGTGCTCCTTGGTGCGCCGGATGGCGTACTCGACCATGGTGCCGGTCTTCATGATGAAGGCCCAGTCGGAGGACTGCGCCAGCAACAGCTCGCGGGCCGCCTGGTCGAGGGCGCGCCGCTCCAGCGGCGTCGGCAGCTGGATGTCGTTGCTGAGCGCGATCATCCGCTCGGCCGCCTTGTGCAGGTGGCGGTAGATCCAGTCGTTGGTCCCGTCGAGCCAGACCGCAGCGTAGCCGCCGGCTCCCCAGGATGAGAGCGGCGGCGTGGCCAGCTGCTGCTCCGGGTTCTCGCGCAGGTAGTCGCCCGGCGTGGCCAGCTTGAAGACCTGCTGGTCGAAGGCCACCTTCCTGATCAGGTAGTCGATGAACTGCGGCCCCTCGTACCACCAGTGGCCGTAGAGCTCGGCGTCGTAGGGCGAGACCACGATGGGCCGGGTGCCACCCATCCTGGCGGCCAGGTGCTCGATCTGCTTCTCCCGGTTGTACATGAAGTTGCCGGCGTGCGAGGCGGCGCGCTCGGCGGCCCGCTGCGGCGAGTACGGCTCCTTGTGCGGGGTCTTGCCGGTGATGCGGAAGTACTTGATGCCGACGTTCTTGCGGGCCCCGGTCGGCTGCACGTAGGGCTTGACGTAGTCGAAGTCGAGGTCCCAGCCGATGTCCCGGTAGAACTCCCGGTACTCGGTGTCGCCCGGGTAGCCCGACTCGGCGCTCCAGACCTGCATCGACGACTCGGGGTCGCGGGCGAAGGCGGCCGGCCCGCTGGGCGTGTAGAGCGGGGCGTAGACGCCGTGGCGCGGCCGCGGCGTGGCGTCGGTGACGCCGTGGGTGTCGACGAAGAAGTAGCGGATGTTCTCTTCCGCCAGCACCTTCTCGACGCCCGGGAAGTAGCCGCACTCGGGCAGCCAGATGCCGGCCGGGTCCTTGCCGAAGTGGCGCCGGTGGTGGGCCGCGGCCACCGCCACCTGGGCCCGCACCGCCTCGGGGTACTGCTGCATGAGGGGCAGGAAGCCGTGGGTGGCCCCGCAGGTGAGCAGCTCCAGCCGCCCGGCCTCCTCGAGGCGCCGGAAGGCGCCGACCAGGTCGCGGTGGTAGCGGTCGTGGAAGAGCGTGCGCAGCTCGAAGAACTCGTGCCGGTAGTGCTGGGCCAGGCCGTGGAAGGCCGGGTCGTGCCGGGTGCGGTGCACCTCCTTCTCGCTGAGCTCGCAGAGCATGTCGAGCCGGCGGGCGTAGCGCCCCATCAGCAGGTCGTCGCGCAGCATGGCCACCAGCGGCGGCGACATGGTGAGCGAGATGCGAAAGGGGATCCCCTCGTCGGCGGCCCGGTCGAAGACCCGCAGCAGCGGCAGGTAGGTCTCCGAGATGGCCTCGTAGAGCCAGTCCTCCTCCAGGAAATCCTCGTACTCGGGGTGGCGTACGAAGGGGAGGTGGGCGTGGAGGTGGAGGGCGACGTAGCCCTTCGGGTCGGCCATCTAGGTCCCCTTCCCGCCGAATGGACCTGCCGGCGAGGTGGGACGCGTCGGCGACGATGGCCGGTCCTGCTCACCGGCCGGCGCGCCGTCGGCGCGGCTGTGGCCGAACCGGCTCCAGCCGGAGAGCGTGGCCAGCAGCTTGCGCGCCTCCTCGCTGAAGGGGCCGCCGGGGAGGCCCGGCCCCATCAGCTTGGGCAGCGGCACCTGCCACGGCAGCGAGACGTAGCGATCATCCACGACCGATGACGGTCCCTGCGGCGGCAGCGCGGTGGCGACGGAGGGGCCCGGCAGCAGCCGGTCCTGGCCGTCCGAGCCGATCAGGTGGAGCTCGGCGCGGTAGGCCCGCCCCGGCTCGAGGTCGTGGACGTACCAGCCACGGGCCTCGAGCGCGACGTCGACGACCCGGACCCGCTCCCAGTCGGCGCCGCGGGCATGGATCCAGAGCTCCACCTTGGCGCCTGGCAGGTTGGCGAAGGAGGCGTCGAGCGTGGCGCTGGCGTGGTCCCAGTATACGAAGAGGGTGCGCGGATCGCGGGGCAGCGCCACCAGCAGGTCATCACCGTAGGTCCAGGGCAGCTCGCCGAGCCCCTCGTCGTCGAGCGGGGGCTGCGGCGGCTCCTCCTCCCAGCCACCCGGCTCCTGCAGCTGGTGTGGCGCGTCGCGGACCGCCTCCTCGCCGCGCACGCGGGCGACGAAGAACCCTTCGGGATCCGGGCCGTCGTGGCGGGTGGCCGGCGCCGGCGCGACGAGCTTCCGCTTCGAGCGCGCCGCCTTCTTCGGCGGCGTCGCGGCCGGCCTGGGCACCGGCTCCTTGACCGCCGCTTTCTTGGCGGCCGGCCTCGGAGGCGGCTTCTTCGGGGCACGCTCCGGGGCGGCTCGCTTCGGGGCCGACTTCTTCGGCGCGGCCGGCCTCGCGGCGACCGTCCGCCGGCTCGCCGTGCCTGCAGGAGGCCGCTTCGCCCCCGCCTTGCCGGCCGGGGCCGGCTTCGCCCCCGCCTGCTTCCCGGCAGGCCTGGTGGCGATCGCCTTCTTCGCGGCCGGCTTCCCGGTTCCCTTGCCCGACTTCTTCGAGTCTGACGCTGGCATGATGGGTCCAAGCCTACACCACAAACTTCGAGTGCGTCCCCCACCCATCCGGCCACCGGCCTGCATCTCTGCTAGGCTCACCCCTCTCGGGATCAGGAGCGCACGTGCACCGCGCAGGAGACCCCAGCCCGCCCTGCCCGCGCTGCGGAGGCCGCCACCCTCCGGGCGGGGCCTGCCCGCCCGTGCGCGTGAGCCCCTCGGTGGGACCCGCGGCCGGGAGCCCTCCCGGCGAGGCGGCGACCCTGGTGACCGCCCCGCCCGACGACACCTCGCTCCACCCGACCATGCTCTTCGGCGGGGAGGGGCTGCCCCCTCCCCCCACGCCGGTCCCCCAGGCCACCGATCCGCTGGTCGGCACCCAGGTCGGCTCCTTCAGGCTGGTGCGGCTCCTCGGCCGCGGCGGCATGGGCTCGGTCTACCTGGCCGAGCACCCGGTCATCGGCAGCAAGGTGGCGGTCAAGTTCCTCCACGAGTCGCTCTCGGAGAACCCGCAGGTGGTGGCCCGCTTCTACGACGAGGCGAGGGCCGTCAACCTGATCGGCCACGAGAACATCGTCGCCATCTACGACCTCAACCTGCTGCCGCCCCACCGCTACTACTTCGTCATGGAGTTCCTGGACGGCCAGACGCTCCACGCCGCCCACCACGCCCGGCACCTGACGCCGGCCGAGTCCATCGACGTGCTGCTCCAGCTCTGCGACGCGCTGCAGTGCGCTCACGAGCGCGGCGTGGTCCACCGCGATCTGAAGCCGGACAACGTCTTCCTCGTCACCCGCGGTGGCAAGCCTCACTTCGTCAAGCTGGTCGACTTCGGGATCGCCAAGCTGCGCGGCGCCACGGTCACCAGCAGCGGCCGGACCGCGGCCGGGCTGATCGTCGGGACGCCCGAGTACATGGCCCCGGAGCAGTGCGACGACGGCGCCATCGACGCGCGCACCGACGTCTACGCCCTCGGCGTCATGGCCTACGAGCTGCTGGCCGGCCGGCTGCCGTTCACGGGCAAGACGGTGACCCAGCTGCTGCTGGCCCACCTGCAGCAGCAGCCCCCCCCGCTGTCGCAGTTCGCAAAGGCCATCGACCCCGAGCTGGAGCGGGTCATCATGAAGGCTCTGGCCAAGCCGGCCGCCGACCGCCACGCCGACATGGCCCGGTTCGCCGAGGCGCTCCGCGCCGTCCGGAGTCGGCTCGGGCAGGGCGAGGGTCCTGGCGCCGGCCTGCCTGCCGCCGCCGTCTCTCCTCCTCCGCAGCCCGCGCCCGTCGCCGGTCCGGCGGCCCGGCCGGCGCCGCCCCCGCCGCCGGTCCCCCCGTCCAGCCCGGTGCGGGTGGAGCTGTCGAGCGGCGACTCGGTCCGCCGCCTGACGGCCGTGGAGGTGACGCGCGGCGGGCTCTTCCTCGGCGCCGAGAGCGACCTGCCCCCCCTCTTCTCCCGGGTCTCGCTGGCGCTCTTCCACCCCTCGCTCAAGGCCCGCCTCCAGCTCACCGGCGAGGTGGTCCGCCACGTCTCGGCCGCCGAGGCCGGCGGGTGGCACATGGCGCCAGGCTTCGCCGTGCAGCTGGTCGAGCTGACCCCCGAGGCCCGCGCCGCGCTCACCGAGCTCGCCGAGGCGACCCGTGGCGCCCCGCCGCCGCCCCGGCCCGGCGCGGCCGCCCCGACACCTCCCACCAGCCAGGCCGCCCAGCTCCGCGAGCTGGAGGAGCGCCCGGCCGCACTCCACTACGGCCTGCTCGGCCTCCCGATCGACGCGGAGTTCGCCGAGATCCGCAAGGCGTCGCGGGCGCTGCGCGCGCGGCTGGAGGCCATCCGGGAACGCCCCGAGGCCCCCGACCAGCACCAGCGCGCCTCGGCCCTGCTGTCCAGGCTCGACCTGGCCCAGCACGCCCTGTCGATCCCGGCCGAGCGGCTGCTCTACGACGCCAGCCGCGGAAACTACCTCGGGGTGGCGCGCTGCATGGCGGCCGGGGTGCCCTTGGCGCTCATCGAGGGGCGCCGGCGCGAGTACCTGGCGCGGCACCCGGGCCAGGAGAAGGCGGCCCAGGGCCACCTCTCGCGGGCGCGGATCGCCGGCAAGATGAAGAACCACGCCGCCGCCGTGGCCGCCTACGAGGCGGCGCTCACCGCAGACCCTCTCGACCTGGCCACGCTGGAGGCCTATGTCGCCTACCGCCGCCAGGGCGCCTGACCGGGGCTGGCCGTGGCCCGCACCGTGACCGCACCCGCCTTCGCCCGCGCCCACCGGCGCTCCCGCCTGGCGCCGCTGCTGGCCGCCGCCCTGCTGGCCGGCGCCTCTGGCGCCGCCGGCCCGGCCGCCGGCCCCCCTCCCGCTCAGGTCACCTGCCGGGCCAGCGCAGGAAGGCTCCTCGCCAGCGTCGACCTCGCAGCGACGCTCGACGTCGGGCTGGAGCGCCGGCTCGCCAGCGGCCTGACCAGCACGGTCCGCCTCTCCGCGGGGCTGGCCGGCGCCTCCGGCGAGGGCGCCTCCTCGACCCGCGACTTCGACGTCCGCTTCGACCCGTGGTCCGAGGCCTTCACCGTGACCATCCGTGAAGCTGACGCCCCGGCCCGGGCGCGCCAGGCCGGCGACTGGGCCGCGCTCCGGCGCCTGCTCGCCAGCCCCGACCCCTTCGACCTCGGCCCAATCGAGGCCCTGCCGGAGCGGTTCACGGTGGAGGTGCTGCTCGAGCTCGACCCGGTCACGCCCCGCCAGCTGGAGCTGACGCGCCAGCAGCTGTCCCACCCGGCCGGCGGCCCGACCTCCGGCGCCCGCTCGCTGCTCGGCACGCTGGCATCGCTGCTGATGCGCGCTCCGGCGGCGGAGGCCACCCGCTTCCGCTCACCGCCCCTGACCCGCGCCGGCCTGGCCGGGACCGCGCCGTGATCACGCCGCTCGCCACGCCCGCCGCGCCGCCTCCCTCGCCGGCCCCCCCGCCCTGGCGCTCGCGCTTCGCGCTCAAGCTGGTCGGGGCCCTGCTGCTGGCCGCCACGCTCCCGCTGGTCCCGGCGCTGCTGCTGGCCAACTGGCTGGCCGATTCCAACGCCGGGGTCTGGCTGGCGCCGCGGGTGGCGGAGCGGCTCTCAGAGGTCCCGGGCACCTACCAGGAGCTCTTCCGGGCCCGCAAGGCGCTCTACGCCGAGCAGGCCGTGAGCCTGGCCCGCGGTCTCCCCAGGCCGCCGGCCGCTCCCGCCCCTTACCTGGAGAGGGCCGTGCGGACGGTGGCGCGCCTGCAGCACGTCGAGCTGGTGGCCGGTGACGGCCGGCTCATCGCCGCGGCCGACCGTCCCCACGGGCTCGACGAGGAGGGCGGCTGGCGGCCGGTGCCGGCCGAGGTCTCGCTCCCGGGCGGCGGCGCCCTTCGCGCCACCTTCACGATCGAGGCGGCGCTCTTCGCCGAACTCGACGAGACCCGCGAGCTGGCCGAGACGGCGCGCGACATGGACCGCGCCCGCGGCGAGCTGCGCCGCAGCGTGCTGCTGGTCTTCGCAGGCATGGTGCTGATCGCCGCGCTGCTGGCGGCGCTCATCGGCCACCTCATGGCCCGGCGCACCGTGGCCCGCCTGGCCCGCCTCGCCGAGGCGCACCGCCGCGTGGCGGCCGGCGACCTCTCGGCGCGGGTCGAGCCTTCCGGCGGCGGCGACGAGGTGGCGGCGCTGGGCCACGGCTTCAACGTGATGGTCGAGGAGGTCCGCCAGGGTCGCGACCGGATCGTCTACCTGGAGAAGATCTCGGGCTGGCAGGACGTGGCCCGCCGCCTGGCCCACGAGATCAAGAACCCGCTCACGCCCATCCAGCTCGCCTTCCAGCAGCTCGAGGCGCGCTGGCGGGCCACGCCAGGCGGCGACGAGAAGTTCGGGCGGCTGCTGGGCGACGCCGGGGAGATCGTCCGCCAGGAGGTGGCCACGCTGCAGCGCCTGGTGGAGGAGTTCTCGTCGTTCGCCCGCCTCCCCGACGTGGCCCCGGTCCCGGCCGACCTCGGCGCCTTTGTCACCGACTTCGTCCGCACCAGCCCGCAGCTGGCGGAGCGGGCCGAGGTGACCGTCACCGTGGCCGCCGGCCGGGTCCCGGTGGCGCTCGACGCCGCCCTGATGCGGCGCGTGCTCGTCAACCTGGCTGAGAACGCCGTGCAGGCGGTCGGCCCGTCCCGGGCCAGGCTCCACCTCGGGGTGGCCCGCGCCCGCGACCGCGCCGTCCTGACGGTGGCCGACGAGGGACCGGGCGTGGAGCCGGCGCTCCGCCCCCGCGTCTTCGACCCCTACTTCACGACCAAGGGGGAAGGGACCGGCCTCGGCCTGGCCATCGTGAAGAAGATCGTGCTGCAGCACGGCGGCGAGGTGGAGCTGGGCGAGCGCCCCGGGGGCGGCGCCTCGTTCACGATCTGGCTGCCGCTGGCCTGGGAAGGGGACGCTCCACGCCCTCGGTGAGCGCGGCAGACGCCGGGGCGCGCAGGCGCTAAGATCTCCGCCATGACCACCCCGCTCCAGGGCATCACGGCGCTGATCACCGGCGCCTCCTCCGGCATCGGTGAGGCCTGCGCCGAGCGCTTCGTCAGGGACGGCGCCACTGTGGTGGCCGTGGCCCGGCGCGCCGACCGGCTGGCGGCGCTGGCGGCCCGGCTCGGCCCCAGGCTCGTGCCGCTGGCGCTCGACGTCACCGACCGTGAGGCGGTGACCCGGGCCCTCTCCGGGCCACCGGCGTCGGCGCCCGACGTCCTCGTCAACTCGGCCGGCATGGCGCTCGGCCTGGAGCCGGTCCACCGGACCTCGATCGACGACTGGGACCGGATGATCGAGACCAACTGCCGGGCGCTGGTCTTCGCCACCCGCCTGGTGCTGCCCGGCATGGTGGCCCGCGGCCGCGGCCACATCGTCAACATCGGCTCGGTGGCCGGCAGCTACCCCTACCCGGGCGGCAACGTCTACGGCGCCACCAAGGCCTTCGTGCACCAGTTCTCGCTCGCCATCCGCTCCGACCTGCTCGGCACCCCGGTGCGGGTCACCAACGTCGAGCCCGGCATGTGCGACACCGAGTTCTCCACGGTCCGCTTCGCCGGCGACACCGCCAAGGCCGCCGGGGTCTACGCCGGCATGACCCCGCTCAGCGCCGCCGACGTGGCCGACGTGGTGGCCTGGAGCGTGACCCGCCCGGCCCACGTCAACGTCAACACCGTCGAACTGATGCCGGTGGCGCAGGCCTTCGGACCGTTCGCCATCCACCGCGAGAAGCGCTGACGGCGGCGCGGCCCGCGCCGGCCAGCCGGCCGGGTGGGAGCCCGGCGGCCGCTCAGCGCTTCGTCACCTCGCCACAGACCAGCCGCGCGCCGCCCTGCTCGGCCCGGCCGTCGTCCGGCCCGGTGGCGATCACCAGCGCGGTGCCCGCGTCGCCGAGCAGCGAGGTCGGCCCTGCCGTGAGGGTGACGCCCCGGGCGATGAAGCCGACCACGGCAACCCCGTCGGCGTCGGCCACCAGCTCCGGGAGGTCGCCGGCGTGCGACTCGGGCGTGCCGTGCAGGCCGTGCGCCTTCTTCCCCGGGTTGAAGTGGGGCCCCGCCGAGGCGAAGTCGGGCCCGTCGCAGCGGCCCGAGGCGTGGAGGTGGAAGCCGTGGTTCCCCGGCGGCAGCCCCTTGACGCCGATGGCGATGCGGACCCCGGCCTCGTCCTGGACGAAGGTGGCGGTGCCGAGCTGCTTGCCGGTGCCGTCGCGCAGGATGGCGACGGCGCGGACCGGAACGGCCTCGGCCGCTGGAGCGGCGGCGGGCGCGGTGGTCAGGGCGAGAAGCGCTGCGGCCAGGAAGGTCAAGCGCATTCGGTCCTCGGTGGTGCCAGGCGGCAGGGGGAAGCCATCGTGGAGTACGTCCATACTTCGGGTCCGGGCGATTTGCCTCACCCGTTGGGGTCGGGCCTGCCCTCCAGTCCAGGGTGGACCCGAACCGGCAGGCGGGCGCTGTGGGGGCGGGGGGTATCATCCTCGCCCGGGGGTCCGATGGACGAACGGCCTGGCGGCACGGAGGCGGCGGCGGTGCGCAGGCTGCGGTCGATCCGCAACCTCGGCGTCATGGCCCACATCGACGCCGGCAAGACCACCATCAGCGAGCGGCTGCTCTTCGTGGCCGGCCGCACCCACCACCTCGGCGAGGTCCACCAGGGCGACACCGCACTCGACTGGATGGAGCTGGAGCGGGAGCGGGGCATCACCATCACCGCCGCGGTCACCAGCCTGGCCTGGCGCGGCCACGACCTGCACCTCGTCGACACCCCGGGGCACGTCGACTTCACGATCGAGGTGGAGCGGAGCCTGCGGGTGCTCGACGGGGCGGTGGCCGTCTTCGACGCAGCCCATGGGGTCGAGCCGCAGGGCGAGACGGTCTGGCGGCAGGCCGATCGCTGGGGCGTGCCTCGCCTCGCCTTCGTCAACAAGATGGACCGGGTCGGCGCCGACTTCGAGGCCACGCTCCGCTCGCTGCGCGACCACTTCCCCGGACAGGCCATCGCGCCGGTGCAGCGCCCCATCGGCGCCGCGGCCAACTTCGCCGGCCTCGAGGACCTGGTGACAGGGTGCCGCATCCTCTTCACCGACCGTGACGACCCGCGGGCCTTCAGTGCCGAGCCGGGCCTCTCCGCGGAGGGGAGCGCGGCCCGGCGGGCCCTGCTGGCGGTGCTGGCCGACCACGACGACCTGGCCGCCGAGGCCCTGCTGTCCGACCGTGACCTCACCGCCGCCGAGCTCTCGCTCGCCATCCGCCGGGCCACGCTCACCGGCCGCTTCGTGCCGCTGCTCTGCGGCTCGGCGCTCCACAACCAGGGGATGCCGCAGCTCCTCGACGCCTGCTGCGACTGGCTCCCCTCCCCGCTCGACGTCCCGCCGCCGCCGGCCACCAGGCTGGACGGCGCGCCGCTGCTCCTCCCTCCCGCCGATCCGGCCGGCCCGTTGCTGGCGCTGGCCTTCAAGGTCTCGCTGCTCGACGAGGGGCGGCGCTTCGTCTTCCTGCGCCTCTACTCGGGGCGGCTGGCCGAGGGGGACGAGGTCTGGAACGCCAGCCTCGGCAGGGCCGAACGGGTGGCCCGGGTGCTCCAGCTCCACGCCGCCACCACCACCCGGCTAACCGCCGCCACAGCCGGGCAGATCGTGGCGGTGCTGGGGCTCAAGGAGACGCGCACCGGCGACACCATCACCAGCCGGGAGCGGCCGGTGCTGCTCGAGCGCATCGCCAGCCAGCCGCCGGTCATCACCCAGTCCATCGAGCCGGCCGAGCAGGGGCAGCGCGAGCCGCTGCTGGCGGCCCTGGCCCGCGTCGCCGACGAGGACCCGACCTTCCGCTCCGGCGAGGACCCCGGCACCGGCCAGCTGGTCATCTCCGGCATGGGGGAGCTGCACCTGGAGATCGTGGTCGAGCGGCTCAAGCGCGAGTTCGGCCTCCCGGTGCGGACCGGCCGTCCGCAGGTGCTGCTGCGAGAGACCCTCACCGTGGAGGCG
>JANYBC010000202.1 GCA_025360965.1 Anaeromyxobacter sp. | reverse complement strand
AGCGACCGGCCGCCGCCCTCGCGGCCTCGCCGGTCCTGTCCTTTCCCGCGCTGGATTCGGACGCCTTGGACTCGGACGGCTTGGACTCGGACGGCTTGGACTCGGACGGCTTGGACTCGGACGGCTTGGACTCGGACGCCTTGGACTCGGACGTCTTGGACTCGGACGTCTTGGGTGCTTCGCCACCGTCGGGCTTCTTCTCGCCGGGCCGTGGCGTCGCGTAGAGGTCGGCGTACCAGCCGCCACCCTTGAGCGCGAAGCTGGTCTTCGAGACGGCGCGGGTCATCCGCTTGCTGCCGCAGTGCGGGCATGGGGGCGGGCGCTCGCCGAGCTTCTGCATCACCTCGGTCGGCTTTCCGCACTTGCCACAGTTGAATTCGTAGATGGGCATGTCGCCTTGTCGGGCCTGTTCCGGGCCAGGGTCTGGTCAGCGGGGGCCGCGGCGGCCGGTACCGGGACTGGGACGGCGCGCGCCGGATGGACGGCCGCCGGATGGACGCGGTCCCGAAGCGCGCCCACCGGAAGGTCGCCCACCGGAAGGTCGCGGACCGACTGGTCGTGCGCCAGCACGACGATCCGACGTGCGGCCCCCGGAAGGTCGTGCGTCGGACGGACGCCGGCCGGTGGGTCGAGCCGCGTATGGGCGCCCGCCAGGAGCAGGCGGGCCCGACCGGTCGGCTCCACCCGGTCGGGAGCGCACGGGCTTCCCGGTGGCGGGCGGAGCGCCGGCGGGAGGGCGGCCAGCAGGACGACTCCCGGCTGGGCGCGCAGCGTGTTGGCGTGTTCCCCTGGCACGCTCACCGGCGGTCTTTCCAGGGGCGGTCTTTCCAGGGGCGGCCGGTGCCGCAGGGGCGATGGGAGCGCGCAGGTCGATCCCGAGCCGCGTCAGGAGCTGCTTCACCGTGGCCACCGGAAGCGCCAGGGTGCGGACCAGCCCGAGCTCGAGCGGCTCACCGGTGGTGGCGAGCGCACGCAGGTGCTCGGGGAGCCGCCGCGCCAGGTCCCTCTCGACCTCCTCGAGCAGCTCGAGGTCGGTCAGGGCGTCGCCGCTGCCGACCCAGAGCAGGGCGCGCTCGGAGAGCGTGGCCTTGGCGAGGAGGACGCGCCGCCGGGCCTCGCGGAGCCGCTTCACGTCGGCGTCGAGGCCGAGCCGGGTGATGGCCGCGCCGAGGGTGGCGAGATCGTGGCCGAGGGCGGTGGCCGCGGTGGCCAGGACGCCGGAGGCGGCGCGGACCGCGTGGAACAGCTCGTCCCGCTCCCGCCGCATGAAGGACCTCTCCAGCCCGTGGTGCTCGAGCGCCCCGTCGAGGTCGGCGTCGCCGATCGACGCCCCGTCGGCGCGGCGATGGGTGGAGGCGATGGCGGAGACCAGCAGCGGGCGGCGGCCGCCGTGGCGCCGGATGAGTCGTGACAGCTCCCCGCGGCCGGCCGGGAGCAGCAGCTCCTCGATGAGCGGGAGACGGGGCGGGGTCGGCGGCACCTCTGCCATGGCCGGCGACGCCTTGCGCACCACCACCTCCCGGCGGGTGCTCCGGCCCGCCCGCTTCTTCAGGGCCACCGGGGTGACCGGCGCGGGCGCAGGGGCGGGGATGGGCGGCGCGGCGGGCCCGGGGCGGGGATACCGGCCGTCGCGCTCACGCTCGGCGGCCACGTCGGCCGGGACGCCACGAGCCAGGTCGGCGAGCGCGTGCGGACCGAGGGGCCGGGCAGGCGGATCGCCGGCCAGCAGGGCCCGGGCCTGGAGGAGCTGGTCCCAGCCGAGCGAGGCCAGCGCACCACGCACCTCGGCGGCCGTGGTCTGGCGACCCGCCTCGGCGCACCAGCGCACCGCCCGCTCCGTCGTCTCGAGGTCCAGCTCCGCCATGGGGGCGCACCCTGCGACGGCGGCCGCGCCCAGTCAAGGCTCCGGGCGACCGGTTGCCCGTCGCGCCCTCGCGTGGTTGACTCCCGGCCATGTCGAACACGCCGAGCACGCGGGACGATGTCCCGGTTGCAGTCCCCTACCTGCGCTGGACCCTGTTCGCGATCCTGCTGGCCGCCAGCGGCGCCGCGCTCATCGGGTTGCCGCGGGCCGAGGCGGGCGGCTGGTCGACCTGGCTGCGGCTGGTCCCGGTGTTGCTGCTGGTCCTCTTCATCGGTGGCTACGCCACCTACCGCTACACGCTGGTCCGCTCCGGCCACTACTCGGCCGGCAAGGCACTGGTCCGGGTCGGGGCGCTGGTCCTCTTGACCGGAGCCATCGCCGGCATCGCGCTCGACCGGCCGGCCACCCCGGCGGCCGTGAAGGGGCTCGACCTGACGGCGCCGCTCACCAGCCCCGACCCCCTGACGCGGGCGCTGGCCGGAGAGCTGGTCCACGCCCGTCCCCGCTCGGAGGCGCTGGCGCACGTCCCGCGCCTCATCGCCCTGCTCGACGACGAGTCGCTGCAGGTGCGGACCGCGGCCCACGCCTCGCTGGTGGCGCTGGCCGGCCGTGACGCCGGGCAGGGGGCCGGCGCCGCCGACCGGTGGCGGGAGCTCTGGTCGGCGTCCGGCGTCAAGGCGGTCCCGTAGGCCGTCGCCCGGCTCCCTGCCCGGTCCGAAAAGGACTTGCAGGCAGGGGCGGGTCCTGATAATGAGAATAGTTATCAAGATGAAGACCACCGCCAACAGCGCACCCCGTGGTGCCTCGAAGCCGCCCGGGCGGGCCCTGCTCCAGGCCCAGATCTCCCGGCTCGGGCTCAAGCACTCCCGCCAGCGCGACCTGGTCGCCGACGTCTTCTTCGCCATGGGCGGCCACGTCTCGGTGGAGCAACTGGTGGCGGCGGCGCGCCGCAACGACCCGCGCGTCAGCGTGGCCACCGTCTACCGGACCATGAAGCTGCTGGCCGACTGCGGGCTGGCGTTCTCACGGCAGTTCGACGGCACCCAGACCCGCTACGAGCCGGCCGCCGGCCGCCCCCACCACGACCACCTGATCTGCACCGGCTGCGGCACGATCGCGGAGTTCGCCGAGGAGCGGATCGAGACGCTCCAGTCGCGCGTCGCCGCCACCCACGGCTTCCAGGTCGAGACTCACAAGCTGGAGATCTACGGCCGCTGCGCCGATTGCCGGCGCGGCAAGGGGCCGGAGGCCAGGCCGTGACCCCCCCGTCGAGCGCGGCGGCCCTGGAGGCCAAGAAGCTGGTCGCGCCGAGCCGCTCGGTGATCCTGGTCGGCAACCCGAACGTCGGCAAGAGCGTCCTCTTCGGCGCGCTCACCGGCCGCTACGTCACCGTCTCCAACTACCCGGGCACCACCGTGGAGGTGACCCGCGGGAACGCCACCATCGAGGGGGCCCCGTGGCACGTGTTGGACACGCCCGGGACCAACAACCTGCTCCCCATGTCGGAGGACGAGCAGGTCACCCGGGACATCCTCCAGTCCGAGACCGGCTACGTCTGCCTGCAGGTCTGCGACGCCAAGAACCTGCGGCGCGGCCTGCTGCTCACCGCCCAGCTGGCCGAGGCCCAGGTGCCGTTCCTGCTGGCCCTCAACATGGCCGACGAGGCGGCCAGCCGCGGCTTCAAGGTCGACGAGGCCCGGCTCGCCCAGGTGCTCGGCATCGACGTGGTCCCGACCGTGGCGGTGCAGCGACAGGGGCTGGCGACGCTCCAGGCCAGCCTCGGCGCGGCCCGGGTCTCGAGCTTCCTGCCCCGCTACGACTCTCACATCGAGGCGGCGCTCGGCGAGGTGGCGCCGCTGATGCCCTCGGGCGGCCTCGGCAAGCGGGCCCTCGGCCTGATGGCGCTGGTGGGCGACGACTCGCTGCGGGGGCTCCTGGCGGCCCGGCTTCAGCCGGCGGCGCTGGCCCGGGTCGACCAGGTGCGGCGCCAGCTGGCGGCGCGCTACCCCGAGTCGCTCCGCTACGTGGTGGCCCGGCAGCGGCTCCAGGCCGTCGACAAGCTGCATGACGCCGTGGTCACCCGCGGCGACCGCTCGGCAGGCAGCGACTTCGCGCGGAAGCTCGGCGCTTGGTCGACCCACCCGGTCTACGGGATCCCGCTGCTGCTGCTGGTGCTCTTCGCCGCCTGGCTCTTCGTCGGCCTCTTCGGCGCGGGGACCGCCGTCGACTTCCTCGAAAACACCGTCTTCAAGCAGTACCTGGTCCCCTGGACCGAGGCGGCGCTCTCTGCGGTCCTGCCGGGCGGCGCGGTGCGCGAGTTCCTCATCGGCCCAGCTGGCGTCCCCTACCAGGACCACGGCGGCTTCATCATCGGCCGCTACGGGATGGTCTCGATGGGGCTCTCCTACGCGGTGGCCATCGTGCTGCCCATCGTGGCCACCTTCTTCGTGGCCTTCTCCATCCTCGAGGACTCGGGCTACCTGCCGCGCCTGGCGGTGATGGTCAACAAGGTGTTCAAGCGCATGGGGCTCAACGGCAAGGCCGTGCTCCCCATGGTGCTCGGGCTGGGCTGCGACACCATGGCGACCATGACGGCCCGCATCATGGAGACGCGCAAGGAGCGGGTCATCGTCACGCTGCTGCTTGCGCTGGCCGTCCCCTGCAGCGCCCAGCTCGCCGTGATCCTGGCCATGACCGCGGGCCTCCCGGCCTCGGCCCTGCTCTGGTTCGGCGGGACCCTGCTGCTGGTGATCTTCCTCATCGGCTGGCTGGCGGCCAAGGTGATCCCGGGGCGCGGCTCGGACTTCATGCTGGAGCTGCCCCCGCTGCGCCTCCCCCAGCTCGGCAACGTGGCGGTCAAGACCCTGGCGCGCATCGAGTGGTACCTGCGGGAGGCCATGCCGCTCTTCCTGCTCGGCACGCTGCTGCTCTACGGCATGGATCGCTTCCACCTGCTGGCCGCGCTGGAGAAGGCCGCCGAGCCGGTCATGTCCGGGGTGCTCGGCCTGCCCAAGGAGGCGGCCGGCGCCTTCATCCTCGGCTTCCTGCGGCGCGACTACGCCGCGGCCGGGCTCTTCGCGCACTATCAGCCGTACATCGCCGCGCACACCATGACCCGCGCCATGACCATCGAGGTGGTGGTGGCGCTGGTCACCATCACGCTCTTCATCCCCTGCATCGCCAACTTCTTCATGATCCTCAAGGAGCGGGGCTGGAAGACCGGCCTGGCGATGATGGGCTTCATCCTGCCATTCTCGGTCGGGGTCGGGGCGCTCGTGAACCAGCTGATGCGATGGGCCTACTGATGCCCGCCCCCTCCTCCACCCCGGCCGCCGTCCGGCTCGAGCACTGTCCGCTCTGCGGCGTCGACTTCGACGCCTCGGGGCAGGGCTGCCGGCCGAGCTGCCCGATGGCCACCGGCTGCCACGTGGTCTGCTGCCCCGGGTGCGGCTACAGTTTTCCCCAGGAGAACACCGGGCTGGCCGGCCGGCTCAAGCGCTTCCTGGAGGAGCGCCGCCGCGCCGCCATCGAGAAGGGGAGCACCGCCTGACCACCGCCGACATGTCGTCACGCCGCCTCGAGGAGCTCCTCGAGACCGTCTTCACCGAGCGCGAGGAGCAGCGGGACCAGGTGGAGTCGATCCTCTCCCACGCCGCCGTGGCCCACGCCCCCGACGCCGTCCGCGCCGACCTCGAGGCCCTCGCCGCCGGCGGCCTGCTCCAGCTCGAAGGGAGCGCGGTGCTGCTGACCCCGCCCGGCGAGGCCCGGGCCCGCGACGTGGTGCGGCGACACCGCCTCACCGAGCGGCTCTTCAAGGACCTGCTGGCGGTCTCCGACTCGACCATGGAGGACCAGGCCTGCGAGCTCGAGCACATCCTCTCACCCGAGGCGACCGAGTCGGTCTGCACGCTGCTGGGCCACCCGCCCACCTGCCCGCACGGCCGCCCCATCCCGCCCGGGGCCTGCTGCGGCGCCTTCCAGAAGACGCTGCGGCCGCTGGTGACCGGGCTGAGCCACTTCGAGCTGGGGGCGACCGGCCGCATCGTCTTCATCGCCCCGAAGTTCCACGACAGGATGGACCGGCTGGCCGCGCTCGGCGTCATCCCAGGGAGCGAGCTGCGCCTCCACCAGCGCTCCCCCTCCTACGTCATCGAGATCGGCGAGACCACCATCGCCCTCGACCCGGAGATCGCCGGCGAGATCTTCGTCAAGCCGGTGGAGTGCCGCGGGCGCTGAGTCCCGATATCGGTAGATTTCTGGACGGGCCTGTCGCCGCTGGTACCTTCGCCGACAGGTCGACGAATGTCCTGGCACCGAGGGCGCACACCCGCACTATTCCTGCTCGGCGCCGCCATCCTCCTGGCGGTGGCCGGCGCCCTCGATCCGTCGGGGCTCGGCAAGAGCTTCCTCCTCCAGGAGGAGTGCGCCCGGATGGCCAACGAGAACCATCGGCTGCAGCTCGAGAACAACCGGCTGGCCAACGAGGCCCGGGCGCTGCTCTCCGACCCCAAGGCGCGTGAGCGGGCCGCCCGGGAGGAGCTCCGCTTCATCCGCGCCGGCGAAGTGATCTACCGGCTCGAGGCAAGCCCCGGGGGCGCGCCGTGAGGCCCGCCCGCGTGCCACCCCCGCCGACGGCGCGCGCGCCCATCGGCTCGACGGCGACCACGCAGGCCCGCCTGTCGGCCCAGCGCCCGCGGCCGCTGGCGGTCACGGTCTACGCCGCGATCTTCGGCGACGCCGGCCCGCTCGGGGCCCCGGCGCGGCGTCGGCTGCGCGCCTTCCTGGTGCGCTCCCTGCCGGTCACGGGGGTGGTGGCGGCGACGGCGCTGGTGACGCTGCGGGTCTTCGAGCCGGAGCTGCAGGGGCCGCCCCAGCTGGTGGCCCTGGCGGCGCTGGTCGCCCTGCTGGTCGGGGTGACCTGGCGGCGCGCCCGGCTCGCCACCCTGGGGCAGGCCGCCAGCTACCGCGAGCAGCTCGAGCTCGGGGGGCTCTTCGTGGTCTCGGCGGCGGCGCTGGTCCAGGCCACCGGCGGCGGGGCGGTCGAGCCGGCCCTGCAGCCGCTCACCTACCTGGTGATGGCCTTCCTGGTCGCCTTCCTGGCACGCCCGGTCGGGCTCTCCATGGTGCTGCTGGCCGCGGGGCTGGAGCTCGGCCCCTGGTGGCAGCGGGGCGCCGATCCGGCCACCGTCGCGGTGGCCATCACCCACGCCGGCTTCCTGGCGCTCTTCGCGCTGCTCTACCACGGCGTGCTGGCGGCCCAGCTCGCCGCCACCCGGCGCGGCGAGCGCACCGCGGTGGCCCGCCGGCTCCGGGAGATCGACGAGCGGGCCCGCGAGTTCCGGCTGACGGCCCCGCGCTCAGACGCCGCGCTCGAGTCGGGCGAGGCGACCGAGTGGGGGCGGCGCTGGATCGACGGCGCGGTCCACGAGGTCGAGGCGGCGGTCCGCGGCGCGGTCGAGGTGGCGGCCGCGGCCCTCCACGCCGACACCTGCGTCGTCTACCTGCTCTCGGCCGACGACGCCCGGCTGCTCCGGCGCGAGTGCCGGGCCGCCGCCGACACCATCGCCGCCGAGGTCCCGGCCGGGGAGGGGGCGCTGGGCGGTGCGGTCCGCCGCGGCTCGCCGGTCAGGCTCCACGGCGAGGTCAAGGCGGCCAGCTACCACCTCGACGGCCGGCGGCCCGGAGCGCTGCTGGCGGTGCCGCTGGTGGATCGCCGCGGCGGTCACGTGCGCGGCGTGCTGGTGGTCGACCGGTTCGCCGACCTGCCGTTCAGCGACGACGACGAGCGGCTGCTGGTGACCCAGGCCGGCGAGGTCCTGCGGGCGGTGGCCTCCGAGCGGCTCATGGAGGACCTGAAGCAGACCCGCGACGAGAAGGAGCGCTTCATCCAGGCCATCGAGCGGCTCAACCGCGCCACCAAGCTCGACCAGGTGACCGAGGTCTCGATCGAGGTGGCCCGGGCCATGGTCGAGGGGATCGACTTCGGCGCGGTGACCCTGGTCGAGGCCGACGCCGATCCGGCCTGCCACCGGGTGGCGCGGACCTGGAGCGCCGCCCCCGGCAAGACCCCGGCGCTCGACGGGCTGCGGTTCGGTGACGAGGCCGGCAGCCTGGTGACCTCTGCCGTCCGACTCCAGGCCAGCCTGCCCGGCACGGACCTGGACGTCGCCCGGGCCATCGTCTTCGACGCCGGGACGCGGCTCAAGGGCCTGGCCTCGATCAAGGTGATCCCGTTGCGGGCCCAGCCGCTGCGCGCCGAGGACCCTGCCGTGCTCGGCACCCTGGTGCTCGGCTCGCGCCGCCCCGACGCCTTCACGGCCGACCGGGTCAGGCAGCTCGAGGTCATCGCCCTGCAGGCGGCCGAGTCGATCCAGCGGGCCCGCCTCTTCGACGCCACCGAGCGGATGGCCACCACCGACGGCTTGACCGGCCTGCTCAACCACCGCACCTTCCAGTCCCGGCTCGACGACCACCTGCTGGCGGCCCAGCGCTACGGCCGCAGCCTCTCGCTCATCCTCTGCGACATCGACCACTTCAAGCTGGTCAACGACACCTACGGCCACCCGGTCGGCGACAAGGTGCTGCGCGGCGTGGCCCGCATCCTCGCCAAGGAGGCGCGCACCACCGACCTGGTGGCACGCTACGGCGGCGAGGAGTTCGCGGTGGTGATGCCCGAGACCGACACCGCCGGCGCCCTGGTCATCGCCGAGCGCATCCGCGAGCGGATCTCCGAGCTGGTCACCGAGACCGGGCAGGGCCCCCTCAGCGTCACCATGTCGCTCGGGGTCGCCACCTCCCCGGACGATGGCCAGAAGAAGACCGATCTGGTGGCGCGCGCCGACGCCTGCCTCTACCACGCAAAGCGCCACGGCCGGAATCGCAGCGTGGCGGCGGTCACCCTGGGGACCGGGTCCCGGGTCCCGGCCTGAGGCGGCGAGGGTGCGGCGACGGCGGTGGCCCCGCGCCGCCACGGCCTGCTAGACTCACCTGGCCGCCACCCCGGCGGTCGCGAGGAGCCGCTCCGGCGTGAAAAAGAACTTCGTCCTCGACACCAACGTCCTGCTGCACGATCCCCGGAGCATGTTCGGGTTCGACGACAACGACGTCGTCGTCCCTATCCACGTCATCGAGGAGATCGACAACTTCAAGCGGGATCTCTCCTCGCTGGGGCGAAATGCCCGGCAGGTCTCGCGCTCCCTCGACGAGTTCCGCCGCGCCGGCAAGCTCCGCGAGGGCGTCTCGATCGGGCCCGGCAAGGGGAAGCTCCGGGTCCTCTTCGCCGACCGCAAGCTGCCGCCCGAGGTGGGCGACGGCCACGCCATGGACGACAAGATCCTGGCGGTGGCCTTCGATCTCGCCACCAAGGAGAAGGGCACCCCCTGCGTCTTCGTCTCCAAGGACACCAACCTCCGCATCCGCGCCGACGCCCTCGGGCTCCACGCCGAGGACTACGACGTCGAGGGGGTGGAGATCGACGAGCTCTGGAGCGGCGTCGCCGAGATCGACGTCGACCCCGAGGTGGTCAACGAGTTCTACTCGTCCGGCTCGGTGGCCTGCCCATCGGGGCTGGCGCCGCCACCACCCAACGCCTTCGTGGTGCTGCGCGACAAGCTGGCACCGCAGCACAGCGCGGTCGGCAAGTACTCGGCGGCGAGGGGGGCCTTCGTCCAGCTCATCAAGACGCCCAAGGAAGGCACCTGGGGGATCCGCCCGCGCAACAAGGAGCAGTCCTTCGCGCTCGACGCCCTGCTCAACGACGAGATCCGGCTGGTCACCATCGTCGGCAAGGCCGGCACCGGCAAGACCCTGCTGGCCATCGCCGCCGGCCTGCAGAAGACCATGGAGGAGACGGTCTACCAGAAGCTGCTGGTCTCCCGGCCCATCTTCCCGCTGGGCCGCGACATCGGCTACCTGCCCGGCTCGGTCGAGGAGAAGCTCAACCCCTGGATGCAGCCCATCTTCGACAACGTCGAGTACCTCATGAACCTCTCGCGCTCGGAGAAGAAGGCCGGGCGAGGCTGGCACGAGCTGATGGATCTCGGCATCCTCGAGATCGAGCCGCTCACCTACATCCGCGGCCGCTCCATCCCCAACCAGTTCATGATCGTCGACGAGGCCCAGAACCTCACCCCGCACGAGGTCAAGACCATCCTCACGCGGGTCGGCGACGGCACCAAGATCGTCCTGACCGGCGACCCCTACCAGATCGACAACCCCTACGTGGACCAGACCAACAACGGCCTGGTGCACGTCGTCAACCGGTTCAAGGACGAGCGGCTGGCCGGGCACATCACCCTCTCCAAGGGCGAGCGATCACCGCTGGCCGAACTGGCCGCCAACCTGCTGTAGTGGGGCTCGACCGGCGCCGGCGTCCCCGGCCCCCGGGTCGTCAGGCCGTGGCGGCGCGGAAGTCGACCAGCTCGATGGGCGAGTTCGCCATCCCGAACGAGACCTCCTCACGGAAGCCTTCGACGTCGCCGCCGATCTGCAGCGGCACGGGGCGATCGAAGCGGAGCGTCACGTGGTCGACGTGGAAGTCGTGGATCTTCTCGTGGGAGAACTCGCCCGCCCAGATCCGGTGGATGTTCGTGAGCAGCGTCGAGATCTTCGGGTCGGAGGCGACCCGCAGCTGCATGAGCCCCGGCACCTTGCCGGCGTGCGGGAAGAGGCGCAGCCCCATGCCGTAGAAGGGGACCGTGCTGGCGCCGGCCAGCATGCAGGGACCGGCGTAGAGCAGCTCACCCGGGGCGATCGATGGGCCGACGCGGCGCCCCTGGCCGTCGAGCCGCCAGGCCTGCCGGCCGGTGTTGACGATCTCGCAGTAGCCCGGGGTTCGCTCCAGCAGCTTGCGTGGTGCGGTGCGCAGGGCCACGGCCAGGCCGTAGCCAGCGGCGCCGAGGCCGAGCCCGCGCAGCGGGGTCCGGGCCAGCTGGTGCTTGAGCCAGTTGTAGTCGTTGAGGATGGCGGCGTCGATGCCGACGCCGGCGAACGGGGTGCGGCGCCCCTCGCAGCTGACCAGGTCGACCAGGCGGAAGCCAGGGAACTCACCGGCCAGGAAGCGGGAGAGGTCGCTGGCGTGTCGGCGCGGGGTGGCGCCGACCAGTTCGGCCACGGCGTTGCCGGTGCCGAGCGCCAGCACGCCGAAGCGCGGAGCCCGCTGGTGGCGGCGCTCCGCGGCGTCGAGCACGCGGTTGACCCAGGAGACGAAGGTGCCGTCGCCGCCGCCGGTGAAGACGGTCTGGTAGCGGCGCGCCACCACCCAGTCGGCGATCTCGGCCGCCTCGGCCTCGCTGTGGGAAAGGAAGAGGTCCTCGCGCGGGACGATGAACCCCAGCGTCTCCAGGACGGAGGCGTTGACCGCCTTGGCCCTGGCGTTGAGCAGGACTGCGACCCCACTCGGCCGTGTGAAGGGCCGGACCGGTACGTGGAGCCGCTGGGCGCTGACAGCCAACTGGATCATTCAATCCCCGGTGGAGTACTGACTTGGATGTCCTGTCACTTGAGCAAGCGATATGCCACGCTGCGTCAGCCGGCAGATCAAGTAAATCCGGGGTGATAGCGAATCGATCAGGCGGCTGTGTGGGGCGCGAGGCGTGAAGCGGAGGTGGCGATCGCGTAGCCGGCTACGCACCCGGCCTGCGCCGAGGAACGAGCCCGGAGAGCGTTTGACACATCGAGACAGGTGCTTAGGTTGGGGATCGACCAGGAGGGTCAGCGAACCATGGGAAAGATCATCGGCATCGACCTCGGCACCACCAACTCGGTGGTCGCCATCATGGATGGGAAGGACCCCATCGTCATCGCCAACGAGGAGGGGGCCCGCACCACGCCCTCCGTCGTCGGGTACGCAAAGGACGGCGAGCGGCTGGTCGGCCAGGTGGCGAAGCGCCAGGCCATCACCAACCCGGAGAAGACCGTCTACTCCATCAAGCGCTTCATGGGTCGCCGCTTCAGCGAGGTCGGCGAAGAGACCAAGCGCGTCCCCTACAAGGTGGTCGAGGGGCCCAACGGCGACGCCCGCATCGAGATCGACGGCAAGCAGAACAGCCCGCCCGAGGTGAGCGCCCAGATCCTGCTCAAGCTCAAGCGCGCCGCCGAGAACCACCTCGGCGAGAAGGTGACCGACGCGGTCATCACGGTGCCGGCTTACTTCAACGATGCCCAGCGCCAGGCCACCAAGGACGCCGGCGAGATCGCCGGCCTCAACGTCCGCCGCATCGTCAACGAGCCGACCGCGGCCGCGCTGGCCTACGGCCTCGACAAGAAGAAGAACGAGAAGATCGCCGTCTACGACTTCGGCGGCGGCACCTTCGACATCTCCATCCTCGAGGTGGGCGAGAACGTCGTCGAGGTGCTGGCCACCAACGGCGACACCCACCTCGGCGGCGACAACCTCGACCAGCGGGTCATCGACTGGCTCATCACCGAGTTCAAGAAGGAGAGCGGGCTCGACGTCTCCAAGGACAAGATGGTGCTGCAGCGGCTCAAGGAGGCGGCCGAGAAGGCCAAGATCGAGCTCTCCTCGACCATGGAGACCGAGGTCAACCTGCCGTTCCTGACCGCCGACCAGACCGGCCCCAAGCACCTGGCCATGAAGCTCTCCCGCGCCAAACTGGAGCAACTGGTCGGCGACCTGGTCGAGCGCTCCATGGAGCCGACGCGGAAGTGCCTGGCCGACGCCAAGCTGCAGGGGTCGCAGATCGACGAGATCGTCATGGTGGGCGGCCAGACCCGCATGCCGGCCATCGTCGAGGCGGTGCGCAAGTTCTTCGGCAAGGAGCCGAACCGCTCGGTCAACCCCGACGAGGTGGTGGCCATCGGCGCGGCGGTGCAGGCCGGCGTGCTCTCCGGCGAGGTCAAGGACATCCTGCTGCTCGACGTGACCCCGCTGTCGCTGGGCGTGGAGACGCTGGGCGGCGTCATGACCAAGCTCATCGAGCGCAACACCACCATCCCCTGCAAGAAGTCCGAGACCTTCTCGACCGCCGCCGACAGCCAGACCTCGGTGGAGATCCACGTGCTGCAGGGTGAGCGCGAGATGGCCAAGGACAACCGGCCGCTCGGCAAGTTCCACCTCGAGGGGTTGCCGCCGGCGCCGCGTGGCATGCCGCAGATCGAGGTGACCTTCGACATCGACGCCAACGGCATCCTCAACGTCTCGGCCAAGGACAAGGGGACCGGCAAGGAGACCAAGATCACCATCAGCCACAGCTCGGGCCTGGCCAAGGACGAGGTGGAGAAGATGGTCTCGGACGCCCGCGCCCACGAGGCCGACGACAAGGCCCGCCGCGAGGAGGTCGAGCTGCGCAACCGGGCCGAGAACCTCGCCTACCAGGTTGAGAAGCTGGTCAAGGAGAACAAGGAGAAGCTCGGCGCCGAGACCGTCAAGGAGATGGAGGAGGCGGTCAAGCAGGTCCACGACCTGCGCGAGAAGGGGACCACCGAGGAGCTCAAGGCGGCCACCGAGCGGCTCGAGAAGGCCAGCCACAAGGCGGCCGAGGAACTCTACAAGTCGGCCACGCCGCCGGCCGAGGGGGCCCCCGCAGAGGGCGCGCCGCCGCCGGCCGAGGAGAAGAAGAAGGACGACGTGGTGGACGCGGAGTTCAAGCAGGTCTAGCCACCGCGCCCGGCAGGACCCGCGGCCCGTGCTCGCTTTCGGCGGGCCCGGGCCGTACCATTTCCGCCGCCCGATGAAGATCATCGTCCTCTCCCGCTCGGCCCGGATCCACAGCACCGCCCGCCTGGTGGCGGCCGCCCGCGCCGCCGGCCACACCGCCCGGGTGGTCGACCCGCTCGACGTCGAGCTGGGGCTGGGGGCGGCCGGCCCGACGCTGCGCTGGCGCGGCGGCAGCTTCCCGGCGGCCGACGTGGTGATCCCGCGCATCGGCGTCTCCATCCACCAGTACGGTCTCTCGGTCGTGAAGCAGCTGGAGCTGGCCGGCGTCCCGGCCCTCAACGGCGCCGCGGCCATCGAGGCCAGCCGCCACAAGATGCGCAGCCTGCAGCTGCTCTCGGCGGCCGGCCTCCCGGTGCCGCGCACCGTGATGGCCAGCGGGCCGAAGGGGCTGGCGGCGCTGGTGGAGCGGGTCGGCGGCGTGCCGGTCCTGCTCAAGCTGCTCACCACCGACGGCAAGGGGGGCGTGATGGTCTGCGAGAGCCTCCAGTCGCTGGAAGCGGCGCTGGAGGCGGTGCAGGGGCTCGGCAAGGACCTGGTGGTGCAGCAGTACCTGCGCGGCGGCCGGGGTCGCGACCTGCGGGCCATCGTGGTGGGCGGCAGGGTGGTGGCCGCGCTGCGCCGGCGGGCCGCGGCCGGGAGGTTCGGCCGATCGCTGCGTCGCGGGGCCCGCTTCGACCGGGTGGCCCTGCCGGCCCGCCACGCCCGCATCGCCGTCGAGGCGGCGGGCGTCCTCGCCCTGCGGGTCTGCGCTGTCGACATGCTCGACGAGAAGGAGGGGCCGCTGGTCTTCGAGGTCAACGCCTCGCCCTCCATCAGGGAGGCCGAGGCGGCCTGCGAGGTGGACGTGGCCGCCCGGGTGGTGGCCTGCGCGGCCTCCCTGGCGCGGGGCGAGTGAAGCGTTGGTCAGCCTCGGCCGTCCCTGCTAAGGAGAGGTCAACCTCGGAGGTCCACCGCATGCGCGCCATCCTCGCCGCCGCCCTCGCCACCCTCGCCGGGCTCTGCCCGGCCGCCGCCGTCGCTGCCGATCCCTCCGCCGAGGCGGCCAGGAGCTACTCGGTGCGTGCCGTGGCCGAACCGGCCTCGCTCAAGGCCGGGGCCAGCGGGAGGATCTCCTTCGCCATCGAGCCGACAGGCGCCGTCCACGTCGATCCCAAGGCCCCGCTCAAGGTGACGCTGAGCACCACGCCGGGGCTGGCGCTGAAGAAGTCGGAGCTGGGACGTGGCGATTCGGTCCAGGCCGGGCAGGGGCTCCGCTTCGCGGTCCCGTTCTCGGCCACCGCGGCGGGCCCGCAGGTGGTGAAGGCGAAGCTCGACTTCTTCCTCTGCACCGACCAGTGGTGCGTCAAGCAGGTCCGTGAGCTGACCGTCGCGGTTGACGTCAAGTGAAGCGGCCCGAGCCCCCGACGCGGGTCATCCACGGGGTCAACCCGGTCAAGGAGCTGCTGCGCGGGGGCGGGGAGGAGCTCTCCGAGCTCTGGCTGGCGGAGGGGGCGCGCTCACCGGGAGTGCTCGAGCTCGAGCAGGGAGCGGTCGCCCTCGGGGCTCGGGTGAAGCACGCCCCGCGCCAGACGCTCGACCGGATGGCCGGCAACGACCGGCACCAGGGGGTGGTGGCGGTCCTGCGAGGGGCGTTCAAGTATGCCGAGATCTCCGAGGCGCTCGACGCAGCCAGGACGGCCGGAGAGCCCCCCCTTCTGGTCATCCTGGATGGGGTGGAGGATCCGCAGCATCTTGGGGCCATCGTCCGATCTGCGGTCGCATTTGGGGCGCACGCCGTGGTCATTCCGCGTGATCGGGCGGTCGGCGTCACCTCGGTGGTGGTCAAGGCCTCGGCCGGCGTGGTGGCCCGATGCCGCGTGGTCCGAGTCGTGAACATAGCGAGATTCATTGAGGTCATGAAGGACTCCGGGGTCTGGTCGGTCGCACTTGCTGCAGACGGCGACAGGGAACTCGGCCAGGTCGACTTGAAGGGACCCATAGCCCTCGTTCTGGGGAGTGAGGGGGAGGGGATCCGCCCCCTCGTTCGGAGGAGCTGCGATCATGGCGCCAGGGTCCAGATGGTGGGGCGGGTCGAGAGCCTGAGCGTCTCGGCGGCCGCCTCGATCGCCCTCTACGAGGTGGCGCGCCAACGCCGGGGATAGAGGGCTGATTCCGAGGTCACGCCGCTCGCTTGACACTGGATCTCCCTTCGTCTAAAAGACGCGGCTCCACTCGGCACGGGTGGAGCCTGTCGTGCGGAGCACGCCAGGCTCTTTTTCAGGACTTCCAAAGGTTTGGGCTGGCGTAGCTCAGTTGGCAGAGCAGCTGCCTTGTAAGCAGCAGGTCGCGGGTTCGACTCCCACCGCCAGCATCCGGTCGTGGGACGAGAGACGTCGAGCGAGGAAATTCCGGAGGGGTTCCCGAGCGGCCAAAGGGAGCAGACTGTAAATCTGCCGGTTCACGCCTTCGGTGGTTCAAATCCACCCCCCTCCACCACACTTTGAGTCAACGAGGCATCCAGGAGAAGCAGCCACGCTGGGCCGGCAGTCGCAGCGAGTCAACGCGGGAATAGCTCAGTTGGTAGAGCGTCAGCCTTCCAAGCTGAATGTCGAGGGTTCGAATCCCTTTTCCCGCTCCAGTGAGGTCGAAGCAGACGACAAGAGAAGCTCTCATAGCTCAGTTGGTAGAGCGCGTCCTTGGTAAGGACGAGGTCTCCAGTTCAATCCTGGGTGAGAGCTCCAGCATCAGGCAGGCGCCAGGCAACACACCGCAGCGAAGCACCGTCACCGGGAGCGCACCATGGGCAAGGAAAAGTTCGAACGGAACAAGCCGCACGTGAACGTCGGGACCATCGGTCACGTCGACCACGGCAAGACGACGCTGACGGCGGCCATCACCAAGGTGGCGGCGCAGAAGGGCCTGGCGACGTTC
>JANYBC010000200.1 GCA_025360965.1 Anaeromyxobacter sp. | reverse complement strand
GAACGTCGCCAGGCCCTTCTGCGCCGCCACCTTGGTGATGGCCGCCGTCAGCGTCGTCTTGCCGTGGTCGACGTGACCGATGGTCCCGACGTTCACGTGCGGCTTGTTCCGTTCGAACTTTTCCTTGCCCATGGTGCGCTCTCCTTCCCGATGATCGTTGAGGTCCTGGTCTACTTGCCGGCGGCCGTGCCGCCCTTGGCCTTGCTGACGATGGTCTCGGCGATGCTGTTCGGCACCTGGGCGTAGTGCCCGAAGTGCATGCTGTAGGTGGCCCGGCCCTGGGTCTTGGACCGCAGGTCGGTGGCGTATCCGAACATGGTGGCCAGCGGCACCAGCGAGTCGATGGCCTGGGCCCCGCCGCGCGAGTTCATGCCCTGGATCTTGCCGCGGCGGCTGTTGAGGTCGCCGATGACGTCGCCCATGAACTCGTCCGGGGTGACGACCTCGACCTTCATGACCGGCTCGAGCAGGACGGCCTTGGCCATCGCGGCGCCCGCCTTGAAGCCCATGGAGCCGGCGATCTTGAAGGCCATCTCGGAGGAGTCGACGTCGTGGTAGCTGCCGTCGGTGACCTCCACGCGGATGTCGACGACCGGGTAGCCGGCCAGGATGCCGCCCTCCATGGCCTCCACGATGCCCTTCTCGATGGGCTTGATGAACTCCTTGGGGATGGCGCCGCCGACGATGACGTTCTCGAACTCGAAGCCCTTGCCCGGCTCCTGCGGGATGAGCCGCAGCCAGCAGTGGCCGTACTGGCCCTTGCCGCCCGTCTGCCGGACGTACTTGCCCTCGGCCTCGACGGTCTGGGTGATGGTCTCGCGGTAGGCGACCTGGGGCTTGCCGACGTTGGCCTCGACCTTGAACTCGCGGAGCATGCGGTCCACCAGGATCTCGAGGTGGAGCTCGCCCATGCCGCCCATGATGGTCTGGCCGGTCTCCTCGTCCGAGCGGACGTTGAAGGAGGGGTCCGCCATCTGCAGCCGCTGCAGGGCGATGCCCATCTTGTCCTGGTCGGCCTTCGACTTCGGCTCGACGGCCACGAAGATGACCGGCTCCGGGAAGATCATCCGCTCGAGGATGACGGCGTGGTCCTCGTCGCAGAGCGTGTCGCCGGTGGTGGTGCTGCGCAGGCCGACCGCGGCGGCGATGTCGCCGGCGTAGACTTCCTTGATCTCCTCGCGCTTGTTGGCGTGCATCTGGAGGATGCGGGAGATGCGCTCCTTGCGGTCCTTGGTGGCGTTGAAGACGTAGGAGCCGGCCTCGAGCTTGCCCGAGTAGACGCGGAAGAAGGTCAGGTTGCCGACGAACGGGTCGTTCATCAGCTTGAACGCCAGCGCGCTGAAGGGCGCCTCGTCGGAGCAGTTGCGGAGCACCTCGACGTTCTTCATGTCGACGCCGAGGATGGGCGGCTTGTCGAGCGGGCTGGGGAGGTAGTCCACCACCACGTCGAGGATCTGCTGGACGCCCTTGTTCTTGAAGGCGGTGCCGCAGATGACCGGGAAGAAGGCCATGGCGCAGACGCCCTTGCGGAGCCCGGCCATCACCTCGGCGTTGGTGAGGGCGTGGCCGTCGAGGTACTTGGCCATCAGGGTGTCGTCGATCTCGGAAACCGCCTCCTCGATGGCGGCCCGGTACTCCTTGGCCTGCTCGAGGAGGTCGGCGGGGATCTCGATCTCCTGGTACTTCGCGCCCATGGTCTCGTCGTCGAAGGTGATGCCCTTCATCTTGACGAGGTCCACCATGCCGCGGAACTTGTCCTCGGCGCCGATGGGCAGGTGGATGGGCAGCGGCCGCGCGCCGAGCTTCGACTTGATGGTCGCGACCGACATGAAGAAGTCGGCGCCGACGCGGTCCATCTTGTTGATGAAGCAGACGCGCGGGACCTTGTACTTGTCGGCCTGGCGCCAGACCGTCTCGGACTGGGGCTCGACGCCGTTCACGGCGTCGAAGACCGCCACCGCGCCGTCGAGGACGCGCAGCGAGCGCTCCACCTCGATCGTGAAGTCGACGTGGCCGGGGGTGTCGATGATGTTGACGCGGTGATCGCGCCAAGGGCAGGTGGTGGCGGCGGAGGTGATGGTGATGCCGCGCTCGCGCTCCTGCTCCATCCAGTCCATGACGGCCGTGCCTTCATGGACTTCGCCGATCTTGTGGGTGACGCCGGTGTAGAAGAGGATCCGCTCGGTGGTCGTGGTCTTGCCGGCATCGATGTGCGCCATGATGCCGATGTTTCGGTAGCGCTCGAGTGGATGGGTGCGGGCCATGATCTTTTCTTCCTGAACTTCGTGCGTGCGCGAAACGAGGTCACCCACGCGGGTGACGCTCACGACCAAACCGAGCTGTCAAAGAGCGAAGCGGGTTCTATCTGAACCGTGCCGGCGCAGCCGGCCGCTCTCCAAAAGCCTCCTCGAGACCTCTACCAGCGGTAATGCGCGAAGGCCTTGTTGGCCTCTGCCATCTTGTGCGTGTCCTCGCGCTTCTTGACCGCGTTGCCGCGGTTCGAGGCCGCATCCATGATCTCGCCTGCCAGCTTCTCCGTCATGGTCTTCTCGCCGCGAGCGTGCGAGTACTCGATGAGCCAGCGCATCGCCAGGGCGACGCGGCGGTCCTGGCGGACCTCCACCGGAACCTGGTAGGTGGCGCCACCGACGCGGCGGCTCTTCACCTCGACCACCGGCTTGACGTTGTCGAGCGCCTTCTTGAAGACCTTGAGCGGGTCGTCCTTGAGCTTGGCCTCGACCTGGTCGAAGGCGCCGTAGAGGATCTGCTCCGCGGTCGACTTCTTGCCCTGACGCATCAGGTCATTGATGAACTTGGCCACCAGCCGATCCTGGAACTTCGGATCGGCCAGGATCTTGCGCTTCTCGACTACGCGACGACGAGGCATCGAAGACCTTTATCCTACTGCTGGGGCGCTCAAGCGCCGTTCCGTTTAGCTCGGGCGCTTCGCGCCGTACTTCGAGCGGCTCTGCTTGCGCCCCTGGACGCCGACGGCGTCGAGGGTTCCGCGCACGATGTGGTAGCGGACGCCCGGGAGGTCCTTGACGCGGCCCCCGCGGATCAGCAC
>JANYBC010000173.1 GCA_025360965.1 Anaeromyxobacter sp. | reverse complement strand
CATTCGTAGTCCATGGCGATCTGTTCTCCAGCTCGATGTTCCACTGCGTAGCCGAGGAGAAGAAGCCGCCGGTCTGCACAGAGGTTAAGGAAGGGAACTCGCCATGACCAGGCGCATGGGCCTCCTCGCACTCACCGTCTCCCTTGGCGCCTGCTCCCACGTCACGAGTGGCCTCTCCAGTGCATCCACCACGAACGGCGACGCCTGGTACGCCAAGCAGACGAACTTCCTTGGGCTACCGATCGACGACGCGGTCTACTACTGCCCAAAGGAGACTCCCACGCGGTGTACTCGCGCGGAGATGCGTCCTTACAGTGAACCCGTAGTCCCGGGCGCCACTTCCAGTGAAACGGGTTCGGCCAGCACGCCAAGTCAGCCGGCCGTCCAAAGAAAGAAGCAATTTGGTGGTGCATGTTCCGCGACGCCAGATTGCTCGACGGGCCTGGTCTGCACGGACGGACGGTGCGCTCGCCCGTGACAAAGTTCACCTGCCCAACCGGCATCGGGCAGGTGCCCTGTACTTCTGGTGAGGGTCATTGAGGGACTAAACGACCGATCGCGATTCGGAAACACCGACCGCGAGCTTGAGAGAAGGGTTGAGCTTCTTCCGCTGGTTGTAGGCCTTCATGAAGGCGACGACTTGAACCATCAGTACCTCGATCTGAGTGCATGGGATCGCGCGCAGGGGCTCTGGTCCCCTACACCCCCAATGCCTTGACTGGTCGCCAAGCCCCGTTCTCAACTTGGTTCCAAGGGCTTGACGCCTCACTTCGAACCTGGCTTTGACCTGCACCCTGGATCTGAGTCCGCTCGAAACGTGACTCCTCTGCCGAGACGTGACTGAAGGAGCAGCAAGGCGCCAGCCAGCGAGCCGCCGAGGGGTCACTCCGACTCTGCACCCAGCCGCTCCCGGAGCGCCGCCCTGAGCCGCGGCGCCACCCGGCGCCCCAGCCGCACCTCCGGCGTCCCGTGCCAGCGGGCGCTGGCGGTGAGCGCGCCGGCCAGGTCGGCGAGCAGGCCGGGCCCGGCCGCCACGCCCGGCTCGAGGTGCAACGCCTTGACCTCGAAGACCCCGCGGGCCCGGTGGGCCTTGGCGTCGAGCCGCCCCACCAGCGCCCCGCGCCGCAGGATGGGGAGCGCGAAGTAGCCGTGGCGTCGCCGCCGGGCCGGCAGGTAGCACTCCAGCCGGTAGTCGAAGCCGAACATGGCGCGGGCCCGCTCGCGGTCCCAGACCACCGGGTCGAAGGGAGAGAGCAGCGCCGTCCGGGTCGGCCGGAGCGCGCCGGCGGCGGCGCGGCGCAGCAGCCGCGCGTGGTCGCGGTGGACGAAGCCGGGCGACGCCCAGCCGCGGACGCGCACCTCCAGCAGCCGGCCCGACTCCACCAGCGGGCGCAGCGCCTCGGGCGTGAGCCTGGGGCGGGTGCGGAAGTAGTCGTTGATCCAGCGGGCCTGGGTGACTCCCAGCGCCCGCACCGACAGCTCGATGGCCAGCAGCCGCGCCGCGGCCTCGTCCGGCGGCCCCTCGCGCGTGGCGGCCGGCAGCACCCGCCCGGTCAGGTCGTAGACCCGCTGGAACCGCTCCCGGCGCGCCACCATCAGCTCGCCGAGCGCCAGCCAGGCCTCCAGCCAGGCCTTCTCCTTCTTCCAGGCCCACCAGCCGGGGCGGCGTGGCCGGTCGCCGCTGAAGTCGGAGGCCTTGACCGGTCCGCGGCGGCGGACCTCCTCGAGCAGGACCGCCATGCCGTCCCCCTGCTCGGCCTGGAGCGCGCGGGCGCGCCGAAGGAACCAGTGGTGGCTCGTGGCCAGCAGCCGGCGGTGCAGCCCGTGGTCCTCCACCGGCGCCAGGCAGGCCTCGTGGGCCCAGGTCTCGAAGAGCGCCGCCCCGGCCAGCAGCTCGTCGAGCCGCTCGGGCCGGTAGTCGCCCAGCCGGGCGTGCAGCACCAGGTGGTGACTGCGGGCCACCACCTGGATGGTGTCGAGCTGCAGGAGCGCCATGCGGCGCACCGCCGCCAGCAGGTCGGCGCGTCGGGCCGCGCGGCGCGGCGGGTCGAGCAGCCCCTGCGCCGCGAGGTGGAGCGCGCGAGCCTGGGCGGCGGAGAGGACCGGGGTGGAGGCCATGTGAGGCCGCGAGGCTACCGTGGGACCATGACGGCGTCAGCGACCCGGCGCGGTAGACTGGCGGCGTGACCGAGCCCCCCTGCCCCCTCTGCGCCCGCCTGGCGCTCCCCGACCTGACGGCCGAGAGCGAGCTGGCCGTGGCCTTCAAGGACGGGTTCCCGGTCAACCCGGGCCACACCCTGATCGTCCCGCGCCGCCACGTGGCCGGCCTGTTCGAGCTCACGGCGGCCGAGCAGGCGGCCGTCTGGGCACCGG
>JANYBC010000081.1 GCA_025360965.1 Anaeromyxobacter sp. | reverse complement strand
CGAGGCGTCGACCGCCGCCAGCTCCATCATCGAGAGGGCCGAGGCCACCGCGCCGGCCTCGGAGCCGCCGTGCTCGGCCGGGACGTTGACCGCCAGCAGCCCCAGCTCGCCGAGGCCGCGGATGAGCTGGACCGGGAACTTCTCCGAGCGATCATTCTCCCGCACCGCGGGGGCGATCCGCTCCCGGGCGTAGGCCCTGGCGGTCGCGGCCACGGCCGCCTGGTCTTCGCTGGGCTGGAAGTTCATGGCAGCTGGCCGGGAGGCCTCCCCGGGCCCGGCGTCAGTCCTTGAGGACGCCGGCGGCGATCACCAGCCGCTGGATCTCGCTGGTGCCTTCGTAGATCTGGGTGATGCGGCTGTCGCGCCAGTGACGCTCGGCGTCGTACTCCTTCACGTAGCCGTAGCCGCCGTGGATCTGGATCCCCTTGGAGGTGACCCGCTCGCACATCTCCGAGGCGTAGAGCTTGGCCATGGCGCTCTCGCTGGAGTGGCGCACCCCCCGGTCCTTGAGGCAGGCGGCCTGCCAGACCAGCAGCCGGGCCGCGTCGAGCTCGGTGGCCATGTCGGCCAGCATGAACTGGATGGCCTGGAACTGGCTGATGGGCTGGCCGAAGGCCTTGCGCTCCTTGGCGTAGGCCAGCGCCAGCTCGTAGCCGGCCCGGGCGATGCCGAGGGCCTGCGAGGCGATGCCGATGCGGCCGCCGTCGAGCGTCCCCATGGCGATCTTGAAGCCGTCACCCTCGCCGCCGAGCCGGTAGCTCTTGGGGATGGCGCAGCCCTCGAAGAAGAGCGCGCAGCTCCCCGAGGCCCGGATCCCGACCTTGTCGTCCGGCTTGCTCCGCGTGAAGCCCGCCGTGTCGGTCGGCACCAGGAAGGCCGAGATCCCCTTGTGCCGCTTCGCCTTGTCGGTCATGGCGAAGACCAGGACGGTGTCGGCCTGCGGCCCGTTGGTGATGAAGTTCTTCGAGCCGTCGAGCACGTACTGGTCGCCGTGCAGCACCGCCACGGTCTTGGTCTCAGCGGCGTCGGAGCCGCTCTGCGGCTCGGTGAGCGCGTAGGCGCCCAGCTTCTGGCCGCTGGCGTAGGGGACCAGGAACTGCTGCTTCTGCTCGTCGGTGCCGTACTTCATGACCGGGTCGCAGTAGAGCGAGTTGTTGACGCTCACGATCACGCCGGTGCCGCCGCAGCCCCGCGAGATCTCCTCCATGGCCAGCGCGTAGCTGACGTTGTCCATGCCGGCCCCGCCCAGCTCGGCCGGCACCGCGATCCCCATCAGGCCGAGCTCGCCCAGCTTCTTGACGGCCTCGGCCGGGAACTCGTGGTGCTCGTCCCACCTGCGGGCGTTGGGGGCGAGCTCCTTGGCCGCGAAGTCGCGGCACATGTCGCGGACCGCGCGCTGCTCGTCGGTGAGCTGGAAGTCCATGGGGTAATCCTCTCTCGTCGGCGCCCGGGCGGGTCGCCGCCTGGTCGGGCTGGGACCTTACCTGGTCGTGAAGCTGGCGGGGCGCTTCTCCAGGAAGGCGGCCATGCCCTCCTTGGTCTCGGCGGTGCCGAAGAGGCCGGCGAAGGCCAGCCGCTCGGCGTCGAGCGCCTGCGGCAGGAGCTGGTCGGCCCCCTGCTGCATCACCCGCTTGCAGGTGGCCACGGCGGCCGGACCGCGAGAGGCGATCACCCTGGCCTTGGCGCGGGCGTGCTCCAGCAGCCGCTCGGGCGGGAGCACCTCGAGGCAGAGCCCGGCGGCGCGGGCGGTGGCGGCGTCGTAGACCTCGCCGGAGAAGATCATCTCCTTGGCGCGCATCAGGCCGACCCGCCGGATGAGCCGCTGGGTGCCGCCGAAGCCGGGGATGAGCCCGAGGTTGACCTCGGGCTGGCCGAAGCGGGCCCTCTCGCTGGCGTAGATGAGATCGCAGGCCATGGCCAGCTCGCAGCCGCCGCCCAGCGCGAAGCCGTTGACGGCGGCGATGGTGACCACCGGCAAGGCCTCGAGGGCGTTCAGGGTGCGGTGGCCGAGCGCGGCGAACTCGCGGGCCTCGGCTGGCCCCAGCTTCGCCATGGCGGCGATGTCGGCGCCGGCCACGAAGGCCTTCTCCCCCGCGCCGGTCAGGATCAGCGCCCGGACCTCGCCGGGCTGCACCCGCGCCAGCTCCAGCGCCCCGGCGATCTCCCCGAGCGTGGCGGCGTCGAGGGCGTTGAGCTGCTTGGGCCGGTTGATGGTGAGCGTGCCGATCCCGTCGGCCACGTCCCAGCTGATGTTCTGGAAGGACATCTAGCGCCCCTGGTACTGGTAGAAGCCGCGGCCGGTCTTGCGCCCCAGCCAGCCGGCCGCCACGTAGGTGCGCAGCAGCGCCGCCGGCCGGTACTTGTCCTCGCCCAGCTCTCGGTGGAGCACCTCGGCGATGGAGAGGCAGGTGTCGAGGCCGATGAAGTCGGCCAGGGTGAGCGGCCCCATGGGGTGGTTGAGCCCCAGCTTGACGCCGGTGTCGATGTCGGCGGCCGAGGCCAGCCCCTCCTGCAGGGCGAAGCAGGCCTCGTTGATGAGCGGGATGAGGATGCGGTTGACGATGAACCCCGGGACGTCGCGCGAGGTGACCACCGTCTTGCCGAACTTCCTGGCCAGCTCCGTGATGGCGGCGTAGGTGGCGTCGGAGGTCTGCAGCCCCCGGATCACCTCGATGAGCGCCATCACCGGCGGCGGGTTCATGAAGTGCATGCCGATGAACTGGCCGGGGCGCCGGGTGGTGGCCGCCAGGGCGGTGATCGAGATCGAGCTGGTGTTGGAGGCGAGCAGCGCCTCCGGCCGCAGCAGGGCGTCGAGCTTCTTGAAGACCTCGGCCTTGACCTGCAGGTTCTCGACGATCGCCTCGATGGCCAGGTCGGCCGGGGCGCAGTCGTCGAGGCTGGCGGCGGGGCGGATGCGCCCGAGGATCGCCTCGCGGTCTGCGGCCTGGAGCTTCCCCTTCTCCACCAGCTTCGCCAGCGACGCGCCGAGCTTGTCGTGGGCCTTGCGGGCCAGCTCTGGCGAGGCGTCCGCCAGGATCACCTTCAGCCCGGCCTGCGCCGCCACCTGCGCGATGCCGCTGCCCATCTGCCCAGCGCCGATCACGGCCATGGTCTCGATCGCCACGCGCACCCCCGCCCTTCAGAAAGGTTTCCGCATGTAAGAGAAGGGCCGAGCGCTTGTCAACGCGGGATTCACCCGCGCCTGCGCCGGCTTGTCGCGCCCTTGACTGCGATCAGTCGCCAGTCGGCTCGTCGTTCGGCGCCTCGGCGGGGCGGGTCTTCACCTCGGCCTTCACGACCGGCCTCGGCTCGCCCTGCTCGTCGGGGCGGACCCTGATCTCGGCCTTCACCTCGATCACCATCGACGAGAGGGTCCGGGCCACCTCGCGCCGCACCGCCTCCGACTCGAAGAAGCGGCGCACCTCGTCGGAGAAGATCCGCAGCACCTCCTCCTTGGCGCCGACGGCCTGCTGCCCAAGGTAGCCGACCAGCTCCTTGGGCAGCTTCCACTCCCTGGCCAGCCGGCGCGCCCCCTCCTCGGTCAGGAAGAGCGCTCCCATGCCGGTCAGGATCACCTTGCGCAGGGCCTCCTGCAGCCCCTTGGCGCCCTCAGTCCCCGGCTCGTCTGGTCGCGGCTCGTCCATGGCGCCTCCCGCCGCCACGATGTTACCCCCGGGCGGCCGGCTGGCCAATCACCGGCAGCCGCGGCGCCTTGACCACCTGCTGGCTCACCGCCCCGGCCACCTGCTTGGCCACCTCGATGAAGGCCTTGGCCTGCACGCTGTCTGGCGCGCCGGCCACCACCGGGAGCCCCTTGTCGCCGCCGACCCGGATTGCGAGGTCGAGCGGCACCTCGCCGAGGAAGCGGATCCCCATCTTCTCGGCCGCGTCCCTGACCCCGCCCTTGTCGAAGATGGGGGTCTCGACGTGGCAGTGCGGGCAGATGAAGGCCGACATGTTCTCGACGATGCCGAGGATGGGGACCGAGACCTTGTCGAACATGAGCTTGGCGCGGATCACGTCGGCCAGCGCCACGTCCTGCGGCGTCGAGACCAGCACCACGCCGGCCGCCTTGACGTTCTGGGAGATGGTGAGCGGGATGTCGCCGGTGCCGGGCGGCAGGTCGAGCACCAGGTAGTCGAGCTCGCCCCACTCCACCTCGCGCAGGAGCTGCAGCAGCGCGCCGGTGGCCATGGGGCCGCGCCAGATGAGCGCCTGGTCAGGATCGACGAGGAAGCCGATCGACATGACGTCGACGCCGTGGGCCCGCAGCGGCGAGATCTTCTTGCCGTCCCTGGAGGTCGGCTTCTCGGTGACCCCGGTCAAGATGGGAATCGAGGGGCCGTAGATGTCGGCGTCGAGGATGCCGACCTTGGCGCCGAGCTGGGCCAGCGCCACAGCCAGGTTGATCGCGACTGTGCTCTTGCCGACCCCGCCCTTGCCAGCGCCGACCAGGATGATGTTCTTCACCCCCGGGGTGAGCGAGGCGGCGGCCACGCCCGGGGCGGAGCGGACTTGCGCTCCCCAGGTGATCTTCACGGCGCTGGCGCCGGCGCCCCGGAGGGCCGCCTCGACGTCCTTGCTGATGGTCTCCTTGAGCGGGCAGGCCGGTGTGGTCAGCTCGACCTTGAGCGAGACGGCGCTTCCCTGCACCTCCAGATCCTTGATCATCCCGAGGCTGACGAGGTCCCGGTGCAGTTCCGGGTCGTTGACCTTCTTGAGGGCTTCCAGCGCGCTGCTCTTGTCGATGGCCATGGGGTGGCTCTTATAGCGGCGCTCCCCCTGGCCGACAACGCTCTCGGGCGTCCCCTCCCCGCCCCTCGTATGGAAGTGAGAGAGCCAACTGGCTGATCCGGCAGGCGATTAGCTCGGATCCCGGTCGGCAAGGGGCGCCCTTCCTGGCAGCCGGGCCTGGCCGGGAAGGCCTGCGGCCCGAGCCTGAAATAGGCCGAATGATTTTCCGTATGGAATGGCATGGTTGGCGCCACGACATCTCCCGGTTACGCATTCTCCCTCCCCGCTCTCGCCGAGGTGCTGCCCCAGGTGAAGGAGCTGACCCACGACGCGCTCCTGGCGCGGGCCGCCGCGCGCGGCGACCGGAACGCCTTCGCCCGGCTGGTCGACCTCTACCGCCGCCCGGTCCACGGCATCGCCTTCAGGCTGCTCCGCGACCCCGAAGAGGCCCGCGACGCCGCCCAGGAGACCTTCGTCCGGGCCTGGAGCGCCATCTCGACCTACGACGTGGAGCAGCCGTTCGGTCCCTGGATCCTGCGCATCGCCCGCAACCACACCCTCGACCAGCTCCGCCGCAAGGGCACCACCGGACGGCAGGTGGCGCTCGACGCCGCGCCCGAGGATGGGGCCCCGCCGGTCGAGCTGGCCGGCCACGGTCCGGCCGCCGACGCCTTGCTGGAGCAGGCGCAGACACGCGTCACCCTCGAGGCGGCGGTGGCGGCGCTGCCGGCCAACTACCGCGAGGTGATCCAGCTCTTCCACGTCGAGCAGCTCTCCTACAAGGAGATCGCTGAGACGCTCGAGGTTCCCGTCGGGACGGTGATGACCTGGCTGCACCGCGCCCGGGGCAAGCTGCGGGCGACGCTCACCGACCACGGGCTGGAGGGCTGACCATGACCACCTTGAGCGGACACCTGACCGAAGCGCAGGCCCAGCGGCTCATCGAGGAGCTGCTCGATCCGGCCACCGACGCAGGCGTCGCCGGGCACGCCTCCTCCTGCCTGGAGTGCCAGGCCCTGGTCGAGTCCTTCCGGCTGCTCGACGACGCCCTCGGCCGGCTCCAGGTCCCGGAGCTGCCTTCCGACTTCACCGCCCGGGTGATGACCCGCATCGACGAGGTCGAGCGGGCTGCCGGCCGCGAGCGGCGCTGGGCGGTCGGCCTGGCCGCCGCGGTCGTCCTGGTGGCCGGGCTCGGCCTGGTGGCGGCCGGCGCATCCGGCCTCGGCCACGCCGTCAGCTCCCTCTCCGAGCTGCTCGACCCCCTCGGCCGCTCCCTCCGGCTCGGCCTCAGCGTCCTGCCCGGCCTGCTCTCGGCGCTCCGGCTCCCGCTGCTGCTGGTCACCACCGCCCTCTCCCTCCCCCTCTTCTACGGCCTCTCGCGCCTCATGCCGGCGGCCCGCACCGAGTCGATCTGAACGGAGCCTCCATGCTCGCCCTCCTCGCCACGCTCCTCCTCCTGCAGGGCCCCGAGACCGCCGGGTCGCCACCCGCGCCACCCGCGCCACCCGCGATGGCACGCCCGGCCCCGGCCGCCCCGCCGGTCCCGGCAGCTCCCGCGGCCCCCCCTGCGCCGCCGGCCAGGCCGGCCGCCCGCGCCGAAGCGGCCGCCAGCGACGCCGACCTGCTGCGAGGAGAGTGGCCGGCCCAGCCCTCGGGCAGGCGGATCACCCTCGAGACCAAGCAGACCATCGACGACGCGGTGGTCGAGATCGGCAAGGCGGCAGGCTGGAGCGTGGCCACCAACACCGGCCGGCTCGGCGACCGGATGCTCATGCTCCGGCTCAAGGACGTGCCGGTCGAGGAGGCGCTGCGGGTGGTGCTCTCCGGCTCGGGGCTGGTGGCCACCCGGCGCGGCACCATCGTGGGGGTGGCGCCGGGGCTCGGTCCGCTCGCGCCGGCACAGCCGGCCAGGCCGGTCCTGGCCGGCTTCGACAAGCCGACCGGCCGGAGCTTCACCGGCGACTTCGAGGATGAGGACGGCCGCGACGCCTTGCTCGAGATCGGACGCAAGACCGGGCTCTCCATCACCCTTCCGCCGGGCATGCACGGCAAGGTGACGGCCACCTTCAAGGACGCCCCCGTCGAGGAGGTGCTCCGGGCGGTCCTCTCCCAGGCCGGGCTCACCGCCGAGCGGAAGGGCAACGTGGTGATCGTGAGCGGCCGCGGCCACCGCTTCCGCCTCGACGCGCTCGACGCCCTCGGCGACATCGGCGAGGAGATCGGCAGGATGACCGAGGATGCGACGCGCACCGCCGAGCGGGAGGCGCGCCGGGCCGAGCGCGAGGCCCGCCGGTCCAAGGGCGGCTCGCCGAGCGACCGCGAGAAGGTGGGCGGCGACGTGGTGGTCGAGCCGGGCCAGGCGGCCCGCGACGTCACGGCGGTGCGCGGCAACGTCACCCTGCGCCCCGGCGCCGAGGCTCGCGAGGTGGTGGCGGTGCTCGGCAGCGTCACCCTGGAGGCCGGCTCGTCGGCCCGCCAGGTGGTGGCCATCGCCGGCGACGTCCACGTCGGCCCGGGTGCGTCGGTGGAGCGGGACGCCGTCGCCATCGGCGGTCGGGTGCTGATCGATCCGGCCGGCGACGTCGGGGGCCAGAAGGTGACGGTCGGCTTCCCCGGTGCCGGCGAGCTGCTCAGGACGCTCAGCCTCCGCGGCCACGAGGAGAGCAGCAGCGCCGGCTGGGCGCTGGCCAAGTGGGTGGCCAAGTTCGGCGTCATGCTCCTGCTCGGGTTCCTGCTGGTGACCTTCTTCCCGCGGCGCGTCGAGGCGGTGGCCGCGTCACTGCTGGCCAACCCCGGCACCTCGGTGCTGGCCGGCCTGCTCGGCCTGCTGGCCCAGCCGCTGCTCTCCCTGCTCCTGGTGGTGACCATCGTCGGCATCCCGCTGCTGGTGGTCCAGGCGCTCGGCATCGGCGTCGCCTACCTGATGGGCGTCACCGCGGTGGCCGTGCTGATCGGCCGGGCCTTGCCGGCGGTGGTGCACCGCGGGACCGGCATCCTGCAACTGGCCGTCGGCCTCTGGCTGGTGATGCTGGCCTTCGCGGTGCCGTACCTCGGCTGGCTGCTCTGGGCCACCCTGGTGATGGCCACCTTCGGCGCGGTGCTCAGGACCCGCTTCGGCCAGACGCCGGTGCTCGAGACGGTCCCGGCTGGGGCGCCGCCGCCCATCCCCCCACCGGGCCCGCCGCCTCCTCCCCCTTACGCCGGGTGAGGGCGACGGCGATCAGATCAGGACCAATCCCTCATCGGAGTAGGCGGCCGACCCGGAGAGGATGGCGTCGAGGTTCTGGGCCCGCTCCTCGGAGAGCTGTGACACCAGCTCCAGCACCGTCGGGTAGGTCATCACCAGCGCGTCGAAGTCGGCGCGCTGCAGCCTGAGCAGCGATCCGCCGCGCTTCACGATCACCGTCGCGGTGGCCCCGGTCTTCCGCAAGCAGCTGATCTCCCCGAAGAGGTCGCCCTCGCGGAGCTGCCCGACCAGCAGGTCGCCCGCCTCGGTGCGCCGGGTCACGTCGATCGCCCCCTCCAGCACCACGTAGAGCCCGTCGGCAGGCTCCCCCTCGCCGATGATCACCTCGCCGGGCCGGACGGCACGCTCGCGGAACTTCTCCATCACCGCCTTGCGGTCCTCGCGCCCGAAGGGCCGGAAGAGCGGGCTGACCGCCAGGGCGTTGGCCAGCAGCCGCTGCCGGTAGAAGCGGCGCAGCGAGTGGGCCAGGTGGGGGAAGCGACCGGCCAGCGTCCGCAGCACCTCGAAGTCCAGCACCAGCAGCTCCGACGGCTCCTCCGCCACCACGGTGGCGTTGCGCGGGGCCGTCGCCAGCAGCGCCATCTCGCCGAAGAAGTCCCCCTCGCCGAGGTGGGCCAGCACCACCTGGTCGCCCCTCTCGTCCCGCTTCTTCACGACCAGCCGGCCGGTGGCCACCACGTAGAAGGCAGTGCCGACGTCACCTTCGGTGATGACGGTCTCGCCGGCGGCGAGCCGGGTGACCCGGATCGCCTCGGTGAGGGCCACGAAGGCTTCGGGCCCGAGGTCGGAGAAGATGGGGAAGCGCGGCAGGCGCGCGTCCGGCGCGGCCATCTCGACCTCCTCCTCCTCCAGCATCACCACCGCCTCGGAGTCGACCAGGTCGACGTCGACGTCGAAGCCGTCCTCGACTCCGGCCTCGATCGCCTCCTCGGCGGCGGCGACGATCAGGTTGAAGGCGGTCGGATGGCTGGTCGGGGCCTCGGGCGTCGGCTCCGCCCGGGGCAGGAGCGGCAAGGCGACGCCACCCTCGAACTCCCCGTCGGCCTCCGGCTCCACCGCCAGTTCGAGGCCCTTGTCGGCTGAGGGCCGCGGCGGCGCGGGCGACCTGGGGGCCGGCGCGGCCATCGCTGGGCGCACCGGGGCCCGGCCGGCGTCGGCGATCGACCGCTTGGAGTAGAGCTCGGCGAGCTGCCGCTGCGTGATCACGTGCTCGGGATCGAGCTCGAGGATGGTCTTGCAGATGGCGATCGCCTTGATCAGCAGCCCGTCGCGGGCAAAGCGCTCGGCCACCTCCGCGTACCGCTCGACCGCCTCGGCGATCTCGCCGCCCCGCCGCAGAACGTCGGCCAGCTTCTGGCAGGTGGCGAGGTCGCGGGGATCGGCGCGCAGGATCTCTCGAAAGAGCTCGGCCGCCTTCTCGACCTTGCCTTTCGAGGCCAGCTCGGCGGCCTTGTCCTTGAGCTTGCGCAGATCGGCCATGCCCAGATCCCTAGCACGGGGCGGGAAGTCGGTCGCCTTTACGGACGCTTAGGGCCTTCGCGCGCCGGGCCGGCGGGAGGGGAGCCGCGCCAAGGCCTCGATGGCGGCGCGCCGCACCCCGACCACGTAGTCGCTCTTGAGCGCCTCGAGCCCGGCCGACGCCGGCTCATGGCGGAGCCGCCCCAGGGCCCGGACCGCCGCCTCGCGCACCTCGCTCCGCTCGCTGGTGATCAGCCTGGCGATCGCCCCACCCGCTTCGGCCCCGGCCAGCGAGGCCAGCCCGTCGACCGCCTCGGGGAGCCAGGCGCCATCGCCTCGCTCCACCAGCGCCAGGAGCGGCTTGCCGCCGCTCGAGGCTCCGAGCTGGGCGAGCGCCCGGATCCCGGCCGCGGTCGATGGACCCTCGAGGAGCCTGGCCAGCCCCTCGGTCGCCTCGCTGCTCCCGGTGAGCGTCAGGGCCTGCGCCAGCTCGATGCGCCAGCTCCCCTCGCCAGCCCGGCTCGCGGCTGCGGCCCGGACCAGCGGGGGCGCCCCGGCCTGACCCTGGCGCCCCAGGGCTCGCGCCGCTGCGGAGCGGACCTCCCCTGCCGGGTCAGTCAACCCGAGCTCGAGCTGCGGGATCGAGGCGGCACCCGCCAGCCAGCCATGTCCCTCGAGGGCCCCGGCCCGGATGGCCGGGGAGGGCTCGCGCAGACCGCGCGCGATGATCGGCGCCAACCCGTCGGCTCGCAGCCGTGCCCCCGCCGCCAGCAACGCCCCGAGCTCACCGGCCTCGGCCGGCTCGAGGAAGGCCGGGGGGCGCTTCGGGTCGGCGTCGAGCCGAACCCGCGCCTCGTCGATCCGCTTGAAGAGTGCCGCTGCCCGATCCACCACCTCGCCGGCGGCGCCGGGCCAGCCGGCCATCCCGATGGCCCGTGCGGCGGCCATCCGCACCTCGGGCTCCCCGCTCCGGACCGCCAGCACCGCCAGCAGCCTGCGGCTCACGGCCTCGGCTTGTGCCCCTTCCCACCGCAGCTCCGCCAGGGCGGCCAGCGCCGCCCGCTCCCCGACCCGCCCGACGCGATTGAGCAGGGGCCGGGCCGGGCAGGCCGCGTCGCGACCGCGGGCCAGCCGGGCTGCCTGCGAGGCCCGCTCCGGATCAGCGGTCCGCACCGCGACCGCGCAGAGCGCGCTGGCGACCTCCGGCGCCGAGGGCAGCGCGGCCAGCGCCCCCATCGCGGCCGAACCGGGGGCGCCTCCCCGCTCCGCGACCCCGGCCAGGAGGTCGGCGCTGGCCGGGTCACCCAGCAGGCCAAGCCCGTCGGCCGCCGCCTCGGCGACGCTCGGCCGCTGTGACGCCAGCAGCCGCTCCAGCCGGGGCCTGGTGGTGCGGTCCCGCGAGGCGCCGAGGCCGCGAGCCACGCCGGCCACCAGCGACGGCTCGAGCCTGTCGGCCTCGGTCAGCAAACCGACCAGCCTGGCCACCGCCTCGACCCGCCCGCTGGCGCCCAGCTCCTCCGCTGCGCCGGCCCGCTCGGCCGGGCTACCGCGCTCCAGCGCCGAGAGGTTCCGCTCGTACTTCTGCCGGGCCTCCACCTCGACGGCGTCACGAAGCGTGGCGCCGATCTGCAGGAGCGCCCCGGCGATGGCCGCACGGCCGGAGGAGCTGGCCTGGCCGTACCCGGCCAGCAACCGCTCCCGGCCTCCGGCCCCGGCCGGCAGGTCGGCCAGCCCCCGCGCGGCCGCACCGGCGACCATCGGCTCCACGTCGCCCAGCATGGCCCCGAGCCCGTCGGCTGCCCGCGGACCGCCGAGCCGGAGGAAGGCCTCCGCAGCGGCGACGCGGACCTCCACGCTCCGGTCGGCCTGCGCCAGCAACAGGGCCGGCAGCGCCCGCTCCGGCGAGCTGCCCCCGAGGCGTCGCACCGCAGCGGCGCGGCGCTGCGGATCCGGCGAGTCGAGGTCGGCCGAAGACGAGCAGCCGGCCAGCGCCAGGGTGGCGAGCAGCAGGCCAAGTGGGCGGTGATGGGCCATCGCCTGCACTGTCCCGCGCCGCGTCCTTGCGCTGCAAGGCAAAGCGGCCGCTAGTGGCGCGAACGTGGAGGACGCCCCCCCGTGTCCCGCCTTCCGAACCCGCCGGGGCGTGCGCCGCTGGGGCGCGGCGGCTGGCCTCCCCGTGAGGCGCGCTCCTGGCGGCTGCCCCGGTTCGGCCGGACCTTCTGGCCACTCCCCTCGGGAGGGACAGCTCGCTCCGGCCGCACCGGCCGCTCGGTCCGCTCGGTCCGCTCGGTCCGCTGCGGACGGCCGCCCCGCTCGCGCTGGTCCGGCCTGCCGGGGCGCTCCTTCCCGGCCGGCTTGACCCCCGGCTTCCCACCCGGCTTCCCACCCGGCTTCCCACTCGCCCGGCCCGCCGGCAGGTTGTTCTCCCGGAAGGCTCGCTGGTCCCCTGCATGGCCGGGCCGATCGGTCCCGGCGTGGACCGCCGCCTGGGGCGGGGGGCCGTGGCCGTGGCGGCGTCCCGCCTTGGGCAGCTCGTGCGGCAGCGCCGTGCGGCCCGCCTCGCCGCCCGACATCCCGACCGCCGACCGCATGGTCTGGACCTCCTCGGAGGTCAGCTCCCGCCAGTGTCCGGGCCGGAGGCGGGCCACGGTGATGCCGCCGAACTCCGGCCGGTAGAGCCGCAGCACCGGCAACCCCACCGCCTCGCAGAGCCGCTTCACGAGGTGGAAGCGCCCCTCCCCGACCACGATCTTGATCCAGGTGTTGGTCTCAACCTTCTCGTGGATCTCGGCGCTGAGCGCCTGGGCCGGGCCGTCCTCGAGCCGGACGCCCTCTACCATGCGCCGCAGCGCCGCCTCGTCCGGCACGCCCTTGGTCTTGACCAGGTAGATGCGGCGGTGGCCGTAGCGCGGGTGAGCCAGCCGGTTGGCCAACTCGCCGTCGTCGGTGAAGAGCAGCGCCCCCTCGGCGTCGTAGTCGAGCCGTCCCACCGGGAAGACCCGCTCCTCGACGCCAGAGAGGTAGCCGCGCGCGGTCGGACGCCCCTGCGGGTCAGAGAGCGTGGTGACGCACCCCGGCGGCTTGTAGAGCAGGATGTAGCGGCGCACCGAGCTCACCTCGATGGCCTGGCCGTCCACCACCACCAGGTCACGCCCGGGCGTCACCTTGGTCCCGAGCTCTTTCACGACCAGCCCGTTCACCTTGACCCGGCCCGACTGGATGATCTCCTCTGCCTTGCGGCGGGAGGCCAGCCCGGCCTCGGCGAGGAACTTCTGCAGCCGGACGGTCCCGGTGGTCGGCTTGCTCATGTGGCTCCTGGTGCACCGTCGGGTCGGGCGGGGGCGGCCGGCCCTTCGGGCGCGTCCGCATCGTCCTCAG
>JANYBC010000130.1 GCA_025360965.1 Anaeromyxobacter sp. | reverse complement strand
CCGCCCTGGTCGAAGCCGACGTAGCCGGGCGGCGCGCCGATGAGCCGGCTCACGGTGTGCTTCTCCTGGTACTCGGTCATGTCGAAGCGCAGGAACTCGACGCCGAGGATGCGGGCCAGCTGCTTGGCCAGCTCGGTCTTGCCGACGCCGGTCGGGCCGGAGAAGAGGAAGCAGCCGGTCGGCTTCTCCGGGCTCCCCAGCCCGCTGCGCCCCAGCTTGATGGCCGAGGCGATGGCGTCGATGGCCGGGTCCTGGCCGAAGATCACCTTCTTGAGCTCCGGCTCGAGGTTCTGCAGGGCGCTGCGGTCGTCGCTGGAGACGGTCCGCTCCGGGATCTTGGCGATGCGGGCCACCACCCGCTCCACGTCGCGGGCGGTGATGCGGTGGTGGCGCTTCTCCTCGGGGCGCATCCGGTCGCGGGCCCCGGCCTCGTCGAGCACGTCGATGGCCTTGTCGGGGAGCTTGCGGTCGTTGATGTGCTTGGCCGAGAGCTCGGCGGCGGCCCGCAGCGCGCGGGCCGAGTACTCGACGCCGTGGTGGTCCTCGTAGACCTTCTTCAGCCCCTTGAGGATCTTGATGGTGTCCTCGACGGTCGGCTCGCCGACCTCGATCTTCTGGAAGCGGCGGGCCAGCGCGTGGTCGCGCTCGAAGGTGGCCTTGTAGTCCTGGTAGGTGGTCGAGCCGATGCAGCGCAGCTCGCCCGAGGCCAGCGAGGGCTTGAGCAGGTTGGAGGCGTCCATCGAGGAGCCGCTGGTGGCGCCGGCGCCGACGATGGTGTGGATCTCGTCGATGAAGAGGATGGCGCCCGGCACCTTCTTGACGCCGGCGATGACCCCCTTGAGCCGCTGCTCGAACTCGCCGCGGAACTTGGTGCCGGCCAGCAGCGAGCCCATGTCGAGCGAGTAGATGGCGCAGCCGGCCAGGATGGACGGGACCTTCTTGTCGTGGATGCGCAGCGCCAGCCCCTCGACGATGGCGGTCTTGCCCACCCCCGGGTCCCCGACGAATACCGGGTTGTTCTTGCGGCGGCGGCAGAGCACCTGGATGGTCCGCTCGATCTCGGCGTCGCGCCCCACCAGCGGATCGATCTGCCCCTTGGCGGCGCGCTCCACCAGGTTGACGGTGAAGGCCTTGAAGGGATCCTTGACGGTCTGCGGCGGCCCCTCCTCCTCGTCGCCACCGGCGTCGCCCCCCTCGCCGGGCGCGCTGCCGGCGCCGGGCAGGGCCCTGCCCTCGCCGTCCTTGGTGACGCCGTGGGAGAGGTACTGGAGGATGTCGATGCGGCGGACGCTCTGCTTCTCCAGCAGGTAGACGGCGTGGGAGCCGCGCTCGCGGGTGAGCGCCACCAGCACGTCGCCACCGTTCAGCTCGCTGCGTCCGGCCCCCTGGACGTGCCAGGCGGCCCGCTGCAGCACCCGCTGGAAGGCGGCGGTCTGCTCCGGATCCTGCTCGTCGGGCAGGGCCTCGAGGGTGCGGGTCAGGTACTCGTCCAGTTCCCGCGTCAGCGTCGGCAGGTCGGCGCTGCAGGCGATCAGCACCTCGCTGGCCACCTTGTCGGCGGCCAGGGCCCGGAGCAGGTGCTCCAGGGTGACGTACTCGTGCTTGCGCTTGCGGGCGTCGGACACCGCCGCCTGGAGGGTCTGCTGCAGGTCCTTTGAAACGGTCACCATCGTCACTCCGGCTCGATCGTGCAGAGGAGGGGGTACTCGGCCTCCCGGGCCAGGGTCATCACCTTCTCGGCCCTGTGCTCGGCGATCTCTCTTGGATAGATACCCGCGACACCGACGCCGTGCATGTGAACGTTCAACATGATGCGATGGGCGGTCTCGGCGTCGTGCCGAAAGACCGTCACCAGCACCCAGTCGACGAACTCCTGCGTCGTGAAATCATCATTGTGCAACAGCACCTTGAAGAGCGGCGGACGGGCCACCTTCTTGCGGGTGCGCGTCTTGGGCGACGCGACGTCGGCGCCATCTCCGGGTCGGGTGCGCTCAGCCATGAGCCCTCATTGTAACCCCTGCGGGCGCCCGGCGCCCCGGAGGCGTTGGCGGCCGGCTCCGGAAAAGCCATACTGCCTGCCATGAACGCTCTCATCGTTGCCCTCCTGCTGGCCGCGCCCCCCCTGCCGTTCCCCGCGCCGCGCGTGGCGCAAGTCACCGAACGGACCAAGTTCGATCCCGGGACCGTGCTCGGCTACGACGCCGTCAAGGCGGAGCTGCGGGTCCAGTGCGCCGCCGGGGTGGTGACCTTCAAGGCCGGCGCCGACGTGCAGGTCTTCGACGCCGCGGGCCAGCCGCTCGGCACGCCCGCCCGGCTGGCCGTCGGCCAGAAGGTCAAGGTCTGGTACGTGGTCGACGGTGGCGCCAGGGCCCAGGAGATCGCGGTCGACTGATGGCCAACCGGGCTAGGTCCAAGGGGCGCACCCGCGTCGAGCGCGACACCATGGGCGCGCTGCGCGTGCCGGCGGCGGCGCTCTGGGGCGCCCAGACGGCGCGCGCGGTGGAGAACTTCCCCATCTCCGGGCTCCGCGCCCACCCGGCCTTCATCGACGCCACCGTCCGGATCAAGATCGCCGCGGCCCGCGCCAACGCCCGGCTCGGCCTGCTGCCGCGCCCCACCGCCCGGGCCATCGAGGCGGCGGCGCGCGAGGTGCTGGCGGGGCGCTGGCGGGAGCAGTTCGTGGTCGACGTCTACCAGGCCGGCGCCGGGACCTCGCACCACATGAACGTCAACGAACTGCTGGCGAGCCGGGCCGCCGAGCTGCTGGGTGGGCGCCGCGGCGACCACGCCCTCGTCGACCCGAACGACCACGTCAACATGGCGCAGTCGACCAACGATGTGGTCCCGACCGCCATCCGGCTGGCGGCGCTGGAGCTGGCGCCGGCGGTGGTCGAGGCGCTGCTCGGTCTGGCCGCCACCTTCGAGAAGAAGGCGCGGGCCTGGGACGGCATCGTCAAGTCGGGGCGGACGCATCTCATGGACGCCACGCCCATCCGGCTCGGGCAGGAGGTGGAGGGCTGGGCGGCCGCGCTCCGCTCCGCCGCGGGGCGGGTGCGCGACGCGCTGCCGGAGCTCTCGCTGCTCGGCATCGGCGGCACCGCGGTCGGCACCGGCGTCAACGCCCACCCCCGCTACAGGGCGCTGGTGATCGCCGAGCTCACCAGGCTGACCGGCGTGCCGCTCACGCCGGCGCGCAGCCTCACCGGCGCCATGCAGTCGCTCGGACCGTTCGTGGCCCTCTCCGGCGCGCTGCGCGGGGCGGCGGTGGAGCTGCTCCGCATCGGCGGCGACGTGCGGTTGCTCGGCAGCGGCCCCGCGACCGGGCTGGGCGAGCTCAAGCTCCCGGCGGTCCAGCCCGGCTCGTCGATCATGCCGGGCAAGGTCAACCCCTCGATGGCCGAGATGCTGGCCATGGTGAGCTACCAGGTGATCGGCCTCGACGCCGCCATCGCCGCGGCGGCCACCGGGGGACAGCTCGAGCTCAACGTGATGATGCCGCTGGTGGCCTTCGATCTCTGCCACCAGCTGCAGATCCTGGCCGCCGCGGTGACCGCCTTCGACCGGCGCTGCGCCCGCGGCCTGACGGCCGACGCGGCCCGGGCCCGCTACTACGCCGAGCGGACGGTGAGCCTGGCCACCGCGCTGGCGCCGAAGCTCGGCTACGCCGCGGCGGCCGAGATCGTCAAGGCGTCGCTGGCGACCGGCCGCTCGGTCCGCGAGCTGGCGGTGGAGCGGGGCGGAATCGGCGAGCGGGAGGCCAGGCGGCTGCTCGACCCGGCCCGCCAGACTCGCCCCGGGCGAGGGTAGGGGTGGCGATGGCGCAGCGCCTCGGCGAGCTGCTGGTGGCGCGGGGCGAATGCGCCCGGGCCGCCATCGACGAGGCGCTCCAGGCCCAGGCCATCTTCGGCGCTCGGCTCGGCACCAACCTGCTCGAGGCCGGGGCCATCACCGAGGAGCGGCTGGCGCTGGCGCTCGGGGATCGGCACAAGGCCCCGGCGCTCTACGGCGATCTCGCCCCCGACCCCAGGGCGCTCGCGCTGATCGCCGCAGAGGACGCCGACCGCTGGGAGGTGGTGCCGCTCCGGGCCATGGGACGAAAGCTGGCGCTGCTCACGCTCGACCCGGGCAACGTGGCGGTGCTCGACGAGGTGGCCTTCGCCACCGGGCGCAGCATCATCCCGTTCGTGGTGCCCGAGTCCCGGCTCTGGCGGCTGCTGGTCCGCTCCTACCGCGTCTTCCGCGAGGAGCGGGGCGTGGACCACCACCGCACGCCGACGTCAGTCGGGCCGGGGGCGGCGGCCGGCCCGGACCTGATCGACGAAGGTGAGTTCGACGCGCTCTATGGCCGGGTCGGACTCTCCACGCCGGTCCCTTTCCAGTCGCCGCTGCGGGCGCCGGCCGCCACCGCCCCGCCCGTGGTCGCCGCCCCACCCGGGCCCGGTCCCGCCGCGCCACCCGCGCCGGACCTTGGCCACCCGGAGGTGCTTCCGCCAATCGACCTCTCAGGGGTGCCCGAGCTGGAGCCGATCCCCGACGACGAGGAGATCGCCGAGCCGGAGCCGGAAGCCATCGGCTTCGCCGAGGCGGTGCTGGCGCTCGAAGGGGTGAAGGAGCGTGGGGCCATCGCCCGCACCGTGCTGCGCTACGCGCGGTCCCGCTTCCGGCGGGCCCTGCTCCTGACGGTGCGGCGCGGTGAGATCCACGGCTGGGTGGGGATGGGGCCGGGCGTCGAAGTCGGGCAGGTGCACCGGCTCCGGCTGCCCCTGGCCGCCGAGGGGGTGCTGCCGACGGTGGCCGTGACGCGCAGCCACTACCTCGGGCCGCTGCAGAAGAACGAGTCGAACATCCGGCTGCTGCGGGCGCTCGGGGGCGGCGTGCCGCAGAGCGCCTTCGTGGTGCCGGTGCTGGCGCTGGGCCGGGTCGTCAACCTGCTGTACGCCGATAACGGGCGCGGCGAGCAGGTCGACCCGAACGATCTCGGCGAGCTGCTCATCCTCGCCGCCCGCATCGCCCAGGGGTACGACGCGCTGGTGCTCCGGGCGGTGTAGAGTCCCTCCCCCCAATGGCCTCCAAGCTCGACTTCTTCATGGTGCCCGAGGACGAGAAGGCGTTCTTCCGCCTGCTCGCCCGCCACGACGTCACCCTCTACCCGGACCTCTTCCCCCCTGACTGGAAGCCGCTGGTCGTGGACCCCGACGCGGCCCTGGTCGCCGCCCTCGACCAGGGCAGCTACTACCTGGCCTTCGAGCGGCTGGCCCCGGTGGTGGTGCACCCCATCAAGCGCGGCCCCGACAAAGGCATGCTCAAGATCGAGGAGGTCCCGTCGCCGGTCTTCCACTACGAGCGCTGCCAGCTCAACGAGGCAGGCGAGCTGGAGGGCGGCCGGATCTGGGCCGAGCTGATCCAGACCGGTGCCACCAACGAGCTCAAGGGCAAGCCGCGCGCCCTCAACTCGATCTTCGAGGAGGTCCACCAGCTCTTTCGGAAGAGCTGGCGGCGGAGCGACCCCAAGGGCTGCTGGATCGGCCCCAAGTGCGGCGACGCCGTGAAGCGGGCCGGCCTCAAGCTGCGGCAACCGGGCCACAAGGGGCGGCTCTACCAGGTCTGGCGGTAGCGCCTGCCGCCTCGTTGACGGGGCTCCCGGGCGAGGGTACACCCGCACTTGACCATGACCGGCGCCCCCCGATATAAGGCCGCTCTCGCCGCGCTCCTCGTGGCGTTTCCGGGTGTTTGCCTGGCCGAGAAGGTGGCCGGGCTGACCCTCCCGGACGACGCGAGGCGGATCGGGGAGAACCGCTACCAGGTCGAACGGAAGTACGACGACGCGCTGAAGCACTTCCGCTCCGCCCTGCCACCGGGGAAGTACCCGAGGCGGCCCATCGCCGATCAACCGGGCGTGAAGGCCGTGCACATCGAGAACCCGGAGGCGAAGCCGGGGAGCTGGGAAGGGCTGAACCTGTACGAGGTGAAGGGCGAGACCCGCCTCTTCATCCTGGTGAAAACGAAGTCATGACCTCTTCTTGGGGGATCGTCTAACGGCAGGACGCCAGTCTCTGGATCTGGCTATCAAGGTTCGAATCCTTGTCCCCCAGCTTCACGCTGGAAACCATCCTCGAGCGTTGACTGCCGCAACGCGAGAGGGTACAGAAGGCCCGCTTCTTGGCCCCTTAGTCTAGCGGTTAGGACGTCGCCCTCTCACGGCGAAGACATGGGTTCGATTCCCGTAGGGGTCACCATCATCCCCGCCAGCCCTCGTCCAGCTGGCGGGGGTTTCGTTTCTGGGGGCCGGCCAGCGGCCACTTCCCCCTTTCCCTCTGGAGCTAGACCTTCCCGGGCGGAGGCGGCGGCTGGTCCAGGAGCCTCAGCCTGACTCGCTCCGCCGAAGGCGTTCCAAAGAGCCGCTCCACCACGGCGAGGAAGTTGAGGGTGAAGTCGGCCATCGACCCGGTGACCTGGGTGCGGGCGTCGTAGTACCTGAGCACCAGCGTCTCCAGGTCGAGCGGCCTCCTGGCGTGGATGTCGGCGACGGCCGCGAGGTCATGGGCCTCGGCACGGCCCGCCTTCATGATCACCAGGTCGTGCTCCTCGGGAACGAGGACGGTGAGCCGCTCGAGGCCCTTGAGCGAGAGGGGAGAGCGGCGGTCCTCGTAGTCGTATGGTGCGACGAAGAACGACACCGTCTGGAGCGGAACCGGAGAGGTCTGCTGGGCCCGGGCGACGGCCTCCCAGAACGACTCCAGCCCGATTGGGATGAGGTCGATGTCGGTGGTGGCGTGCCGCGTGTCGTAGACCAGCCCGATGGCCGCGCCGCCGATCACCGTGATCGTCACGGGACTGGTCAGCTCGCGATCGAGCAGCCGGAGGAAGGCCTCGAGCTCTTTGGGCTGGTAGCTACGTGGCCCGGACATGCTTCCTCAAGAGATCGCGAACCGAGGCCTCGGACATGTTCATGTAGAAGTTCCACCGGCTGGCCGCGGCGGGGCTGCGCCGCTCGGCGAGCTGGCGGTCGAACGTGCCCTGCACGCTCGGGAAGTAGCGAGTCCGCTTCCTGCGGGCATCGAGGAGCCCCTCGGCCTGCGCGCAGAGGTGAGGAAGCCCGGCGGCCGTGCCGGTCAGATCGAGCAGGACGCCCAGTTCCGCCTTGAGGTTCATGCGCCGGGCCCCCTCCTTGAGCTCGATCCAGTCGAGGGCCATGGCGTGCTTGGCGAGGACGACCGGCAACACGCGCAGGACCGTTGGGTCGGTCCGTGCAGCCTTCAGCCCTCGGAGGACCGTCTCGGTCAGCGAGTAGACCTCGCTCGGCGTCACCCCTTGCAAGGGTGCACCGTGCGCGGCGAGAGAAGGACGCACGTCCGGATCCACTTCGCCGCCGGCCGGCTGCAGCATGGCCGCCCCGAGCAGCCTGGAGAGCGCCCGCGCCGAAGCGCTGCGCTCATTCAGGCGGACCAGGTGCGCCGATCCGATGGTCCTGACCTCTACGAGCCCCGCCTGCTCGAGTCGCTGAACCTCGACGTTGACGGCTCGAGGGGTCAGCCTCGCACGCCGCGCCAGTTCGCTCAGCGAGGCCTCTGGCGCATGGCCTGAGAAGAGCGCCTCCACGAGGGCCCGCCGTGCCTTGGCCGGGAACAGGGCCGCCAGGACGGGGTTGGCGGGCTGGAGCTGGAAGCTCATATATTAGATTTAGTAATGAAAATACTAACTGTCAAGACCGGTCAGGTAACCGATCGACCGCCAACTTGATCGGTAGGATGCTCGCCGCCGAGTGAAGACCTCCTGAGGCCGGCTTGAGATATGCCGAAACCGACATAATATCGATGTCGGGCGACGCCCGTCGAGGTGATCCGGCAATGCAAGAAGCGGCTGGCAGACTTCAGGAAGGTGGACGAGTCATGAATAAGACGCAGAAGGCACGGTTCGCGAAGGCCGGATGGAAGCTGGGCACGGCCGCCGAGGTCCTCGGGTTGAGCGATGCGGAGGCGGCGCTCGTCGAGGCCAAGCTGCAGTTGGGCGACATCGTCAGGGCGGTGCGGCAGCGGCGCCACCTCTCCCAGGCGGCGCTGGCCAGGCTGATGGGCTCAAGCCAGTCGCGGGTTGCCAAGGTCGAGAACCGCGACACCGAGGTCTCTCTCGACCTCCAACTGCGGGCCATCTTTGCAGCCAACCCGGAGGCCTCCTCGGACTTCCAGCGGCTCATCCGGAAGTGGAGCCGCGACGGGCAGCGCCCGGAGGCGGTCGCGGTTCGCTGAGCTGGTCCAGTCCATGAGAGTAGAGACGTTTCCACGGAGCCAGTGGAGTGCCACTGCCATGAACTTCAAGCGAGTCGACCCTACGCTGATGGCGTGGGCAGCAAAGAACGAGGTCAGGCTCTCGACCAAGTACCATTACGTTGAAGTGAGATCGGTCGAGCTTGTAGGTCCGATCAACCCTTCCGGCCACTGAAACTCGTCGTTCGACCCTGAAGCCAGTCCGAGCGGATGTTCGACCCGTCCGCGGCGCGGTTTGCTCACGACCCGTAGACGCACGAAAAGAGGCCGATTCGATTCCCGTAGGGGTCACCATCATCCCCGCCAGCCCTGGTCCAGCTGGCGGGGTGTTTCTCTTGTGGGGGTGGGGCAGCGGCTGGCGTCGCCGCGGGCTTCGGGCTACACGTCGAGGTTCACGGGCGGGCGTTGCCGGCCCCGGTCTGGAGGCCGCGGATGAGGCACGACATGCGCTGGGCGGCGATGGTGACGGTCGCGCTGGGCGTCGGGTCCTGGCCCGCGGGAGAGTCACTGGCGGCGCCGGCCTGGAACGCCTGCGACATGGTGCAGAAGGCCGACCTGGACGCGGCCTTCGCCCCGCGAGTCTTCGGGGCTGGCACACCGGGCAGCAAGCAGGCGCCGGGCAGGGCCACCATGGCCGAGGTCTCCACTTGCACCTTCACCTCAGCGGGCGCCTCGGCGAAGGAGAAGCGGACCGTCGGCCTGCTGGCGCGGCGCGCCCCGAGCGACACCACCGGGGTGACGCCCCAGGCGGCCAGGGCCGGGGCCCTCCAGCTCAAGGCCACGCCGGTCGACGTGGCGGGGCTCGGCGAGGGTGCCTACTGGGTGAACCTGGGCAGCAGCTCATTCCCGATGGTCGAGCTCAACGTCTTCCGGGGCAGGCGCGAGTGGCTGGTCTTCAGCGCCTCTGGGAAGAAGCTCGACGTGGGCGCAGCGGTCGCCGGCCTGACGAAGCTGGCCAAGGCCACTGCCGTCCCGCCTTAGAAATATGCGCGAGGGGGGGGGAGGGGGGCGCGCCGACACTTCCCGCGGCGGCCCGATCATTGTATGGAAGCGCCCATGAAGACCCTCACCGAACTGAGCGGGACCATGATCCGGAAGGCTGCGGCGGCCGTCGCCGAGGCGAAGCGGTCGCTTCCCAAGGCGCAGGCGCCCGTCGTCGTCGAGGCCGAGGCTCCGGCCGCGACCGCCGAGGTGGCCGCCGCTCCCGCCGAGGCCGAAGCCGAGGTGGCGCCTGCCGCTCCCGCCGAGGCCGAGGCCGAGGTGGCGCCTGCCGCTCCGGCCCCGGTGGTCAGCGCGCCCAAGGGGCGCCCGGCCGAGGAGCCGGAGAGCGAGGCAGTCAAGGCGGCGCTCGACGCGGCGGTGGCCGAGGCGACCGGCCTCTCGGGTGACCGGCTGGCGCGGCTGCGTGACGCCGTCCAGGTGGTGGGCCACAAGGTGGCCGACGTCCGGCTGGTCCGCGTCTTCGGCGTCGAGGAGGCGGTCCCGGGCGCCACCACGCTCAACGGCTTCCAGTACCTCAGCGACATCGCCCCGGCCACCATGCGCCAGGAGCAGGCTCCGCAGAAGAAGGACCGCGGCGGCCGCGGCGGCGGCGGCGGCGGTGGCGGTGGCGGACGCGGCGGTGGGGCTCCCGGCGGCGGCGGCAAGGGCGCGCCGACCAGCGGCGGCTTCTCGATGGACTCGCTCAAGGAGGACCGCAAGGGGCAGCGCAGCGGCCCCGGCGGGCGAGGCGGCAAGCCGGGTGGCGGTCGTCCCGGCGGCGGCGCGCCGCGCTAGCCGCGCTAGCCGCGGACCCGACGCCTCGGCCGGGTGGAGCCTCGCGAACGCGAGGCCGCCCGGCCGCTCCATGCCCGGCGCTCGCTACTCCAGCTTGTAGTCCTTGAGCTGCTCGCGCAGCGCCGACTTGAGGAACTTGCCGGCGGCGGTCCGAGGGATGGCCGCCATGAAGATGAAGGCATCGGGCAGGCAGTACCTGGCGAACATCGGCTCGAGGAACTCGCGCAGCTCGGCCGGGGTGGCGGTGGCCCCCTCGCGCAGCACCACGCAGCCGACCGGCCGCTCCGTCCACTTCGGGTGAGGCAGCCCGATCACCGCCGCCTCCTTGACGGCCGGGTGGCCCATGAGGGCGTTCTCCAGCTCCACCGAGCTGATCCACTCGCCGCCCGACTTGATGACGTCCTTGGAGCGGTCGGTGATGCGCATGTAGCCGTCGGCGTCGAAGGTGACGATGTCCCCGGTGCGGAACCAGCCGTCCATGGTGAACTTGTCGGCCTCGATGGGGTTCTGGTAGTAGCTGCTCGCCACCCACGGGCCGCGCACGTGCAGCTCGCCCATCGACTTGCCGTCCCAGGGGACCGGCTCGCCGCTCTCGCCGACGGCGCGGACGTCGACGAAGGGGACCGCCAGCCCCTGCGAGGCCCGCGCCCGGTAGCGCTCGGCGTCGGGGCTCTGCTCCAGGTGCGGCTTGAGGCGCGAGACGGTGCCGAGCGGCGTGGTCTCGGTCATGCCCCAGGCGTGGATCACCTGCAGCTTGTGGCGCTTCTCGAAGGCCTCGATCATCGCCTGCGGGGCGGCGGCGCCGCCCACCACCATGGCCTTGAGCGAGGAGGTGTCGAAGGCCTCCGGGGTCTTGTCGAGCGCGTCGAGGATGCCGAGCCAGATGGTCGGCACGCCGGCCGTGAAGGTGACCTTCTCCGAGGCCACCAGCCCGAGCAGCGAGGCCGGGTCGAGGTGCGGGCCGGGGAAGACCTGCTTGGTGCCGGTCATCACCGCCGTGAAGGGGAGGCCCCAGGCGTTGACGTGGAACATGGGGACCACCGGCATCATCACGTCGGACCGGCTCAGGCCGAGCGAGTCGGGCAGCGCCGAGACCATGGAGTGGAGCACCACGGCGCGGTGCGAGTAGACGACGCCTTTGGGACGCCCGGTGGTGCCGGAGGTGTAGCAGATGCCGAGCGCCTGGTTCTCCTCGATGCGGGGGACCTTGAAGCTCGGGATCTCTGGCTCGATGAGCTGCTCGTAGTCGATGGCGGTTGCCGGGACCGGTCCGCCGTGGCCCCAGACGATGACGTGCCGCGGCTTCACCTCGTGGGCGAAGCGCTCGAAGACCGGGTAGAGCACGTCGTCGACCAGCAGCACCTGGTCGTCGGCGTGGTTCATGATGTAGGCCAGGTCGGTGGCGGAGAGGCGCGGGTTGAGGGTGTGCAGCACCGCGCCGACGAGCGGCACCGCGAAGTAGGCCTCGAGGTGGCGCGAGGTGTTCCAGCCGAGCGTGGCGACCCGGTCGCCGGGCCTGACGCCGAGCCGCTGCAGGGCGTTGGCGAGCTTCTGGGTGCGGGCGTGGAACTCGCCGTAGGTGGTCCGGTGCAGCGACTTGTCTGGGCGCCGCGTCACCAGCTCGGTCTTCGGGAAGAAGCGCCCGACGCGCTCGAAGAGGTGCGCCAGGGTGAGCGGGAAGTCCATCATCAGGCCGTCCATGGGTGGCTCCGTTCGTGGGTGAGCGCGGGGAGGAGCGACGACGATAGCCCGCCTGGAACGCCGGCGGCCACCGATTCGGAGCGGCCTCCACGCCACCTCCCACTTGCCATGGCGCCGCCGTCGACCCAGACTCCCCGGGCATGCCGAGCGCCGCGGCCACCTTCCCGTCCCGCCTCCCGGGCGTCGGCACCACCATCTTCACGGTGATGTCGCGCCTCGCCGCCGAGTGCGGCGCCATCAACCTGTCGCAGGGCTTCCCCGACTTCTCCCCCGACCCGGCGCTGCTCGGGCTGGTGGAGAAGCGCTTGCGCGGCGGGGCCAACCAGTACGCCCCCATGGCCGGCGTGCCGGCGCTGCGCGAGGCGATCGCAGAGAAGACCGCGGCGCTGCAGGGCACCGCCTACGACCCCGAGTCGGAGATCACCGTCACCGCCGGCGGGACCCAGGCGATCTTCACGGCCATCACCTGCGCGGTCCGCCCCGGGGACGAGGTGCTGATCTTCGAGCCTGCCTACGACTGCTACGCCCCGGCCGTCGAGCTGGCGGGCGGGACGGTGGTGCGTGCCACCTTGCGCTTCCCCGGGTACCGGCCCGACTGGGAGGAGGTGCGGCGGCTGCTCTCGCAGCGCACCCGCCTGGTGGTCCTCAACACGCCCCATAACCCGACCGGCACGACGTGGAGCGCCGCCGACCTCGACGCCCTGGCGGCGCTGCTGCGCGGCAGCGGCACGCTGGTCCTCTCCGACGAGGTCTACGAGCACATGGTCTTCGACGGCCTTCGCCACGAGAGCTGTGCGCGCCACCACGAGCTGGCGGAGCGGAGCTTCGTGGTCGGCTCGTTCGGCAAGACCTTCCACGCCACCGGGTGGAAGATCGGCGCGGTGCTGGCCCCCGCCCCGCTCATGGCCGAGTTCCGCAAGGTCCACCAGTTCGTGGTCTTCGCCGTCAACCGGCCCATCCAGGAGGCGCTGGCCGAGTACCTGCGCCAGCCGGCCAGCTACCTCCAGGTGGCGGCCTTTTACCAGCGGCGGCGGGACCGCTTCCGGGCCGGGCTGGCGGCCACGCGCCTGCAGGCGCTCCCCTGTGCCGGCACCTACTTCCAGCTCGCCTCCTACGCCGCGGTGAGCGACGAGCCGGACGTGGCGCTGGCCGTGCGGCTGACGCGGGAGCTGGGCGTGGCCAGCATCCCGGTCTCGGTCTTCTCCGAGGCGCCGCGGCAGGACCGGGTGCTCCGGTTCTGCTTCGCCAAGGAGGAGGCCACGCTCGACCGGGCCTGCGAGCGGCTGGCCCGGCTCTGAGCGGCGCGGTCGAACCAGACCATCGATCCGGTCCGCGCTGACATCTCCCTTCGGGTCGGTTCGGGGCTGCGGCTGAACTCTGCTGAGACCTTGATCTTTGTCCAACGGATTCGCAGGACTTGCGCGCTGCGCCATGAATATTTTGCGTAGCCAGCGATTGTCCTATGGATTTTCGGGTCAACAGGGGCTACCCAATCGATGGTGCGCCAGGAACGCGCAGGTCGGTGACCGATTTTTCGGCAGCCACCGACTCACGAATCAAGGCGGCCGGAGGTTCACATGCGTGTTGGGCTCGTGAGTGTTGGTCTGGTCGGACTGCTGGCGTTGGGGTGCAATGAAAACAGGGCGGCGCCCTCGGGATTGATGCTCTCGCCGGAGGGTAGCGTGACCGTGCTGGGACCGAAGTCCTTCCAGGCGGTGGCCACCAACACCGGCGCCTCGGTGACCTGGAGCCTGAGTGGAAATGGCGCCCGCGGCAGCCTCTCCGCTTCGAGCGGCGAGCGGGTCGTCTACCGACCGCCGGCGATGCCGACCGTCGGTGAGACCGAGACGCTGACCGCGACCTCCGGCACCTTCACGGCCACCGCCCAGCTCCACCTCTCCCCGCCCGCGCTCGCCGGCGCCAAGATCCCCGGCCTCACCGCCCCGGTCGAGGTCCGCTACGACGCCTGGGAGGTCCCGCACATCCGCTGCGCTCAGGCCGTCGATTGCTTCGCCGCCCAGGGCTACCTGCAGGCCCGCGACCGACTCTTCCAGATGGACTTCCTGCGCCGGGTGGCGGTCGGCCGGCTGGCCGAGCTGGTCGGCGTGCTCGGCCTCGAGCAAGACGTCCAGCTCCGCACTCTCTTCACCACCCGCGCCGGTGAGCGGCTCGGTGACGCGCTGGCGCGGAACATGGAAGACGTGGCCCCGACCTTCACCAAGACCCGGGTGAAGGCCTACATCAACGGCATCAACGCCCGCCTCGCCGAGCTTCGCGCAGCCGGCGGGGCGCTGGGCGGCGAGTACGCCCAGCTTCCCTACCCGGTCACCGCCGCCGACGTCCCGGACTGGACCATCTCCGACATGATGTCCTTCGTCCGCCTCCAGCAGTACTCGCTCTCCTCGACGCTCGACGAGGAGGTCGCCAACGGCCGCTTCGTCACCGCCTACCCGCCGAACACCCCCGCCAACGCCGGGAAGCTCGATGTCTGGATCCGAACGGCCCAGCCCTCGACCGAGCAGACCTTCACGCTGCAGCCGACCAGGGCGCCGGTCGCGCTGGCGCTGCTGCCCGCACGTACCATTGGCACCACCGGCGCTGCCCGCGCCGCCGCGCCGAACCTGTCGGGCTGGGGCGGGCCGCTCCGCTCGCTGGCCGCCACCATGGCCGGCGTGCGTGCCGCGCTCAAGCCGCTCGACGGCTCCACCGGCTCCAACAACTGGGTCATTGACGCGGCCCACTCGGCGACCGGCAAGGCGATGGTGGCCAACGATCCGCACCTCTCGCTCCAGTACCCGCCCAACTTCCACCTCTCGGCGCTCACCTCCGCCAACCCGACCGATCACCTCGACGTCACCGGCGGCTCCTTCCCCGGCACGCCGGGCGCGCAGGTGGGGCGCGGCCAGCACGTCGGCTGGGGCGTGACCGTGGTCGGCTACGACGTCACCGACATCTACCAGGAGCAGTTCCTTCCCCCCAGTTCCTGCGGCGGCTTCCCCTACTGCGTCCTCTTCAACGCCGGCCCGGTCAACCTGATCCCGGTCCCCATCGCGTTCAAGGTCCGGACTCCGGCCGGGCTCGTCGACGCGACCGCGCTCGGCCTTCCCTCCAGCAAGACTCCGCCGGCTGCGGTGCTGGTGGTGCCGCACCACGGCCCCATCATCCAGGCGCCGGATGGCACCGGGAAGGCCTTCTCGGTCCGCTGGACCGGCCACGAAGATGCCACCCAGGACATCTCCGGCTTCCTTGGCCTCAACATCGCCCAGAACGTCGGCGAGGCCGTGACCGCGCTCAACGGCTACGCCACCGGCGCGCAGAACTTCGTGCTGGCTGACGACGCCGGCCAGATCGCCTACTACCCCCACGCGCTGGTGCCGAAGCGCCCCTGGGCCGGCACCGCGCCGGCCGGGCAGCCGCTCCTCCCCTGGTACCCGCTCCCGGGCGACGGTTCGGCGGAGTGGGGGACCGGCGTCGCCGGCGACGCCTGCGCCGCCTCTGGCTCGGCGGAGCCGAAGCCGGCCTGCTGGATCGCCAACTCCGACCTGCCGCAGGGTGGGACGGCGGTGTCGCCGACGCCGGCCGCGGGCTTCTTCATCACGGCCAATGCAGACCCGATCGGCGCCTCGAACAACACCCTCAACGCCTTCGGGGTCCCGTTCGACCTCCATGGCAACTACCTGAGCTACAGCTGGGACGACTCGACCGCCTTCCGCCACGCCCGCATCACCCAGCGCATCCAGGCGCTCACCGCCAGCGGGGGCAAGGTCTCCGAGGCCGACATGGAGTCGATCCAGACCGACCACGTCTCGCGCCTCGGCTCGGCCTTCGAGCACTACATCGAGGCCATGCCGGCCGGGAGTCCCAGCTTCGAGGCGGCGCGCACCGTGCTGGCCGGCTGGAAGGTCGGCGGCTACGATTGCCCCAGCGGCCTGACCGGGATCGATCCAAAGCTCAGCCCTGTGGACACCAGCGCCGTGGTCCAGGGCAACTCGGCCGGCTGCTACCTCTTCCACCAGTTCGTGCGCGAGCTGCTCCCGGCGGTCTTCGCCGACGATCTGGCCGTGGCCGGGCTCGGCGTCTCGGGCGGCAACGCCGTGAAGGGGATGCTCCACATGCTGGAGAATCCGACCACCGTCGACCAGGGCTTCTGCCAGAACGTCGACGCCGACGGAAACAAGGTCGGCAACACCACCTGCCAGCAGCAGGTCGCCAAGGCCCTCGAGGCCGCCTATGCCTCGCTGGCCGGTCGGCTCGGCCCGCCCAGCGCCTGGGTCTGGGGGCGAGTCCACACCTTCCAGCCGGTCAGCCAGTTCTCCCCCGTCGTCTCGCTCGGCTACTCGCCCGGTCCCTTCGCCCGGCCGGGGGGCGCCTTCACCGTCGACGTGGCCAGCCCGTCGCTGAGCGCCGCTGGGACCAGCTTCGCCTACGGCTCCAGCGCCAACGTCCGCCACGTCTCGGTGATGGACCCGGCCACTCCGCGGGTGCGGATGCAGCTGCCCGGCCCCGAGGTCTCCAGGCCCTACGGCGTGACGGTCGGCCCCGATCTGCTCACCGCCTGGGCCCGAAACGTCTACTTCGACTACGCGCACGGCGACCAGGTCCTGGGCGCCACGGTCGCCACCCAGTCCATCACCACGCCATGAGGAAGAGCGCCATGACCACTCGCCGCGTCGCCCCCCTGAGCGCACTTCTCCTCGCGCTCGCGAGCTGCATGCCTTCCGTCCCGCAGTCGCCCTCGCCGGCCTCGGTGGTGTCGGCCGTCTTCGACCCGATCGGTGGCAACATCCCGCTCCCCAACGATCTGGTGCTGCAGGATCCCTCGACGCTCCCGCTGCCGGCCGCGGAGAAGGAGCTGCTCACCGTCTTCAAGGCGCAGCATGGCTTCCCCAACGACCAGGAGGTGGCAGTCACGGTCTCCTTCGCGCGCGACTGGATCAACGCAGACGGATCGCTGACCCGGTCGGCCCCGACCATCGATCCGGCCTCCTTCACGCCCGATTCCTTCTTCGTCTTTGGTGTGACCTCCGGCGGCACGGTGATGGGCGAGATCCCCATGGACCCGATCAAGGCCAGCGATCTTGCCGTCGGCACCCTGGCCGACGGCACGACGCCGGTCACCACCCTCACCCTTCACCACCAGGGGCGCACGCCCTGGGCGCCGGGCAGTTACGCGGTGCTGATCCGCGGTGGGGCCCTCGGGGTCAAGACGGTGGAAGGCGACCCGGTCCAGGCCTCGTCGATCTTCTACCTGGTGGCGCAGGGCCAGGACATGACCAGGCCGGACAACCTGATCCTGCTCCAGGCCCAGGCGCCCACGTACGATGCCGCCCTGGCGCTGGCGCAGACGCTCAACGCCATCATCCAGGGGTACAGGCCGGCCTTCGCCGCGTGCGACACTCGCTTCCCGCACCAGGAGTTGGCCTTGCTGGTCGGCTTCACGGTGGCGCCGGCGCAGACGCAGGTCGATCTGGATCCGGGGCGCGGGCTGGTGCCGCTCCCCATCGACTTGCTGCGCGACCCGAGGCCCGTCGACACCAGATCGCCCCCTCCGGCCGACTTCTGCACGGCCTGTGGCAAGCTCACGCCGCTGGCCGCCTGTACGCTGGCCGCCGGGACCTTCAACCCCGCCGCCGGTACCTGCTCCAGCGCCGCCTCGGCCGGGTTCGCCGCCCTCGACGGCTTCTCCACCACCGCGCCGCTGCTCGCCCCCACCAACGACCTGGTCGACGCCACCTCGGTCAGCAGCGCCACCTACAAGCTCTATGACCTGACCAACCCGGCCAGCCCGCTGCTGGTCGACCCGGCCACCTACCTGATCGAGCCGGTCGAGTTCACCTCCTCCGGCTTCTCGCCGGTGGTGGCCTCGCAGCCGGTCGGCGCCACCGCTGCCGACCCCACCTCGCCCTTCCGCACCGAGCCGCTCAAGGACGACACCAACTACGCGGTGGTGATCACCACGGGCGTGAAGGACAAGACCGGCCGGCCGCTCGGCCGCGGCACGGTGGGGAGCGTCCTGCTCTTCGACAACCCGCTGGTGGACACCACCGGGAAGTCCCAGCTGCTCGGCATCGACAACAACACCGCTGGCGCGCTGGAGGTGATGCGCCAGCGGCTGCTGCCGGTCCGCGCCGCCCTGGCGGCCGCCACCCCGGCGGTGCCGAAGGCCGGCATCGCCATGGCCTACACCTTCAAGACCCAGTCGTTCAAGCTGCAGGCCGTGCAGCTCGGGGCCCTGCCGTACACCATGCCGGCCGCGACGGCGTTGCCAGGCGCGGTCACCACGCTGACGCCGGCGGCCGCCTTCGCCAAGTACGGCGTCGACGCCACCGTGGTCCCGTCGTCGAACATCGCCGAGCTGCTCGAGACCACCATCACCACCTTCAACCTGCTCAATCCGGCCAGCGGCGCCTTCCAGACCGGCGCCCCGGTCGCTGAGACCATCCAAGTGCTGATCGCGGTGCCCAAGGTGAGCAACCCGGCGGTGCCGGCCTGCACCGGCAGCCTGGCTCCCTTCGGGAAATGCGCTCCCATGATGGTCTTCCGCCACGGGCTGGGCGGCGGCCGCGCCGACATGCTCACCGTGGCCGACACCTACGCCGCCAAGGGGATGGTGACCGTCTCCATCGACGCGGCCAAGCACGGCGACCGGTCCTTCTGCTCCAAGGGGCAGACCACCGTGACCGTCGGAGGGCTCACGCTGCCGGTCTGCAAGGACAGCGCGGCCTGCGTCTCCAGCCTCCCGGCTGGAGCCCAGGGTGACGCTCACCCGCCCGGCACCTGCGCCGCAGGGTTCACCAAGTACCCGGTCAGCCAGGCCTGCAGCCTTGACCCGGTCGGCTGCGGCTGGACCGGCGCCGACGGCATCCCGCTGGTCTCCTCCAACTTCCTGGTCACGGCCAACTTCTTCCGCACCCGTGACACCCTCCGCCAGGACATCATCGACCAGTCGCAGCTGATCCGGGCCATCGCCTTCGCGCCGAGCGGGGCTCCGCCCACCGGTAACACGGTCTTCGATCACATGGTGGCGAGCGGGCAGGTCATCGACCCGGCCAAGGTCTACTACTCGGGCCAGTCGATGGGCGCGATCCAGGGGACGGTCGACGTGGCCGCCAACCCGCGCATCAGCCGGGCGGTGCTCAACGTCGGCGGCGGCACGCTGGTCGACGTCTTCACCACCTCGCCGGCCTTCGTCTCCGGAGTCGACGCGCTGCTGGCGGGGATGGGGATCAGCCATGGCACCTCGGCCTACCTGCAGTTCCTGGCGGTCGCCAAGCTGATCCTCGACCCGGCCGACCCCATCAACTACGCCGGCAATCTCACCGCCCGCCCGTTGCCCAACCTGCTCCCGCCGCTGGGTGGCGCCATCGACGGCTCGGTGGCCCAGGCCCCCAAGCGGATCCTGACGCAGGTGGCCCTCTGCGACCAGACCGTCCCCAACACCTGGAGCTACGTGCTGGCCAACAACGCCGGCACCTCGCCCTTGCCGGTGGCGCCCACCTTTGGCGTCCCTGGCACCTTCCAGCTCTTCGCCATGCTGGACGGCGCCCCGGCCACCATTCCGGCCGCCATCCAGACCTGCGGCACCCCCGGCGCCACCACCGGCCACGCCGTCGAGCACGCCTTCTTCACCGACTGGAGCTTCAGCCCGGCGGCCACGCTCAAGGCCCAGGAAGATGCCGCCGACTTCGTGCTCTCTTCCAGCTTCCTGCCCGCTTCCCTCGTCGCCATTCCCTGAGGCCGCCACCATGCGCAAGCTCTTCGTCGTCTCGCTGCTCTGGCCGGCCCTCGCCCTGGCAGGCGCCTGGTCCACGCCCAACCCGGACGCGCGCGCCATGGCGCTCGCCCAGGCCGGGGTCGCCCACCAGACCGGCCCCGAGGCCATCTCCATGAACCCGGCCGGGCTGGCTGGCCCCCAGGGCTTCGCCATCACCGGCTCGCTCCAGGTGATCGACAACAGAACCAGTTGGTCTGATCCGGCGCTCGGCTCGTCGAGCACGGTGCGCCACCCGGCCTACCCGCCACTGGTGGCGGCCAGCTACGGCGGCACGCTCGGGAACGGCATGGCCTGGGGGGCCGGCGTCGGCTTCAACGCCCTGGGCGGCGGTTCGCTCTACTGGCCCGAGGGCTGGCCCGGTCAGTTCCACGTCGAGACCGTCAACCAGCAGGTGGTGATGCTGCGGGGGGGCGGGGCCATCCAGCCGCTGCCGTGGCTCAAGGTCGGCGCCGCCGTCTCCTACTACCGCGCCAGCGAGGAGCTGAGCCAGGCCATGAGCTTCGGGGGCCAGGTCGCCCAGGCCCAGGTGGGCGTGGCCGGCGGGGCCCCGAGCTGGGCCGCCTCCCTCGAGGTGGCGGTACCCGGCGCCCCGCTCAAGTTCGGCGCCGACTACCGCGCCAAGGGTGAGCTGACGCTCAAGGGCAAGGCCCACTTCTCGGGCGTGCCGGCCGCGTTCCAGACCCAGCTCCAGGACCAGGGGGCGAGCACCAAGATGATCGTGCCCCCGGAGTTCAACCTCGGCCTGGCCTGGCAGGCTACCAAGCACCTTGAGGTGCTGGTCGGCTTCACCCTGGAAGGCTGGCACGTCTACAAGGAGGACGCCTTCGTCGGGGACAAGGGCTTCAGCGTGGTCGTGCCTCGCAACTACAACGACGCCCAGGACTATCGGCTCGGCGTGGAGTACGCCGGCGACCCGGCGCTCCAGGGGTTCTCGCTCCGCGCCGGGGTTTTCCGCTCGGTCTCGAAGCAGCCGACCGACACGCTCTCGCCGTCGCTCTCCGACGCCAGCAGCTGGAACGTCGCGGCCGGCGCCGGCTTCCAGGTGTCGAAGGGCATGCGGATCGACGCCAGCTACCAGTACGCCAAATTCGACGAGGTCACCGCCAGCGGGAACACGGCGCTGGCCGGCACCTACAAGACCAGCGCCAACCTCTTCAGCCTCGGGGTCAACTGGAGGATGTAGGTGCCGGAAAGCCCGGGTCCGTTCAGCGGGCCTGGGGCGTCACCTCGGTGAGGCAGGCGTCCTGCAACTTCGAGCCCTTGTAGAGCTCGACCAGCTCGATGCGGACCCAGCGGGCCGGCGCCTTGCGCTTCACCAGGATCGACTGGGTGGACTGCACGTCGGCCAGGGTCTCGTCCTGGGCAGGGCCGTCTTCGAAGCGGAGCTTGAGCTTCTTGATGCGGGGACTCGCCTTCCAGTCTGCGCCGGGGCAGGTCGCCAGCAACTGCAGCAACCCGAGCTCGATGGGGCTCGTGAAGTCGATCTGGAGCCACTCGCCCACGCCGCCCTTCTTGCCGCCGGCCACCCAGGCCGTCGTGCGGTCCCCGTCGATGGCGTTGGCCGGGGCGGTCGAGTTCGGCGCGCCCTTGGGTGGGGCGGCGCTCTTGGAGGCCGAGGACGACTTGACCTTCATGGTCGAGGCGGCGGTGACCACGGCAGCGGCGGCCGCGGTGGCCGGGCTGGCGCGCTCGGCGCACGCCTTGTCGGCGGGGCGCTCCACCCAGGCCTGGCCGTTCCAGAGCACGCGCGACCTCGTCTCGGTCCACCTTCCGCGCCCCTCGCGCTCGCGGCTGCGCAGCTCCCAGCTCGGGTGATTCTCGGGACGGTCGGCGCAGGCCACGAAGCTGGCCTCGCTCTCGATCCCCCCCTGCCTGCCGGTGGTGGCGGTCAGGACCTGGAGGAACCTCCTGCCGTCCCAGCTCCAGAGGTAGGTGGAGGTGCTGTCACCCTCCTCAGCGCTGCTGGTGGCGGCGGTGACGGTGATGAAGGGACCGTCCTGCTCGAACCTGACCGAGACCCCGATCTGCCAGCGCCCCGCCAGGTTGATGACCGGCCCGGCAGCGTGGCCCACCTCGACCCAGCCCTTGTCGGACCGCTTGAAGGCGAAGAAGGTGGTCCAGGCGTGCCCCGCCTCGGCGCCCGGGCTGGCGTCACTGGCGGCCACCGCGAGGTAGCAGGCTCCGCCCTCGCCGCAGGCCGAGCTGCGCTCGACCAGGATGCCCTCGGAGTGGCCGAGGAAGCCGGTCTTCGGGTCCTGGTCCGGGTAGGCGGCGCGCAGCAGCGCGGCCTCCTCAGCGGCGTGGGCCACCTCCGGGGCGCCAGCGGGCGGACGGCCGGGTGCCGCCGAGAGGGTGGCGAGGAGGAGTGCGGTGATCATGTGCGAGCCGGCCTGATCGTGAAGTTCCGCTCCATGTGGAGCCGCAGCATATCCTCAAACTCCGCGTCCGGGTTGCCACGATAGACCATCGAGGAGCCGATCTCGGCGGCGAGGATGGCGGAGCGGTACTTGGGCGGCAACCGGTCGACCCGCTTGCGGAAGCGCGGGTCCTCCCGCAGCAGGGCCGGGAGGTGCGAGAGGATGGCGGCGCGGAAGAGCGGCTCCTGGGCCAGCTGCGGCCGGGCCTGGAAGAACTTGAAGAGCCGGGCATAGTGGGCGTTGATCTCGCCGCTGATCCGGTCCGAGATCTCGGTCCCCAGCAGCCCCTGCTCCCGCCGCCGCGCCATGATCAGGTTGGCCTCGTCGGCCGCCCGACGGACCAGGATGGCCAGCACGTCCTTCACGTAACGCTTCTTCTGCTTGAGGAACTCCTCCTCGGTGAGGAGCAGGTTGGCGATGATCTCGTAGGAGGAGGAGATCACGCCGCACTTGTTGGCCGAGGCGTCGCGCAGCAGCAGCACGCCCTGCTTCTGGAGCTGGACACGGGCCTCTGGAGTGATGAAGGAGTTGGCCCCCTCCACGATGGCGCGCGAGGAGGGGCGACCGTCGGCCAGCCGGTACTGGTCCACGTTCCGTCCGTCGATGGTCTCGGGCCGCCCGCCGCCGGGGATGAAGAGATCGGCCTCCACCGTGAAGGCCAGGGAGCCGTAGGCGCGGGAGAAGTCGTCGATGGAGATCCACTCCTCATGCAGGCCGCGGGCGGTGCGCGTCACCTTGCGGTGCAGCACCCGCAGCCCCTCCTTCCTGGTGCCGGAGCGGAAGAGCATGAAGCCGCCGGGGTGGAGCGCCTTGGGGTTGAAGGCGTCGAGGTCCTCCTTGAGCAGGATGCGCGAGAGCTCGGTCCGGTCGGCCCCGGCGGGGTCGACCAGCGCGGCGGTGCCGTCGAGGATCAGCCGCAGCTCGGCTTTGGGCCAGCGCTTCAGGATGATGGCCATGGCGTTGCCGGCCACGTCGCCGTTCGGTCCGCCGGTGACCTTGACGCTGACCGGCTTGCGGCGCACGTCGACGCCGAGCTCCTTCATGGCGATCTCGGCGAAGGTGACCACCCCGGTGGAGGTGACGGCGTACTCCTTGTGGTTGATGCCGACCCGCTTGGAGGACATCAGGCCGATGCCGAGCAGGTAGCCGCGCCGCTTCGAGAGGGCCGCGATCTCCTCGATCATGTCGTCGTGCATGTTCTCGTCGGGTCCGAGCTCGATGGGCTCGTCCTCACGGTAGAAGTCGACGACGGCGCGGTCGCGGGCCACGCCCTGGTCGGTGACGTAGATGTCGAGGAAGGCGTTGATGACGCCGCGCTGCAGCTTGTAGAGCCGGATGGTCTCCTGGTTGCGCTCGGCGTCCTCCAGCGCCGAGGCGTCCATCAGCATCACCAGCTTGGAGCCACCCTCGTAGATGTCCTTGTTCTTGAAGTGCTGGGTGTGGGCCAGCACGAAGTTCTCGCGGAAGAGGGTGGCGGCGTTGGTGAGGAAGTCGTCGTCGGTGCGGCAGATGACGGTGCGCCAGCCGCCGCGGGCGATGTCGGAGAAGCCGATGTGATAGCCGAAGCCGTAGCGGGTGAAGAAGAAGGTGACGCGGAACGGGGTGGCCGCCGGCAGGTCGGAGGTGAAGGCCGGCCCCAGGTCGGCCAGGTAGGCCGGGTCGAGCCGGAAGGAGAAGGCCTGCTTCTGCAGCACGAAGAAGTTGGTCTTGAGGGTGTGCTTGATGAAGGCCAGGCAGCACCGGAAGACGTCGCGGCGCACGTCGTCGAGGTGGCGGTGGCCGGTGTTGTACTCGCGCACCGCCTTCTCGGCGGCGGCCAGCTGGGCCGGCCAGCTCTTCTCGCGCCCCTTCACGGACGGGTCGAAGCGGGCCCGGAAGAGCCGGGTCAGCATGAGCGCCACCTGCGGGTTGGCGTGGAAGGCGTTGCGGACCTCCTCCCAGTCGAAGCGGTCCGGCTGGGCGTGGGCCAGGTTGGTGTGGCAGAAGGCCACGAAGGCGCGCACCAGCGCCGCGTCCTCCCCGCTCAGCACCCCGGCCGTGACCAGCTCGCGGTACTCGGGTGAGCTGGTGGGCAGCAGCTGGGTGTTGAAGAACTCTCGCTCCAGCAGCCGGTGGAGGGCCGACCCGACCTGCAGCTTTCCGCCCTGGCGCGGGTAGACGTAGAAGGTGCAGAGCGCGTAGGGCCGGTTCCCGTCGGAGATGTCGAGGACGTAGGCCCGGGCCACGCCGAGGTCGAGCCGGTTGAGCACCTCGAGGAGCTGCGCGAGGAAGCCGCGGTGCGGCGGGCTGGCCACGGCGAAGGAGACCCGGGTCAGCCCCGAGTCGTCGCGGGTGGCCTCGACGTCGAGGTGCATGCCGCCGGCCCGGTCGCAGAGCTGCAGCAGGCGGACGGTCTGGGCCACCCGTCGCGGGGGCGAGACCCGGGTGTAGGCCGGGTTGCAGAGCCAGAAGAGCGACAGCAGCTGGTCCAGCTCCTTCATGTCGAAGTCGTGGTAGTCGGCGAGCATCGCCATGGCCACCGAGTCGCGGATGTTCCGCGGGACGGCGACCCCGGCGGCCAGCCGCTCCTTGACCCAGGCGTCGGACTTGCAGTCGTACTCGAAGCGCTGGAGCTCCAGGGTGGCGTCCATCCCCGGCATGGGCCGGTCGGAGTGGGCGAACATGGCGTAGGAGATGGCCCGCTGCGAGCCGGCCCCCAGCGAGATGGTCCGGTAGAGCGAGCCGGGGGTGTTGGGCGCGGCCAGGATGAGGGCGTTGGGCCGGTCGGCCAGGATCAGGTGCTGGTTGCTCCGGAGCGTGCCGAGGCCGCGCTCGAGGTTGGCGATGGCCTCGGGCTCGTCCTGCATGGCGGCGAAGAAGTAGGGGGCCATGGCCTCGCGCAGCCAGCGGCTGTTGGCATGGACGGTGCGCTCCAGCTGGTCGTTCGGGTTCGGCGTCATCAGGGTGGCTCCTTCCGCGGGCCGGCCCGGATGGTGTCGGGCGCCTCACGGTTCATGGTGCCGCGGAGCAGACTCCCGGGGCGGGTGGAAGTCCAGCGGTGAATCGCGCACCTCCGGGGGCGTGACCGGAGGTCACGATCTTGACCGGCGCCTCGAATCCGGACCAGCCAGCCAGGCGATTGACCCCGGCCCTGCCGACCGGTATCACCACGGCCCTTTCACGGAGCGCTGGATGACCCTCGAGACCATCGGCAGCAGCTTCCTGCTCGTCGCCGCCAGCGAGATGGGCGACAAGACCCAGCTGCTCGCCTTCTCGCTCGCGGCCCGCTACCGCCGCCCCTGGACGGTGATGGGCGGCATCCTGCTCGCCACCGTGCTCAACCACGCCCTGGCGGCCACCGCGGGGAGCTGGATCGCCTCGCAGGTCCCGCCACGGGTCATGGCGGCGGTGTTGGGCGTCACCTTCATCGCCTTCGGGCTCTGGACGCTCAAGCCCGACACGCTCGACGAGGCCCGCGGACCGGACCGCTTCGGCCCCTTCCTCACCACCACCGTCCTCTTCTTCCTCGCCGAGATGGGCGACAAGACCCAGCTCGCCACGGTGGCCCTGGCGGCCCGCTACGCCTCGGTGGTGGCGGTGACGGTCGGGACCACCGCAGGGATGCTGGCGGCCGATGGGCTGGCGGTCTTCCTGGGGGAGCGCCTGGCCACCCGGGTCCAGCTGAAGTGGGTGCGGGTGGCGGCGGCGGCGCTCTTCTTCGCCTTCGGCGCGGCAGCCTTGCTGGCGGCGCTCTAGAACCGGAAGCCGAAGCTCAGCTCCGGCCAGAAGGCGTCGCACTGGACGCTGCAGTCGAGGATCCGCTCGTAGACCATCCCGGCGCTGAAGGTGGCGTTGGGGGTCGAGGCGATGGTGACGCCGAAGCGGCCGCCCACGGCGTTCTCATCGCTGAGGCCGCCGCCGATGAGCCAGCGCGCGTAGTAGACGCCGACGTAGGGGCGGTAGGGGATGGGGGCGTACCAGTTGAGCCCGGGGGCCAGTTTGGCCATGTTGGGGTTGGCGCCGCCCCAGAACTGACCGTTGAAGAAGGCCTCGAACCCCAGGCCGAGGTCGTAGCCGACCAGCCCGCCGAACATCACGTAGGAGTGGCCGTAGGAGTTCCCCGCGCCGAGGCTGACGCCGAGCCGCCAGCGCGGCGGGTCCAGGACCGGGCCGCGCAGGTCCGGGCGGGGCGGCTCTGCTGGGGGCGGCGGCGGGGGGGCGGGAGGTGCCTGCTCGAGCGCGATGTCGCGCGCCTCCTCGGGGGGCGGTGCCTGGCTCGAGACCGGCGACGGCGCGAGGAGGAGGCAGAGCGCTGCGAGGCACGAGGCCAGGTCGAGGGGGCGCGTCATGGGGCGAGCGTATCCCAACTCCCGGGCCGCCCGGGAGTCAGGGGATGAGCGCGAGGCCGGCGTCGAGCCGGGCCAGGGTCTCGCTCTTCCCCAGGATCTGGACCACGTCGTGGATGCCGGGCGAGGCGGTGCCGCCGGTGAGGGCGACCCGAACCGGCTGGGCCACCTTGCCCAGGCCGACCCCGGCCCGGGCCGCCACCTCGGCGAAGAGCCGCTCCAGGGCCGCCAGCTCCATGGTATCCATGCCGGCCACGCCGTCGCGGACCGCCTGCAGGAAAGGCCGGGCCTCGGCGGTGAGCTGCTTTTGCCGCGCCTTCTCGTCGAGCTGGATGGGGGCGTAGAAATAGCGCGCCTGCTGGACGATCTCGACGAAGCTCTTGGCCCGCTCGCGCAGCTGCCGGACGATGAGCCGGAGCTTCTGGTCGTCCGCGGCGGGCAGGCCGGCGGCGGCGAAATAGGGGACAGCGCCACGAGCCAGGTCGTCGTCGGAGAGGGCTCGCAGCCACTGGTGGTTCACCCAGAGCAGCTTGTCGGGGTTGAAGATGCCGGCGGTGGCGCCGACCTGCTTCCAGTCGAAGTGCTCGATCAGTTCCTGCATCGTGAAGATCTCCTGGTCCCCGTGGGACCAGCCGAGCCGCACCAGGTAGTTGACGAGCGCCCCGGGCAGGAAGCCCATCTCCCGGTACGACATCAGGTTGGTGGCGCCGTGGCGCTTGGAGAGCCGGGTCTTGTCTGCGCCCAGGATCATGGGCAGGTGGGCGAAGGCCGGGACCGGGTAGCCGAGCGCCTGGTAGATGAGGATCTGCCGGGCCGTGTTGTTGACGTGGTCGTCGCCGCGGGCCACCAGGTTGATCTCCATGGTGACGTCGTCCACCACCGCCCCGAAGTTGTAGAGCGGCATGCCGTCGCCGCGCAGGATCACCTCGTCCTGGAGCGTGTCGTGGGGCGTGGTGATGGTCCCCTTGACGAGGTCGTCGAAGCTGGTGGCACCGGCCTCCGGGACGATGAGCCGGATGACGTGGCGCTGGGCAGGGTCGTAGGCCCGGTTTCGGCAAGTGCCGGGGTAGCGGAACTGGACCTTGCGGGCCTCGGCCTGCTTGCGCAGGACGTCCAGCTCTTCCCTGGTGCAGGTGCAGGCGTAGGCCTTCCCCTGCGCGATGAGCCGGTCGGCCTGGGCGCGGTAGACGTCGAGCCGCTCGGTCTGGAAGTAGGGCCCGTGCGGGCCGCCCACGCCGGGCCCCTCGTCCCAGTCGAGGCCGAGCCACCGCATCCCCTCCAGGATCGCCGCCACCGCCGCCTGGGTGGAGCGCTCACGGTCGGTGTCCTCGATGCGGAGCACGAAGGTGCCGCCGTGCCGGCGCGCGAAGAGCCAGTTGAAGAGGGCGGTGCGGGCGCCGCCGATGTGGAGGTAGCCGGTGGGGGACGGGGCGAAGCGGACGCGCGGGGCGATCATGACGCGCGTGATCTACCACGGGGTGCGAGGTATAAGGAGAGGTCCATGCCCTCGCGCAAATCCCTTCTGGTCGCCGATGACTCCCGCGCCATGGTCGACGCGCTGGCCACCACCTTCGAGGCCGCCGGCTGGGACGTGGTCACCGCCGCCGACGGCGAGGAGGTCTTCCGGCGGCTGGCCGAGGGGCGCCCCGACGCGCTGCTCATCGACGTCTACATGCCGCGGCTCAACGGCGCCGACGTCTGCCGGGTCGTGAAGAGTCACCCGCAGTGGAAGAAGTCGTTCCTGGTGCTGATGAGCTCACGCCTCGGCGACGCCGAGCAGGAGATGTACCGGCGCATCGGCGCCGACCAGCTGCTCAAGAAGCCCTTCGAGACGGCCGCGGCGCTCGAGCTCGTCGAGGCGGCCCTCAGGGCGCGGCCGAGATCGTGAAGCCGAGCGGGTTGGAGCGCTGCGGCGCCGGCGAGCCGCCCGGATTCCAGACCCAGACCGAGTAGCTGGCCGGCAGGGCCGCGGTGGTGTCGAGCAGCACGTCGATCCGGGTGGAGGAGGTGACCGTCACCTGGCTGAAGGCCGGGTTGAGCACCTGGTCCGGGAGGCAGGGCAGGACGCCGCTGCAGGTGCAGCCGGTCACCTGGTTGCCGGCCAGGACCGGCGTGCAGTTGGCGTAGAGGTGGATGGTCGAGCCGTTGGCGCCGGTCACGTCGGGCCTGGCGAAGTTGGTGCCGGAGAGGACCACCGGCAGCGGGGCGACCTGCTGGACGGCGCTGGACGGCGTCACGGCGGTGAGCGACGGCGGCCCCGGGATGACCGTGAAGTTGGCCGGGTTCGAGGCGGCCGCGCCGCTGGGGTTCCGCACCACCAGGGTGTAGGGGCCGCTCTCCAGGCCGCGCAGGTCGAGCGGCGCGGTGACGGTGGTGGCGGTCACCGGGGTGGTGGTGAGCAGCTCGGCAGGGCGGGCCGAGAAGACCACCTTCACGCCGCTGGCGGGCGGGCGCAGGTTGGGCACGGTGAAGGTGACCGTGACCGGGTTCTGTCCCTGCAGGCCGCTGGCCGGGCTGATCGACTGGAGGATGGCGGTGTTGGAGATGACGCTGAACGGGAGCGTGGCCGAGAAGACCCCGGTCGTGAAGCGGAGCCGGACCTGGTAGGTGCCGGCCGGCCTGGAGCCGGCCGAGCCGATGAGGTCGATGGTGCCGGTGGCGGTGGTGATGGTGGAGCTGGTGGCGGTGGCGTCGACGAAGGCGCCGCCGGGTGGCTGGTACTGGAGGAGGCCGCCGGTCAGGCTGGTCCCGGTGACGACCACCACCGGCGCGTCGCCCTGGTAGGCCGAGGTCGGGGCCAGCGAGTTGGCCGAGGGTGGGTTGGCGTCGACGGTGTAGGGGAGCGAGACCGACGATCCGGTGGTGTTCTTCACCTTGATGGCGTAGCTGGCGCCGGGTCCGGTGGCCGGGCAGGGGGCCGGGGGCGTGCCCGGGCAGCGGGTGAGATCGATGGCCGCGGCGAAGAGCTCGCCCGAGCTGCGGAAGGAGGTGGCCTGCTCCAGCTCGACGGCCGTACCGCTGGGCGGGACGCGGACCAGCAGGACAACCCGGCTGGTGATGTCGAAGCCGGAGCCGAAGGCCGAGAGCGCGGCGATGGTGTTGACCTTGCCGGCAGTGGGCGACAGCGAGTCGAGCACCGGCGCCGCGCTGCTGGTGGCGAGGAAGGGGAGCTTGTTGGAGAGCAGCGGGCTGCCGCTGCCGACCGGGTTGGCCACCCAGAGCTCGTAGGAGCCCGGAGGGATGGTGGAGAGGTCGGCTACGCAGTCGAGGCCGGCGCCGGTCAGCGAGGCCGGGAGCGCCTGGGCGGTGAGCGCGGGGCCGCCGATGAAGCAGAGGCTGTCGAACATGAGGCCGGTGCCGCTGACGTGGACGGTGACCTGGGCGCCGACCTCGGCCGAGGCGGGCGAGAGCGAGGTGATGGCCGGCGTGGGAACCACCACCGGGACGGCGCGCTGGTTGGAGATGACCCGGTCCGGGTTGACGACCCTGAGCTGCCAGGTGTCGGGGGCGGCGGCCTTGAGATCGATGAGCGCGGAGAGGTGGCCGGCGTCGAGCACGTTGGCGGCGTAGGTGGTGGTGCCGCCGAGGTGGGTGGCCCGGACCGTGGCGCCGGAGACGAACCGCTGGCCGGTGAGGTCGACCAGGACCGGGCTCAGCCCGCCGCGGGGGAGCGTCACCGGCGCCGCCCCGAGGAGCAGCGGGGCCACGCTGGTCGAAGGCCCGCAGACCTGGTCAACGCAGGTCTCTCCGGCCTGGCAGGCGCGGCCGCAGGCGCCGCAGTGCGAGGGATCGAGCACCAGGTCGATGCAGCGGTCCTCCTCCGGGCAGGTGGTCAGGCCGACGCCGGGGGCGGTGCATGAGGCCGGGTCGAAGGGGGCGTCCTTGGTGCAGCCGGCCGCCGCCGAGGCGAGCAGCAGCAGGCCGACCAGGGCCACGCCGCGAGCCCCGGGCCGGCGTCGCCGGGCCAGCGGGGCGAAGGCGAGCAGGGCCAGCAGGGCCAGCGGCGTGCCGGCCCCGCCGCTGACGCAGCCGCAGCCGGTCACCTCTGCGACGTGCGGGGTGCCGGCGCTGCTGCCGACGGCGTAGCACTGGCCGCCCTGGCACTGGCCGGTCGGGCAGACGATGCCGGTGCAGGGATCGTCGATGCAGGCGCCCCCGCTGCAGGCCTGGCCGCGGCCGCAGCCGACCAGCGAGCAGGCGTCGGTCACGCAGCTGCCGCCGCTGCAGGTCTGGCTCGGGCCGCAGTTCGTACCGGCGCAGGGGTCGGCGACGCAGAAGCCGTCGACGTCGCAGCGCTGG
>JANYBC010000108.1 GCA_025360965.1 Anaeromyxobacter sp. | reverse complement strand
GGTGGCGATCCGCTACCGGCCGGCAGACCTGGCCTGGACCGGCGACGCCACCTTCGTCCCACACTACCTGCGGCTGGCGTCGCGGGGGCGGTCGAGCGTGCGGCTGCGCTTCGGCGACTCGCTCCGGTCGGACCAGCACGCCTCCGCGGCCGGCCTGGCGGCCGCGGCGCGCGACCGGGTGGCCGGCCTGCTGGAGGCCGCGTGAGCCAGCAGGCGGCGCTCGAGTACCTGGCCCACGGCCAGACCCCGTTCTTCAGGCTCCCGACCGCCTTGCGGCCCGGCCTGCTCCCCGAGGGGACCCGCGCCGTGCTGCTCGGCGTCCCGTACGACGGCGGCAACATCGTCTTCCCGCCCTTCCAGCCGGCCGCGGTGCGCGAGCGGATCGAGGCCGACGCGCTCACCATCCAACGGGCCGGCGCCGCCCCCTTCCTGGTCGGCGGCGACCACTCCATCGCGCTGCCGGCCCTGCGCGCCGCGGCCAGGGTCCACGGCCCGGTGGCGGTGATCCACGTCGACGCCCACCTCGACACCAGCAGCGCCGCGACCTGGGGCGAGCCGTTCCACCACGGCACGCCCTTCCGTCACGCCATCGAGGAGGGGCTGATCCTGCCCGGCCAGCTCCACCAGGTCGGGCTGCGCGGGCCGTGGAGCGGCCCCGAGGACGGCCTCATCAGCGCCGAGCACGGCGCCTGCGTCACCACCGCCGACGACGTGGCCGCCACCGGCGCCGCCGCCGTGGCCTCGATGATCCGGGAGCTGGTCGGCGACCGGCCGGCCTACCTCTCCTTCGACGTGGACGCCGTCGACCCGGCCTTCGCCCCGGGCACCGGCACGCCGGTCCCGGGCGGCCTCAGCTCGCGCGAGGCGCTGCGCCTGGTGCGGGGGCTGGCCGGCGTCCGGCTGGTCGGCATGGACCTGGTCGAGGTCTGCCCAGCGCTCGACCACGCCGACCTGACCGCCCACCTCGCGGCCCACCTGCTCTTCGAGGGGCTGGGGCTGGTGGCAGCGCCGGGCCGCCATCATCCGTGAAACTCTGGCGGGCCGTCGCGAGCCAGCGTCGTGCCCGTCACTAGGCGTGACATTTCGCCACGTGCGACATTCGCGCGTGACGTCGCCCGGCTCTGGTACAGATCGCCTCCATGCCGCGATCCCACCTGCTGGTCGTGCCGCTCCTCGCGGTCGCGCTGGTCCTCCCCGAGCCCGCCCGGCCAGCGGATCCCGCCGACCGGATGGGCGCCGTGCTCGCCGTCCGGATCGAGCTGCAGCAGCAGCTGAGCGCCTGGCTCACCAGCAGCCTGGCCGCGCCCGCCGAGCCCTGGCGAGTGGTGGCCGCGGCGCAGCTCGAGCTGCGTGGGTCGGTGCGCGAGACGCTCCGCCAGGAGGAGCAGCCGGGCAGCGAGGTCAAGCTCAGCTCTGCACGGTCGGTGAAGCTCCCCGGGCTCGGCGTGGTGGACGGGACCAGCGACGCCCCGGGCTCCCCCAACATCCAGTTCAAGATCCCCGGCCGCAAGATCAACCAGGTGACCCGGTCCCTGGAGACCGCCGTGGAGCGGATGACCCTGCGGCTCTTCGTCGACCCGAGGATGCCGGCCGACCGGCGGGAGCTCCTCCGCAAGGTGGCCGGCGAGCTGGCCGGCGCCGACACGGCTCGCGGAGACGTCATCGAGGTGCAGGAGCTGGCGCCGCCGCCACCCGGCGCCGCCAGCGTCGAGCGCGCCATCCCCTGGGTCGCCATCGCCCTGTGCGTCACAGCGCTCCTCTGCGCCGTCATCGTCGCCATCGGCCTGGCCAGGAGCGGGGCGGCCCGCGCCAGCGGCGCCGCAGGCGGTGACCCGGACCGGGACGAGATCCTGCTCGGCGAGCCCCTCCGGGACGAGGCGCCGGCGGCGTCGCCGGGCGCTCCGGTCACCTTGCCGGGCGGCCACCGCCCCTTCCCCGGCCTGGCCGGGGCCACGCCGGCCGAGCTGGCCGAGCTGCTCGGCGACGTCGAGCCGGTGGCCGCGGCGGTGGTCCTCGACCTGGTCGGCTTCGACGCCGACACCACCCGGCGCCTCTTCGAGCGGCTGCCCCAGGAGCGCCAGCTCGAGATCGGCCTGACCCTCGGCACGGGCCGCACCCTGCTGCGCCCCGCCCTGCACGCCATGGAGACCGCCGTCGACGCAGCGCTCGCCAAGGTGCGCAGCCGCGTCGCGGTGGGCGGCCCGGCCCGGCTCGCCGACCTCCTCGCGCAGGCACCGGCCGCCTCCCAGCTCGGGCTGCTCGACGCCATCGCGGCCCGCAACGCCCCCCTCGCCGAGGCGGTCCGTTCGCGGATGGTCTTCTTCGGCGACCTGGCCGGCCTGGACGACGTCTCGGTGCGCCGGGTGATCACCAGCGTCAACCCGGCCACCGTGGCCCTGGCCCTGCACGGCGCCCCGGCCCCGCTGCGCGAGGTGGTGATCGGCGCGGCGTCCAGGCGGCTCCGCGCCATCCTCGAGGCCGAGCTGGAGGTGCTCCTGGATCGGCCGGCCTCCGAGATCGAGGAGGCCCGCAAGGTCATCGAGGCGGTCATGCACCGGCTCCAGCAGCGGAGCGAGCTGGTCGCTCGCGCCGCCTGAGGCCCGCCATGGTCGCGCTCGCCCTCCTCCTCGCCCTCCTCCCGGCCGCCCCGGTGGCGCAGGCCGCCGCGCCGGCGGCCAGGCCCGCGCCCACCCCCAGGGCAGGGGCGGCGCCCGCCAAGGCGGCCCGGCCCGACCCGGCCTCCCCGGCCCTCCGGCTCGACGGGCTCGAGCCCGACGTGGTCGGCTTCCTGACCACCGGCCGCGGCACCTCGAACGTCGACGGAGGGTCCAAGCTCCCGTGGGATGGCCCGGGGGGCTCCCTGGTCCGCACCTCCTGGGATGCCCTCGACAAGCGGTTCGACCAGGTCGCGGTGGCCACGCCCGTCATCGCCGCCCTCAACGAGACCATCCAGGGCTTCTACGAGAGCGGCGGCGCCAGGCCCGGCAAGCTCAAGGCCGAGCTGCAGCGATCATCGGCCGACCTCGACCGGGCCCTGGCCGCCTACCAGAGCGCGCTGGTGTTCGAGGAGCGGCGGCTCCAGCTCGTGAAGAAGGCCACCACCATCGCCGCCCAGGCCCGCGAGCCCATCCCCGGCATCGACGTCGACCTGATCGACCGGCGCCTGGCCGCCCTGCAGGACGGGCGCCTCCCCGCCGCGGTGGAGCGGCGCATCCGGGGCTACCGGGCCCTCGCCGCCGGGCTGGTGGCCTTCGTCGACGGCGAGTCGCTCACCGCGCTGGAGAAGATGAAGCTGGCCGCGGATGGCCTGCCGGACATGGCGGTGGCCCAAGCCTACCTCGGCTCCCTCTACTACCTCTTCCAGCAGACCGACTCGGCGGTGAACGCCTGGAAGCGGGCCCTGGCGCTCGATCCCACCAACGACGCGGTCCGGGCCGCCCTCAAGGAATTCGGCCGCAAGGGCCGCTAGGATCACACGTGCGAACCACCACCTACCTCGGCCTCATCCTCGGCG
>JANYBC010000085.1 GCA_025360965.1 Anaeromyxobacter sp. | reverse complement strand
TGGCTCCTGCAGTCGCTGCTGCTCGAGCCGGGCTTCCTCGCCGCGCGGGTCGACCTCTCCAGGCGGGAGCTGATCGAGGTCTCCCGGGCGCTGGCGCTGCGGGCGCTCTTCCGGCTCCGGGCCAGCGCCGCCGCGGCGCGGAAGCCCGGCTCGAGCAGCAGCGACTGCAGGAGCCAGCCCCAGGCCGCCAGGAAGGCCGGGTCGCGCCCCAGCGGCGCCTGGCGCGCCGCGATCAGGCCGCGCCCGGCCGCGTCGAGGAGATCGAGCCAGTCGGGCAGCCCACCGCGCGGGCGGAAGGCGATGCGCTCCCCGTGGGCGTGGGCCCCGGGCCAGGCCGCCACCCTGGTGGTCTCGCCGATCCGCAGGGTGCCGGCGTCGAGCCCGACCGCTCCGGTGGCGGCCCGCAGCAGCTCGGCCAGCCCGCCCCTGCGGAAGAGCCCGTCGTAGGCCGGGAAGGCGATCAGCCGCAGCAGGTCGGCCCGGGTGAGGTCCCCGCGCGGCTGTGGCGCCAGGCCGAGAACGCGCCGGGCGGCGTGGGCCAGCAGCTCCGACCAGGCGTCCTCGCTGGCGTCGAGCAGCCCGTCGCAGGCCACCACGCCGGGCCAGTCGGGGACCAGCCCATGCTCGGCGCGCACCCGCACCCGGAGCTCCGAGGCCTGCTCGCGCAGGCTGGCGGCGGGCTGCAGCGCCACCGCCACCGCCGCGGCCATGGCGCGCCGCCGCACCGGGTCGGCCTCGCCGGGAATCGCCGCCTCGGCCTGCGCCAGCGGCATCAGCCCGTCCGGTCCCATCACCGGCGCGCCCGACTCGGCCGTCCGCCACCCCTCCTCCAGCCCCGACGCCAGCCGCTCGGCGCGGAGCGCCCCGACCACCCTGAGCAGCGCGACCACGCCCTCCTCGCGGAGCCGCGCCACCGTCTCCGGGTGGGTCACCTCGTCATGGGCGGCGAAGAGACGCCCCAGCGCAGGCGCCGGCTCGATCCCGGCGACGTGCCGGTACCGCTCCTGCTCCAGCGCCAGGACCAGGTGGTCGGCGGCCTGGGCCAGGGTGTCGCGCCATTCCTCGTCCATGCTATGAGGCTCCAGCTTGCGGGGGCGCGGTTCTACCACCTCATATGCCAATCTACGAATACGACTGCCCGAAGTGTGGCCGCTTCGACGTCATCCAGAAGATGACGTCGGCGCCGCTCAAGACCCACGACGCCTGCGGCGCCAAGGTGAAGAAGGCGCTCAGCGCCGGCTCCTTCGTCGTGAAGGGCTCGGGCGGCTCCGGCGCGGCTCCGGCCTGCGGCAGCGCCGGCTCCTCCGGCGCCTGCTCGACCTGCCCGTCGGCCAAGGCCTGAACTCGTGCCTCGCCCCGGGCGCTGGCCGTGAAGCGCCTGGTCCTGGTGGCGCTGCCCGCTGACGAGGGCGAGCGGCTCGACCGGTTCATCGCCGCGCGCGGCGGCATCTCGCGCGGCGCGGCGCGGCGCTCCATCGACGAGGGCGGCGTCTTCCTCGACGGCCGGCGCTGCAAGGTGGCCGGCAAGCCGATCCGGGCCGGCTACACGGTCCACGTCAACATCGAGGAGGGCGGCCGCACGCCCGACGACGTCGAGCCGCTGGGGCGCGAGCGGCTGCTCTACGCCGACGAGCACCTGGTGGCGATCGACAAGCCCACCGGCGTGCCGGCGCAGGCCACCCTCACCTCCGACCGCGGCACCCTCCCCGCGCTGGCGGCCGACCTGCTGGGTGGACCGGTGACGCTGGTTCACCGGCTCGACCGGGAGACCTCCGGCGTCACCGTGCTGGCCCGCACCCCCGCGGCGACCTACGCGCTGGCCGAGGCCTTCCGCGCCGGACTCCCGGAGAAGACCTACCTGGCGCTCTGCCTGCGCCCGCCGTCGCCGCCGGAGGGGCGCCTGGAGGTGGCCATCGGCCGCGACCCGCGCCGCAAGGGGCTGCGCATGGTCTCGCCCGGCGGCGACTTAGCGGCCACGCGCTACCGGACGCTGCGGATCGGCCACGCCGCGCTGGTCGAGGCCCGGCCCGAGACCGGCCGCACCCACCAGATCCGGGTCCACCTCGCCCACCTGGGCGCGCCGCTGCTGGGCGACCCGAAGTACGGCGGGGCCCGGATGGTCGGATCGATCCCGGTGCTGCGGGTGATGCTCCACGCCGCCCGGCTCGAGCTGCCGCACCCGGTCACCGGCGCGCCGCTCAGCTTCGAGGCCCCGGTGCCGGCCGACTTCAGCGAGCTGGCGGCGTCGCTGGAGTGCCCGCTGCCTGGGTAGGGGCCGCGAGCGGCCCGCCGGGCGCCTGCGTCTTCCAGCGCTCGTGCATCCAGACCCACTCCTCGGGCCGGGCGCGGATGGCCGCCTCCAGCAGCGCGGTGCAGGCGGCGGTGATGCGCACCGACTCGGCCTCGCGATCGACGGCCTCGGCGTCGTATGGCACCGGCTCGATGCTGAGCTCGTGGCCGTCGCCGGGGCGCGGCCCGCGCCGGCGGCTCCAGATCACCGCCACCGGCGCGCCGAAGCGCAGCGCCAGATCCCCGGCGGCCCGCGGCGTCCAGGCCGGCCGGCCGAAGAAGGGGACGAACACCCCCTGCACGTCGGTGTCCTGGTCGATGAGCAGCCCGAGCAGCATCCCCTGCCGAAGGCTGCGGATGATGGCCCGCGCCGTGCGGGGGTCGTCCCGCAGCAGGACTTCGAACTTCCCCTCGGCGCGGAAGCGCTCCAGGACGGCGTGCAGGAACGGGCTGGTGCCGGTCCTCGCCACGGTGGCGCTCGGGATGCCGCCCCGGACCAGCCGGCGGGCCAGCAGCTCCCAGTGGCCGATGTGCCCCGAGACCATGATGAGCCCGCGCCCCCCGGCCATGAGCTGGCGCAGCCGCTCCTCGGCGCCGGGCGCGAAGCTGACGTACTGCTCGAGCGCCGCGTCGTAGGCCCGGACCGAGAGCATCTCGGCGACCAGCCAGCCGAGGTGGCGCAGGCAGCCCTGCCCGAGCCGCTCGAGCTCCGCCGGGGTCCGCTCCGGGAAGGCGACGGCGAGGTGGGCCAGGATGCGCCGGCGCGTGGCCCCCGCCAGCCGCCAGCCGGCCCAGGCCAGGCCGCTCGCCAGGGCCAGTGCGACGCGCAGCGGGAGGTGGGCGAAGACCGCCACCAGCCCTCGCAGGGCGACCCCTCGAAGTGCCCGCCGCACGCGAGTCAGGAGGGGGATGGCCAGGAGGCGATGGTACCACCTCACCTCACCGCGACGGCAGCGACGGCCCGGGCCATGACGGCGCTGGCCCTGCTCAGGCGACGCAGCGGAAGTCGCGCAGCTCCTCGAAGCCGCGCTTCAGAAGCTCGGCGCGGATCAGGTCGCGGGCCCCGGCGGCGCCGACCGCCACCAGCAGCGGCAGCCCGCGCAGCCGCTCCACCTCCTCGAAAGGGTGGACCGGCGCGCCGCGGATGGTCCGGCCCACCTTCTTGCGATCGACCTCGACGAAGGCCGCGACGCGGATGCCGACCCGCAGCAGCCCGTCGGCGAAGGCCCGCCCGGTCTCGCCGGCCCCCCAGACCGCCACCTCGGCCGCGCCGCGCAGGGGGCCGCTGGCCAGCGCCGAGCACTTGAGCGCCAGGTGCCGGTCCAGCCCGTAGCGCGGGTCGGTGCGGGTGAGCCGGGCCGGCCCCTCGCGCCAGTCGAGCACCGTCGCCGGCAGGTTGCCGAGCCGTCCGCCGGCGGCGGAGAGCCGCAGCCAGAGGTCGTAGTCCTCGGGGAAGTCGCCCCCGCGCCAGCCCCCCACCGCCGCCAGCGGGGCGCGCCGCAGCAGCGTGGCCGGGTGGCAGAGCGGCGCCTCGACGAAGAGGTCGCGGGCCACCAGCCCCGGCGTGGTCAGCGAGTTGAGCCAGGCGACGTAGCGGCGCATCCCGTCGCGCAGCTGACCCCGCGGGAAGAGCCTGACCCGCCCGCCCACCGCGGCCAGCGCCGGATCGGCGTGGAGGGCCTCGACCTGCGCCGCCAGCCGCCCCGGCCAGGAGACGTCGTCGGCGTCCATGCGCGCCACCAGCTCCGAGTCGCTGGCGGTGAGGGCCCGGTCGAGCGCCAGCGCGATCCCCTCGCCCGGGCCGCGCAGCACCCGCACGCGGCGGTCGCGCTCTGCCAGCCTGTCGAGCACCGCGGCGGTGCCGTCGGTCGAGCCGTCGTCGACGGCGATGAGGGTGAGGTCGCGGTAGCCGCCGCGCAGCACCGAGACCGCCGCGGCCCGGACCGTGGCGGCGGCGTCGCGGACCGGCATGAGGACGGCGACCCTGGGCATCCGTCGATGGCCCTCGGGGGAGCTGCCCTAGGACTTCGGGCGGGCGCCCATCTCGGCGCAGAGCCACTCGGCGGCGAGGATGTAACCGCGCACCCCGAGGCCGGTGATCTGGCCGCGGCAGGCGCCGGCCACGATGCTCTTGCGGCGGAACTCCTCGCGGGCGTGGATGTTGGAGATGTGGACCTCGACCACCGGCGCGCTGACGCTCTTGAGGCAGTCATAGAGCGCGATGCTGGTGTGGGTGTAGGCGCCCGGGTTGATGATGATGCCGCGCGCCTCCTTGCGGTGCTGCTGGATGAAGTCGATGAGGCCGCCCTCGTGGTTCGACTGCCCCGCCTTGACCGGGACGCCCCAGGCGTCGCAGGCGTTGCGCAGCATGGTCTCGATCTCGACCAGCGTGGTGGAGCCGTAGATCTCCGGCTCGCGCTCGCCGAGCAGGTTCAGGTTGGGGCCGTGGACGAGGAGGATCATGGGGCAGACCCTAGCCGCTTGGTGAAGCAGCGTCGAGTGGGCCTTCGGGGAAAATGGCGCTCGGCCTCACTTCACGGTGAGCGGCCCCAGCTCGAGCGCATTGAGCTTGGCCTCGAACTCGGCGCGCGGCCCGACTACGATGACCGGCATCCGCGCCGGCTTGAGCCAGGTGGTGGCGACGCGGGCCACGTCGGCCTCGCTCACCGCGGCGATGCGAGCCGGCACCTGCGCGAACCAGTCGAGCGGCAGCCCCAGCGCGGCCAGCGAGGCGACCGAGCCGGCCACCGCGTCGTTGGTCTCCAGGGTGACCGGGAGGCCGCGGATCAGCGCCTCCTTGGCCCGCTGCAGCTCCCCCTCGCGCAGCGCGCCGGTGGCCATGGCGGTGAACTCCTTCTCGAACTCGGTCACCGACTCGGCCGTGAACCTGGCCTGCAGCCCGCCGGCCGCCGCCAGCCAGCCTCGATCGCTCTCCAGCCGCAGCGTGGAGCGGACCCCGTAGCTGTAGCCCTTGGTCTCGCGCAGATTCTGGTTGAGCCGGCTGCCGAAGAGGCCGCCCAGCACGTTGTTGAGGACCGCCATGGGGATGCGGTCGGGGTGGGCGGCCGGGAAGAGCTCGCCCACCAGCCAGACCTGGGACTGCGAGGCCCCCGGCTTGTCGACGAGGGTGATGCTCCGCCCCGCCAGCTTCGGGTAGGCCGGCCGCCTCGGCTCGGCGCCGCGCTTGCCCTTCCAGGCTGCCAGCTTCTCGTCGAGCAGCGCCTTGACCTCGGCGGCGCCGACGTCACCGGCCACCGAGACGATGGCGCTCTTCGGGTCGTAGTAGTCGTCGTGGAAGTCCTTCAGGTCCTTGCGGGTGATGGCCCTGATGCTCTCCGGGGTGCCACCCGAGGGCCGCCCGCGCGGGTGCTTCTCGCCGAAGACGATCCGCGCCGCCTCGTCGGCCGCCAGCGCGGTGGGCGAGGCCTGCTTCTGCTGCAGGCCGGTGAGCCGGATGCCGCGCACCCGCTCCACGTCGTCGGCGTGGAAGGCCGGCGTCAGGAGCGCCTCGGCC
>JANYBC010000063.1 GCA_025360965.1 Anaeromyxobacter sp. | reverse complement strand
GCCCAGGCCGGCCCGCTGGCCCGGGCGCTGGCCGGCCCGGGGCTGAAGGACAGCACCCGGCTGGCCGAGTTCCCTTTCGACATCCAGGGCGAGGTGGCCCGCCGCAACGCCCACCTGCCGGCCGCGGCCGCCACCCTCCAGGCCGGGCTCAGCTCGCTGCTGGCCGCCGTCACTGCCTCGCCCGAGGCGGCGCGCACGGCGCTGGAGCGGGCGCGCGCCGCGCGCGCGGAGCTCTTCTGATGGCGCCCCTCACCTGCAACCGCCGCGGGCCGCTGCGCGGCGCCATCACCGTCCCGGGGGACAAGTCGATCTCCCACCGGGCCATCCTCTTCGGCGCGCTCGCCACCGGGGAGACCCGCGTCACCGGCCTGCTCGACGCCGAGGACGTCCAGGCCACCCGCAGCGCGGTGGTCCGGCTCGGCGCCACGGTGCGCGAGGAGGGCGGCGAGGTGGTGGTGACGCCGGCCGAGACCCTGCGCGAGCCGGACGACGTCATCGACTGCGGCAACTCCGGCACCTCGCTGCGCCTGCTGGCCGGGGTGCTGGCCGGCCTCCCCGGCCTCTCGGTGCTGACCGGCGACGCCTCGCTGCGCCGCCGCCCGGTCCGGCGCGTCATCGAGCCGCTGCGGCTCATGGGCGGGGAGCTCAGCGCCCGCGACGGCGACCGCGTCCCGCCGCTGGTGATCCGCGGCCGGCAGCTCACCGCCGCCCGTCACCAGCTCAAGGTGGCCAGCGCCCAGGTGAAGAGCGCCATCCTGCTGGCCGGGCTGCGGGCCGACGGCGAGACCTCGGTCACCGAGCCGGAGCGCTCCCGCGACCACACCGAGCGGATGCTGCGCGGCATGGGCGTCCCGGTCCGGGTCGACGGCCTGACCGTCTCCATCACCCCCTCGCGCCCCTCCGGGACGCGCGTCGACGTGCCGGGCGACATCTCCTCGGCCGCCTTCTTCCTCTGCGCCGCCGCCGGCCTGCCCGGCTCGGAGGTGACGGTCCGCAACATGGGCGTCAACCCGACCCGCACCGGGCTGCTCGACGTGCTCCGGGCCATGGGGGCCGACCTCACCGTCTCCGGCGAGCGCGAGGTGGCCGGCGAGCCGCGCGCCGACGTCACGGTGCGAGGCGGCGCGCTGGTGGCCACAGAGATCCGCGGCGAGATCATCCCGCGGCTCATCGACGAGCTGCCGGTGCTGATGGTGCTGGCCACGCAGGCCCGGGGCCGGACCGTGATCCGCGACGCCCGCGAGCTGCGGGTCAAGGAGTCTGACCGGCTGACCGCCATGGGCGAGACCCTGGCCGCGGCCGGCGCCCGGCTGGAGCTCTTCGACGACGGCTGCGCCATCGAGGGGCCGGTGCAGCTCGGCGAGGTGCAGGTGAAGACGCGGCTCGACCACCGCATCGCCATGTCGATGGCGGTGGCGCAGCTCTTCGCCGGGAAGCCGGTCCACCTCGACGACGTCTCCTGCGTCGCCACCAGCTTTCCCTCCTTCTTCGCGCTGCTCGACTCCCTCTGCGACGGGGCTGGCCAGGGGAGGGGCGCCCGGTGATCAACGGCAAGACCGCGATCTACGGGATCATCGGCTGGCCGGTGGCCCACAGCCTCTCGCCGGCCATGCAGAACGCCGCCTTCGCGGCGCAGGGGCTCGACGCCGTCTACGTGGCCTTCCCGGTCGAGCCGACCGCGGTCGAGACGGCGCTGCGCGGCGTCCACGCCCTCGGCGTGCTCGGGCTCAACGTCACCATCCCCTACAAGCAGGCGGCCGCCGCCAGCTGCCAATCGCTCGATCCGGTGGCCGCGGCCTGCGGCGCCGCCAACACCCTGCGCCGGACCCAGGCCGGCTGGGAGGGCTTCAACACCGACGCCACGGCGCTCTCGCAGCTGCTCGACGGGGCCGGGGTGCGGGCCGGGGCCGAGCTGCTGCTGGTCGGCGCCGGCGGCGCGGCGCGGGCCGGCGGCTGGGCGGCCCTCAAGGTCGGGGCCAGGCTGCGGGTCACGGCGCGCCGGGCCGACCAGGCCGAGGCGCTCTGCGCGGCGCTGGCCGGGAGCGTCGGGCCGCGCTGCGCCCGGCCCGAGGTGGTGCCCTGGGCGTCGCTCGCCGCCGCCATCCGGACCGCCGACGTGGTCATGAACGCCACCAGCGTCGGCCTCCGCGGCCAGGCCGCGGCGCTGCCGGGCCTGGCCTTCCACCGCGGGCAGGTGGCGCTCGACATGGTCTACGGCGACACCGCCTTCTCCCGCGAGGCCCTCGCCGCCGGCGCCCAGCTGGTGCGCGGCGAGCAGCTGCTGGTGCGCCAGGGCGCGCTGGCCTTCAACCTCTGGACCGGCCGGGCCGCCCCGGAGGCGGTCATGGCGTCGGCCCTGCACTCAAGGCACGAGGCGAGCCACCGATGACGCTGCGCTATCTCACCGCGGGTGAATCACACGGGCCGGGGCTCTGTGCCATCGCCGAGGGCTTCCCGGCCGGGGTCACGGTCGACTTCGCGCAGGTCGACGCCGAGCTGGGACGCCGCCAGAAGGGCTACGGCCGCGGCGGGCGGATGAAGATCGAGCGCGACGGCGCCCAGTTCCTGGCCGGGCTGCGCGGCGGCGTCACCACCGGCGCCCCCATCGCGCTGGTGATCTGGAACAGGGACCACGACAACTGGAAGGAGCTGGTCAGCCCGACCACCCGCGGCGGCACAAAGTTCACCCAGGTGCGCCCCGGCCACGCCGACCTGGCCGGCTCGCTCAAGTACGGCTTCGACGACGCCCGCGACGCGCTGGAGCGGGCCAGCGCCCGCAACACCGCCACCCTGGTGGCGCTCGGCGCCCTGGCGCGCGCGCTGCTCTCCGCGGTCGGCGTCACCGTCAGCTCGCGGGTGGTGGCCATCGGCACCGCCCGCGCCGAGGTCGGCACGCCGCCGACGCCGGCGCAGCGGGCCGCCATCGAGGGCTCCGAGTTCCACGTCGACACGCCCGAGGCCGAGGCGGCCATGAAGGCGGTCATCGACCGCGAGCGCGAGCGGGGCGGCTCGGTCGGCGGGCTGGTCGAGGCCTGGGCCGAGGGGCTCCCCATCGGCCTCGGCAGCCACGTCCACCCCGACCGGCGGCTCGACGCCCGGATCGGCCAGGCGGTGCTCGGGGTGCAGGCCATCAAGGCGGTCGAGATCGGCGAAGGCACCCGCGTCGAGTGGCCGGGCGACCAGGTCCACGACGCCGTCTACCACTCCAGGGAGCGCGGCTTCTGGAGGGAGACCAACCGGGCCGGCGGGCTGGAGGGCGGCATGACCAACGGCAGCCCGCTGAGGGTCCGCGCCTACATGAAGCCCATCCCGACCATGCTGACGCCGCTGCCCTCGGTCGACCTCATCACCCGCCAGCCGGTGCAGGCCCGCTACGAGCGCAGCGACGTCTGCGCGGTGCCGGCCGCGGCGGTGGTGGTCGAGGCGGTGGTGGCCTGGGTGCTGGCCGACGCGCTGCTGGAGAAGTTCGGCGGCGACACCCTCGGTGATCTCAAGGCCGCGCTGGAGGCCTATGGCGCTCGCATCCGGTGAGCTGCTGGCGCTGACCGGCATGATGGCGGCCGGCAAGTCGACGGTGGCCCGGGCGCTCGGCGCCAGGCTGGAGCGCCAGGTGGTCTCGACCGACACCATGATCGAGTCGCGCTTCGGCAAGCCCATCCCGCGCATCTTCGCCGAGGACGGCGAGCCGGCCTTCCGCGCCGCCGAGCGGGCCATCATCGAGCGGCTCGACGGCCGTCAGGTGGTCGACCTCGGCGGCGGGGCCTTCTGCGATCCGCTCAGCGCGGCCCGCCTGCTCTCGGCCGGCCGGGTGGTCTTCCTCGACGTCTCCCCGGCCGAGGCGGCGCGGCGCATGGCCGGAGGCCGCGGCCGCCCGCTGGCGAGCACCTGGGAGACACTGCACGCCGAGCGGCTCCCCGCCTACCGCCGCGCCACCCTCACCATCGCCGTCGACGGCCTCACCGCCGACGAGATAGCGCAGCGCATCCTGGAGGCCCTGTGACCGAGACCCTGATCCTCGCGGCCCGGCAAGGCGAGCACCGCTACCAGGTCCACGTCGGTCCGGACGCGCTGGCGCCGCTCTCCGAGCTGGCCGGCGCCACCGACCGCGTCGCCGTGGTCACCTGCGCCCGCGTGGCCCGCACCCCGGCGGCGAGGCGGGCCCTGGCGGCGCTGAAGAGGACCGGCAAGGTCGCGGTGGTGGTGACGCTCCCTGACCGCGAGGCCGGCAAGACCCTGGCCCAGCTGGAGCGCTCGGCGGTCAAGCTGCTGGCGGCCGGGCTGACGCGCCGGAGCCTGGTGGTGGCCATCGGCGGCGGGGCCGTCTCCGACGCGGCCGGCTTCCTGGCCGCCACCTTCATGCGTGGCCTCCCCTGGGTGGCGGTGCCGACCACGCTCCTCTCCATGGTCGACGCCGCGCTGGGCGGCAAGACCGCGGTCAACCTGCCGCGCGCCAAGAACGCGGTCGGCGCCTTCCACCCGCCCCTGGCGGTGCTGGCCGACCCGCGCGCCCTGCGGACCCTGCCGAGCCGCGAGCTGCGCTCCGGGCTGGGCGAGGTCGTCAAGTACGCGCTGCTCGAGACGGCGCTGCTCGGCCGGGTCACCGCCGCCGGAGCCGGCTGCCCCGACACCGCCCTCCTGGCCGAGTGCATGAGGGCCAAGCTCAAGGTGGTCGAGGCCGATCCGTCGGAGCGCGGGGTCAGGGCGCTGCTCAACCTCGGCCACACCTTCGGCCACGGCGTCGAGGCGGCCGGCCAGTTCGAGCGTTACACGCATGGTGAATCAGTGGCGCTCGGGCTGGTCTTCGCCTTCCGGCTGGCGGCGCTGCTGGGTCGGGTCGGGCCGCTGGCGGTGGCCGAGGCCGAGGCGGCGGTGGCCGGGGCCGGGCTGCCGACGCGGCTGCCGCTGCGCCTGGCCCGCCGCGCCGCGGCGCTGATGGTCCACGACAAGAAGCGGACGGCGTCGGGGCTGCGCTGGGTGCTGCCGCGCCAGGTCGACGGGGCCCGCTGGATCGTCGAGGTGGGCGTCGAGGCCGGCCCGCTGGCGGTGGCGGCGGCGGTGGCGGAGATCGCGGGAGCCAAGCTCCCCTGACGGGGCCGGCCGGAGGGCTCACGTCGACGGACCGTGCAGCAGCTCGTCTCCGCTCAGCTTGAGCCAGCCGCCGCCGGGGGCGGGGCGGAGGATGCTGTGGACCTTGAGCGGGACCCGCGTCGAGCGGGGGTCGTGTTCGTGGTGCAGCGGCAGGTTGAAGTAGTAGAGGCGCGTGGCGGTGCCGAAGCGGAGCCGGTAGAGCGGCGCGCCCTCGAAGTCGTCGAAGCTGAACTCGGCCAGCTTGACCGGGGCGAGCCGGTGCTTGCCGCCGATGACGGCGGCCGAGACGCCGAAGCGGTGGTCGCCGGTGGCGCCCTCGACGGTGCTCTCGGCCGAGCAGTTGCCGAAGACGGTGACGGTCTCGCGCACGCCCGGCGTGTCCTCCAGGTACTCACCGTAGAAGCCGCTCAGGATCTCGCGGTAGGCCCGGTGCTCCGGCTTGGGATTGCACTGGATGACGAAGAGCGCGTCCAGCGTCTGCCGGGTGGCGAAGTAGAGCTGGTTGGCGTGGTCGACGATGCGCCGGATGTTGGAGCTGTAGAGATCCCGGTAGAGGTAGTCGAGGCAGACCAGCGCCATGAAGTTGAAGGACTGCTGGCAGCGGAAGAAGTAGACGTGCTTGCCCTGGTAGAGGTCGCGGGTCTTGTCGAGGAACTCCTCGCCGTGGAAGGGGTGTCCCTTGGCCTCGAGGAAGACCCGCAGCCGGCCGCCCTGCTCCTTGACGGCGACGCAGCAGAGGTTGACCGGGGCCTGCTCCTCGGCGCCGGCCTCGAGGTCCTTCTGCACCTGCTCGAGCGCCTCGGGGTTGTCTGCCTTGAACCGCTCCAGCAGCGACCGGTAGGTCCGCAGCGCCACGTGCTCCAGGCCGATCATGGTCACGGTGCTGGGGCGGATGCGCTCGGAGAGCGAGGCCAGCAAGTCGTCGAGGTGGGTGAGCGGAAGGCAGCCCTCCGGGAAGACCAGCAGGTGGACCTTGCGGAAGCCGGTGTCGCCGCCGGCCACCACGTCGAGCACCGAGCGGATCACCTGCCACTGCGCCTCCGGGTCGGCCGCCACGTAGCCGACCTCGGTCCGGACCAGGTGGCTGGGGATCTGGGCCACCAGGCAGTGGCGGTGGTGGCCCACCGGGAAGGCGACGTCGAGCGGGCGGTCGATGATGTGCAACATGGGCTGGCAGACCTATAGCAGGACCGCTCGCAGCCGATCCGGGGCGTCGTGAGCTGGATCCGCCAATCACCCCGGCTTGGGCGTTGCCCCCGGGCGGGGACTGGCCTACAGAGGATGCCCGTCGTCCTGCCCCAGGAGGTCCCGTGTCGAAGCCCGGCCGCCTCACCGTCGTCCTCGGCGCCCTGGCGCTCGCCGTCACCGCGCGCGCCGCCGACCCGACCATCGCCTTCGAGAAGTACCAGCTTGCGAACGGCCTGACGGTCATCTTGAGCCCGGACCACCGCCTGCCGCAGGTGGCGGTCAACGTCTGGTACCACGTCGGCGCCGCCAACCAGTCCCCCGGCCGCTCCGGCTTCGCCCACCTCTTCGAGCACATGATGTTCTCCGGCTCGAAGCACGTGCAGCCCTCGCCCTTCAAGGTGCTGGAGACCATCGGCGCCGGCAGCGGCTCGGTCAACGGCTCGACCAGCTTCGACCGGACCAACTACTACGAGGTGGTCCCCTCCAACGAGCTGGCCACCGCCCTCTGGATCGAGAGCGACCGGCTCGGCTTCCTGCTCGAGACCCTCGACGCCAGGAAGCTGCAGGTGCAGCGCGACGTGGTCTCCAACGAGCGGCGCCAGAGCTACGAGAACCGCCCCTTCGGCCTGACCTTCCTCAAGCTCTGCGACCTGCTCTACCCGTCGCCTCACCCATACTACCAGTGCATAATCGGCTCGATCCCCGAGATCCAGGCGGCCAGCGTCGAGGACCTGAAGGGCTTCTTCCGCGAGTTCTACGGCCCCCAGAACGCCTCGCTGGCCATCGTCGGCGACTTCGACCCGGCCCAGGCCCGGGCCCTGGTGGAGCAGTACTTCGGCCCCATCCTGGCCGGCGCGCCGGTGAAGCGGCCGGCGGTGCCGCAGCCCATGCTGACGGCGGTGATCAAGGAGACCCTGGCCGACCCGGTCGCCGAGGTGCCGCGGCTCGACCTCGCCTGGAACGGCCCGGTGCTCTACGCCGAGGACGAGCCGGCCGGCGAGGTGCTGGCGGTGGTGCTGGGCGGGTCCGAGGCCTCGCGCCTGACCCGCTCCATGGTCCACGCCAGCCGGGTAGCGGCCAGCGTCTCGGCCGGAAGCCAGGCCATCGGCCTGGGCGGGTGGTTCCAGGTGACCGCGGTGGCCAACGCCGGGAAGGGGGCCGGCGAGCTGCTGGCGCCGATCCAGGCGGCCATCGACGAGCTGAAGCAGAGCGGCCCCACGCCCGAGGAGGTGGAGCGGGCCAAGCGCCAGTTCATCGCCGCGCGGGTGCGCGGCGTCGAACGGATCGGCAGCCGCGCCGATCAGCTCAACAAGTACCAGACCTACCTGGGCGACCCGGGCTGGCTGGCGAAGGACCTGGCCCGCTACCGCGCCGTGACGCCGGCGGCGGTGCAGGCCTTCGCGAAGAAGTACCTCGCCGACGACCGCCGCATCGAGCTGACCACGCTGCCGAAGGCCAGGGTGACCAGGTGAGCGCCACCTCGCTGACCCACGACCTCGCGCTGGCCCTCGCCGCGGCGCTGCTCTCCGCGGCCTGCGCCTCCCAGCCGGTCAAGCCGGCCGCGCCGCCGGTGGCCGCCGCGCCTGCCACGCCGGCCGCCCCCCTGACGCCTCCGGCCCCGGAGACCCCCGACGCCCCGTTCCGCGCCCAGAAGCCGGCCGCCGCTCCCGGAGAGCCACGCTTCGAGGCCCCGGTGCCCAAAGTGGCCGCGCTCAAGAACGGCGCCAGGCTGCTGGTGGTGGAGAGCCGCGCTGTGCCGCTGGTCTCGATCGAGATCGTGCTGCGCGCCGGCGTCGACCAGGAGCCGGCCGCCAAGGCCGGGCTGGCCGGCTTCACCGCCGACATGCTCACCGAGGGGACCGCCAAGCGGCCGGCGCTCGAGTACGCCGCGCGCGTGGAAGACCTGGCCGCCCGCCTCTCCGCCAGCGCCGACCTCGAGTCGACCCGGCTGCGGCTCAACTGCCTCACCGAGACCCTCCCCGAGGCGCTCGACCTGCTGGCCGAGGCGCTCCTGACGCCGGCCTTCCACGCCGACGACGTGGAGCGGGTGCGCGGCATCCGGCTCACCGGCCTGCAGCAGAAGCAGGCCTCGCCCACCGCGCTGGCGGCCGACGAGGCGGCGCGGATCGTCTTCGGCGA
>JANYBC010000044.1 GCA_025360965.1 Anaeromyxobacter sp. | reverse complement strand
TTGAAAATTGGGCGGCGCAGGTTCAAGTCACGGATGATGGCGCCCGGCCGAAGGTCGAAGATCGCCAGGCGCCGCCGCCCCCGCCGCGGGCCGGAGACGTGGTCGAGGCGGCCGTCGACAAGATCGAGTCCTTCGGCCTCTTCGTGAAGTTCGCCGGCGGCCGTGGGCTGGTCCCGGCCTCGGAGACCGGCACGCCGCACGGCACCGACCTGCGCCGCGCCTTCAAGGCGGGCGACGCCTTCCCGGCGCTGGTCCTCCAGATCGACGAGCTGGGGCGCTTCCGGCTCTCCAAGACCGGGGCCGTCGACGCCGCCGAGCGGGCCGACGCCCGGGCCTACATGGAGGCGTCGCAGCCCAAGGGTGGCGGCAAGGGGTTCGGGACGCTGGGCGACCTGCTCAAGCGGAAGCTGGAGCAGAAGTAGGCCTGGCCGGTCAGGATCTCCGCTGCTGCGGCGCGGACCCCCATTCCCTCTGGATGGGGACGGTGGTGTGCGCTAGCCTTCGCGCATGACCACGCCCGCCCCGACGCAGCACGCCGCCCTCATCCGCTGGGTGGAGGAGTCCGCCAAGCTCACCAGGCCGGACGCCATCGTCTGGTGCGACGGGAGCGAGGCCGAGAAGAAGAAGTTCACGGCCGAGGCGGTGGCGGCCAAGGTCCTCATCCCGCTCGACCAGAAGAAGTGGCCGAACTGCTACTACCACCACTCCAACCAGAACGACGTGGCGCGCGTCGAGCACCTCACCGTGATCTGCACGCCCACCAAGGACGAGGCCGGCCCCACCAACAACTGGATGGCCCCCGCCGAGGCCTACGCCAAGCTCACCGCCATCTACGACGGCTGCATGAAGGGTCGCACCATGTACGTGGTGCCCTACATCATGGGGCCGGCCACCTCGCCCTTCTCCAAGGTCGGCGTCGAGCTGACCGACTCGGTCTACGTGGCCCTCAACATGGGGATCATGACGCGGATGGGGAAGGTGGCCCTGGACCGGCTCGGCAAGGACGGCGAGTTCAACAAGGGGCTCCACTCGGTGGCCGACTGCAGCCCGGATCGGCGCTGGATCTGCCACTTCCCGCAGGACAACACCATCTGGTCGGTCGGCTCCGGCTACGGCGGCAACGCCCTGCTCGGCAAGAAGTGCCTGGCGCTGCGCATCGGCAGCGCCCTCGCCAGGAAGGAGGGCTGGCTGGCCGAGCACATGCTCATCCTCGAGGCCGAAAGCCCCAAGGGCGAGAAGCAGTACGTGGCCGCCGCCTTCCCGTCGGCCTGCGGCAAGACCAACTTCGCCATGATGATCCCCCCCCAGACCTTCAGCGGCTGGAAGATCCGCACCGTGGGTGACGACATCGCCTGGATGCGGGTGGGCGCCGACGGCCGGCTCTGGGCCGTCAACCCGGAGAACGGCTACTTCGGCGTGGCCCCGGGCACCAACCGCAAGACCAACCCGAACGCCATGGACTCGGTCCGCAAGGACTCGCTCTTCACCAACGTGGCCCGCACCAAGGACGGCGACATCTGGTGGGAAGGCTGGGACACCGAGGCCCCCGACGAGCTGATCGACTGGAAGGGCGACGTCTGGAAGAAGGGCTCCAAGGACAAGGCGGCCCACCCCAACAGCCGCTTCACGGCGCCGGCCGCCAACAACCCGGCCCTCTCACCCTCGGTCGACGACCCCAAGGGCGTGCCCATCTCGGCCCTCATCTTCGGCGGCCGCCGCTCCACCACCGTGCCGCTGGTGATGGAGGCCTTCAACTGGACGCACGGCGTCTACATGGGCGCCACCATGGGCTCCGAGACCACCGCCGCCGCGGTCGGCCTGAAGGAGGGCGTGCGCCGCGACCCCATGGCCATGCTCCCCTTCATCGGCTACGACGCCGGGAGCTACCTGCAGCACTGGCTCGACATGCAGCAGCGCATCCCCAACCCGCCCAAGGTCTACCTGGTCAACTGGTTCCGCAAGAGCCAGGACGGCAAGTTCCTCTGGCCGGGGTACGGCGACAACATGCGCGTGCTCAAGTGGATCCTCGATCGGGCCGCCGGCCGGGTCGGCGCCCAGGAGACCCTGCTCGGCAACACGCCGCGCGCCGGTGACCTCGACCTGACCGGTGTGGCCGCCACGCCCGAGCAGGTGGCCGCCGCCACCCGCATCGACCTCGGCGAGTGGCAGGCGGAGCTCGAGTCGCAGGCCGAGTGGTTCGAGAAGCTCGGCAAGACGCTCCCCAGGCCCATCTCCCTGCAGCGGGACCTGCTGCTGGAGCGGGTCAAGGCGGCGCGCGCCGTCACGTAGTGCCCCGACCCAGGCGTGTGCACCCTCGCCCTGGCCCTCGGCGCCGACCGGCGCTGGCCGGTGGTGGTGGCCGCCAACCGCGACGAGCGGCTGGGGCGCCCCGCCGAGGGCTGGGCGCTGCGCACCACGCCGGGCGGCGTCCGCTGGGCCGGGCCTCGCGACGCCGAGGCCGGCGGCACCTGGATCGGCCTCTCCTCCCGGGGCCTGCTGGCGGCGCTCACCAACTTCCACGCCCCGCTCGACTGGTATCCGGACCCGAAGCGAAGCTCCCGCGGCGAGCTGGTCCCGGCGGTGCTCGCGGCCCCGACCGTCGCGGTCGCCCGGGAGCTGGTGGCCGCGCTCGAACCTGGCGACTGGAACCCTTTCCACCTGGTGGTGGCCGACGCCGCCTCGGCCTTCCTCTGGTGGTACGACGGCGAGCGCGCCGGGCTGGAGCCGCTCGGCCCCGGGCTGCACGTGGTGACCGAGGCCTCGCCGCACGGGCTCGGCCTGCGCGGTGACCTGGTCCGGTCCCGCTGGCCGCTCGACCTCTCGCCGGCGCGCCTGCGCGAGCTGCTCTCCCTCCACGCCCCCGCACACCCCGCCCCCACCTGCCTCCACGTCGAGCCGCACTACGGCACGCGCTCCTCGGCGGTGATCCGGCTGCCGGCCGCGCTGCGCCACGCCGAGCTCTACGCCGCCGATGGCCCACCCTGCACCACTCCGCTGGAGGACCGCTCGGCGCTGCTGGCCGAATTGGCCGGCCGGCCCTGATCGGCTTGACGCCGCCCCCGCGCCGCGCCATGTGGTGGGTCGCCATGGGACTCCTCGACCGGATCAACCTGCAGAAGCACACCGCCTCGCCGCCCGAGGCCATCGACGTCGGCCCGGATCACGCCCTGGTGGTCACCTGGCCGGGCGGCCCGCCCCTGAACATCCCGGCCCGGGCGCTGCGCGACGGCTGCCCCTGCGCCAGCTGCATCGAGGAGTTCACCGGCAAGAAGCTGCTCGACCCGTCGACCATCCCCGCCGACATCCGGCCGGTGGCCATCAACGGGGTGGGGAACTACGCCATCCAGATCGAGTGGTCGGACGGCCACTCCACCGGCCTCTACACCTGGGCGACGCTGCGCAGCATCGGGGACGCGGCCGCGGCCCCGGTGGCCAGCCCCTCGCCGTAGTGGTCCTGCCTGGGCTGCGGGACGCGCCCAGGTCCCTGGCGGCCGCCGGGCCTACCGCTGCCGCCCGCGCACCATGGCCCGGTCCATCTCGCGCTTCGACTCGCGCTCGGCGATGGCGCCGCGCCGGTCTCCGTGGGTCCGCCCCTTGGCCAGCGCCAGCTCGACCTTGGCCCAGCCGCCGCGGAAGTAGATCTGCGTCGGGATGAGCGTGTAGCCGGAGCGGTCGACCTTGCCGGACAGCTTGTCGATCTGCTTGCGCCCCACCAGCAGCTTGCGGTCGCGCACCGGGGCGTGGCCGAACGGGCCGGCCTTGTCGTACTCGCCGATGCGGCAGTTGACGAGCCAGAGCTCCTCGCCGCGCGGCTGCGCGTAGGCGTCGGCCAGGTTGGCGTTGCCGGCCCGCAAGGACTTGACCTCGCTGCCCTGCAGCACCAGCCCGGCCTCCAGCCGGTCCTCGATGTCGAAGTCGAAGCCGGCGCGCCGGTTGCGCGCCACCACCTGCAGCCCGGGATCGGCCCGCTTCTCGCCCTTCTTGGCCCCGCCGGCCTTCTTGCTCACGCCCGCCTCCGCGAGGTCACGGCAGCACCGGCCGGGTCACGGCAGCACCCGGTTGTCGATGAGCCGCGTGGTGCCGATGAAGGCGGCCAGCAACATGACGCTGCCCGGGACCGCCTCGGACACCGGCCGCAGCGTGAGCGGGTGGACCACCTCGACGTAGTCGACCCGCGCCCCGGCCGCCTCGAGCCGCGCCCGCGCCGTCGCCTGCAGCGCCCGGGCTTCGCGCCGCCCGGCCGCCGCCGCCTCGGCCGCCTCGGCGAGCGAGCGGGAGAGCGCGAGCGCCGCCTGTCGCTGCTCCGGCTCGAGGTAGGCGTTGCGCGATGACCGGGCCAGGCCGTCGGGCTCGCGCACGATGGGCATGCCGACCACCTCCACCCCGCAGGCGAGGTCGGCGGCCATGGCGCGGATCACCGTCAGCTGCTGCCAGTCCTTCTCCCCGAAGAGGGCGAGGTGCGGGCGGGTCAGGTTGAAGAGCTTCAGGACCACGGTGGCCACGCCGCGGAAGTGGCCCGGGCGGCTGGCGCCGCAGAGCCCCTGGCTGACGCCCTCGACCTCCACCCAGGTCTGGTGAACGGGGCCGAACATGAGCGCCGGGTCCGACGGGGCCAGCACCGCGTCGATGCCGGCCGCCTCGCAGGTGGCGAGGTCGCCGGCCAGGTCGCGCGGGTAGCGCGAGAGGTCCTCGGTGGGGCCGAACTGGGTCGGGTTGACGAAGATGGTGGCCAGCGCCAGGCCTCGCCGGCCCCCCTGGTCGGCGCGGCGCCGCGCCTCGCGCAGCAGCGAGCGGTGGCCGTCGTGCAGGTAGCCCATGGTCGGCACCAGCGCCAGGCGGTCGCCGGAGTCGCGGGCCTGGCCGCAGCGCGCCTGCCAGGCGGCCGGATCGGTGAAGAGCTGGGGGAGCGGCACGGGGGCTGGAGTCTACACCGCTAGACCGGCGCACCCATCACGCCGGGCAGCTCCTCGGGCGGCTCCTCGGCGACCGGCACCAGCCGGACCGCCGAGGAGTGGAAGCTCTGCTCGTCGGACGGGAAGGCGCGGGCCTTGACCTCGGCGACGTACCGGCCCACCGCCTCGCTCACCCCGGCCCCGAACTCGGCGAACCGCTTCACGAACTTCGGCGTGAAGCTGGCGTCCATGCCGAGCAGGTCGTTGAGCACCAGCACCTGCCCGTCGCAGGTGGGGCCGGCGCCGATGCCGATGGTCGGGATCCTGAGCTGGCCGCTGATGACCCGCGCCAGCTCGGTGGGAATGCACTCGAGGACGATGGCGTAGCAGCCGGCCGCCTCCAGCGTGCGGGCGTCGCGGAGCAGCTGCTGGGCCCGCTCGGCGTCCTTGCCCTGCACCACGTAGCCGCCCAGCTTGTGGACCGACTGCGGCGTGAGCCCGATGTGGCCCATCACCGGCACGCCGGCGCGGACCACGCGGCGCACCACCTCGGTGTAGTCGCTGCCGCCCTCCAGCTTGACCGCCTCGACGCCGCCCTCGGCCACCATGCGCATGGCCGCCTTGACCGCCTCGTCGGCGCTGGCCTGGTAGCTCCCGAACGGGAGGTCACCGATCAGGTGGGCCCCCGCGCCCGATCGGGTGAGCCCGCGGCGGACCATCGACGAGTGGTAGACCATCTGGTCGAGCGTGACCGGGAGCGTCGAGTCGTGCCCCTGGACCACCATGCCGAGTGAGTCGCCGACCAGCACCACGTCGACGCCAGCCGCGCCCACCAGCCGGGCGGCCGTGGCGTCATAGGCAGTGACCATGGCGATCTTCTCGCCACGTTCCTTCATCCGCTGCAGCTCGTTGATGGTGATGCGGCGCGGTGGCAGATCGCTCTGGGTGCTCATGCCGACCTCCGGTGCAGGCCCCTCGCGGGGTCCCGCCCATTGGAACGGGGAAGAAGGAATCTAGATCCAGACCGGCCAGGAAGTCACCAACGCGTCGCGTCAAGCGAACGCGCCGGGAAGCGTCACCCTCCCCGGCCGCCCGACGCCCCGTCGATCAGCCCTTGCTGGAGCCGGGGAGGTAGTGCTGCGTCCCCTTCCTGTGCCGGCGGATCACCGTGGCCAGCGCCTCGACATCCTCGGCCGACTCGACGATGTCGATGTCGCTGGTGTTGACCACCAGCAACGGCGTCTCGTCGTAGTGGAAGAAGAAGTCGTTGTAGGCGGTGGCCAGGGCCCCGACGTAGCCGGGATCGATCTGCCGCTCGTAGGCCCGCCCGCGCAGCTTGATCCGGTGCAGCAGCACCTCGGTCCGGGCCTGCAGGTAGATCACCAGGTCCGGCTTGATCACCCTCGGCCCGAGCGCGCCGTAGAGCCGGTCGTAGAGCGCCAGCTCGTTGGCGTCGAGCGTCAGCGCCGCGAAGATGCGGTCCTTGGCGAAGAGGTAGTCGGAGACCGTGCTCTGCGAGAAGAGGTCGCCCTGGTGGAGCGCCTGCTGCTGCTGGAAGCGCGAAAGCAGGAAGAAGAGCTGGGTCTGGAAGGCGAACTTGCGGGCGTCGTCGTAGAACTGCGGGAGGAAGGGGTTCTCCTCGACCGGCTCGAGCACCAGCGTGGCGCCGAGCCGCTCGGCCAGGATCTGGGCGAGCGTGGTCTTGCCGACGCCGATCGGGCCTTCGATGGCGAGGTATCGGGGCCGTTCGGTCTGCGTCATGAGGGCGATTTGCGGAGAGTATCAAAGGTGCCCGCCGCCGGTGGGCAGGAACTGCCCCGGATCTCGCAGCCCGGCCTCGACCCTGACAGCAGGATCGTGGCTCCCTGATCCCTGGATCAGAGTAACAATCTGGCGACGATCTGGAACATACCGTTTCGCATGATGTTTTCTTTGCGATATCGGCGTGCCTTGACTCCGACGATCCGCAAACGTATCGTCCGGCACTCATTGGTTGGAGCTTCAGCTCGGGAGGCGGCACGGATGGCTGTGGCACGGAAGTCTGCGGTCAAGGTGGCTGCATCGCGAGCCAGGGTCGTCGGGCAGGGGCGGGCCGCTGCGTGGCAGGTGGCCGCCGATGAGATCGATCCGGCCTTCCACCGCGCCATCCTCAAGATCGCCCTCGAGCTCAAGAAGCCGACGGCCCTCAGCTACGACCAGGTGGTGGCCACCACCATCCAGGCCATGCGGCTCGACGCCGCCGCCTTCCGCCGCTACCTCGGCGAGAACGGCGCACGCAACATGGGGCTCCTGCTCGCCACGGCGCGCGGCGGGGGGATCTAGAGCCGCGAACGCGGCACGAGCAGGTCGACATTTTTCCACGGACGCCCGTCCGCGGGTTGGGGTGGTCGGGGCGGGGCGGGCTGAAAGGTTGGGGCGGGCGTCCGTGGCCCTTCACTCGGAGTCGCTGGGAGCAGCCGCGCCGCCACCCGGCGGCGCCTCGATCGGACCCAGGGCGCGCTCCAGCGCCGCCCACTCGGCCACGGTGAGCGTCTCGCCGCGCCGGCCGCCGTCGATGCCGGCCGCCGCCAGCGCCGCCGCCAGCCGCGCCGGTGGCGCCACCCGCGAGCCCTCCAGCGAGTTCCTCAGCGTCTTGCGCCGCTGCGCGAAGCCGCCCTTGACCAGCTTGCGGAAGCGGGCGACGTCGACCACCTCGCAGCCCGGGGCCGGTGGCCGGAAGAGCGCCAGGATGACCGCCGAGTCGATGCGGGGAGGCGGGAAGAAGGCGCCGGGCGCGACGATGCGCTCGATGGAGACGTCGGCCTCGCGCTGCAGGAAGACCGAGAGGATGCCCCAGTCCTTCTCGCCGGGCTCGGCCGCCAGCCGCTCCGCCACCTCCCGCTGCACCAGGAAGGTGGCGCGCGACACGCTGTCGAGCTGGTCGAGCAGCGAGAAGAGGATGGGCGAGGTGAGGTGGTAGGGCAGGTTGCCGACCACCGAGAGCCGCTGGCCCGCCCCGGCCACTGGCGCGTACTCGAAGCGGGCCGCGTCGGCCTCCAGCAGCGTGATCCGGTCACCCAGCTCGCCGCGCAGCACCCGAGCCATGTCGCGGTCGCGCTCGACGGCGGTGACCGTGGCTCCGCGCGCCAGCAGCCGGGCCGTCAGGTGGCCGAGCCCGGCTCCCAGCTCCACCACCCGCGCCCCGGCCGAGGGGGCCGCCAGCCGGGCGATGTCGTCGAGCACCGCCTCGTCGCCGAGGAAGTTCTGGCCCCAGCTCTTCTTGGCGCGCAGCTCGTACTTGTCGAGCAGCGCGCGCGGCGACGGGTAGCTGGCAGGCGGGCTCAATGGAGCCGCCAGCCGGGGTCGGCGTTGAGCGTCGGGCCGGAGCGCAGGCCGCGGGCCAGCGCCTCGGTGCCGGCCACCGCGATCATGGCGGCGTTGTCGCCGCAGAACCGCACCGCCGGGAGGATGACCTGGGGCCCGTGCTGCCCGGCCGCCTGCTCCACCGCCGCCTCCCGGAGCCGGCTGTTGGCCGCCACTCCGCCGGCCAGCACCAGCCGCGGGAGCTCGAAGCGGTGCGCGGCGCGGAAGGCCTTCTGCAGCAGCGCGCCGACGATCGCCTCCTGGTAGCTGGCGCAGAGATCCGAGAGCCCTGCCCCGGAAGGCAGGCCGTGCTGCCTGACCCAGTGAAGCAGCGCGGTCTTCAGGCCGCTGAAGCTGAAGTCGAGGTCGGCGCCCTTGACGACCGGGCGCGGGAACTTCACGGCCATGCGGTCCCCGCCGCGGGCCAGCCGGTCGATGGCCACGCCGCCCGGGTAGGGCAGGCCCAGCAGCTTGGCCCCCTTGTCGAAGGCCTCGCCGGCGGCGTCGTCGCGGGTCGAGCCGAGCAGCTGGTAGTCGCCGAAGCCGCGCGCTGCGTAGAGCGAGGTGTGGCCGCCCGAGACCACCAGCCCGAGGAAGGGGAAGGCGGGCGGGGTCTCGCCCAGGAAGGCGGCCAGCAGGTGCCCCTCCAGGTGGTTGACGCCGATGAGCGGCTTGTCCCATGCCAGCGCCAGCGCCTTGGCCATCTGCACCCCGACCAGCAGCGCGCCGACCAGCCCCGGGCCGCTGGTGACGGCCACGGCGTCGATGGCCCCGGGCCCGCCCGCCGCCTGGACCGCCTGGTCGACGACCGGCACCACCTGGACCACGTGGTTGCGGCTGGCCAGCTCGGGGACCACCCCGCCGAAGCGGCGGTGGATCTCGAACTGGGTGGCCACCACGTCGGAGAGCACGCGCCGTCCGTCCTCCACGACCGCGGCGGCCGTCTCGTCGCAGCTGGTCTCGATGCCGAGGACTCTCACCGGAGCTGCTTGGCGAGGATCTCGCGAACGGCGCGCGCCTGCTCGCCGCCCGGCTGTAGCTGCAGGAAGCGCTGGTAGGCGGCCCGGGCCTGCGCCACCTTCCCCTCCCCCTGCTGGATCTCACCGAGCAGCAGCCAGCTCGGGGCATAGCTCGGGTCGAGCTTCTGGGCGGCCTCGAGCGTCTTGAGCGCCTCGGCCGACTGGTTCGAGTCGTAGAGGGCGCGCCCCAGCCCGACGAAGCCGGGCGGGGTCGGCTTGACGGCCAGCGAGCGGCGGTACTCGGCCACCGCAGCCGCGAAGTCGCCCTTCTCGTACTTCCGGTCCGCCGAGGCCACCAGGGCCTGTGACTTCTCCGTGAGCGCCGCCATCTCGGGCGGTGGCCGTGGCGGCGCGGCCTGGGGCGGCGCGGCCTTCCTCTCCACCGGCCGGGGGGTGGGCGCCGGCGGCGAGGCCTCGGCCGGCTTCGGGGAAGGCTCGGACACCACGGGCGGCTCGGCCGCAGGGTTCGGCTCGACCGGCGGCGCCGCGGGCGGAGCTTCGACCGGCGCTGCCATCACCGGCGCCGGTGCGGGCGTGGCCGCCGGCGGCCGCTGCCCCTGCAGGTAGACGGAGCCCGTTACCGCTCCGGCCGCCACCAGCGCCACCAGCACATAGACCGGCGCGCGCGAGCGCCGGGAAGGCTCGACCTCGACCTCGACGCCGTGCGGCGATGCGTCGCTCAGTGGCAGCGGCCCGCTGCGGGTCGCCGGAGGGGGCGGCGCCGGCTCGGCCGGTGAGGGCGCCCTGGCACCCCAGGCCGCCGGCTCGTACGGCGCCGTGGAGGGATCGACCTCGAACCGGTGGAGCGAGGCGGTCGGCGGACCGCCGAACGATGGCGGGGGCGGGATCGAGCCGGGTGGTGGCAGCTGCAGCGAGAAGTGGCTCTGCGGCCGATGCGGCGTCGCGGCCACCTGGCGCTGCGGCTCCGCCGGAGGCTCGACGACCGGCGCCTCGGGGGCCATGTCGGTCTGCGGCTCGGGTGCCGGCGGCTCGGCTCGGCCCCCAGCCGACGGGCCGGCGTACCAGTCGACCTGCGACTGGTCGGCGGTCGGGATGGGCTTGGGCTTGAAGGCCGAGAGGCCGCCCGGGATGGGCGTCAGCGCCGGCGGCGGCGACGGCGGGAGCCCGGGCAGCTCGACCTCCCGGATGATCTTCTCGAAGTAGAGCTTGGAGAGGACACCGGCGGCGGCCAGGTCGTCGTAGTCGGCCTCCTCGATGATCCGTCCCAGGCTGCGCCGCCCGTCGAAGAGCCGCAACAGGCCGTTGACGTCGTCGGGGATCTCGGCGAGCCGGTCGGCCAGCAGCCCGTAGTCGAGCTCGAAGATCCGGTCGAGCGCCGGCAGCTGCTCGACGATCCGGCCCCACTCGTCGATGCGCCGCATCCCCTCCATCAGCAGCCCCTGCGTCGAGAAGGGGATCCGCTCGGCCCGCTCGATGGGCCGGAACTCGATGGCGAACTCGCCCTCCTGCCAGTTGAGCAGGCGGTAGAAGGCGCCCTCCCCGGTCAGCTTGCCCATCTCGCAGTCGAGCACCCGGCCGTCGCGGAAGAAGACCACCGCGACGCCAGCCTGGCTGGTGAGGTGGAGGGCCCCGGACTTCTTCCCCATCTCCAGGGTCTGGACCAGGTCGACCACGCCCATGTCGGCGAGGCTGCCGCTGAAGCTGGCGCGCAGGTCCTTCTTCTCCAGCCGCTCCCGCTCCTTCTTCTCCAGCAGGATCTTGACCCGGGTGACGATCTCCTTGATGTAGATCGGCTTGGTGAGATAGTCCTCGACGCCCAGTTCGAGCCCCTTGACCTTGTACTCGACCGACTTCTGGCCGGTCAGGAAGATGAAGGGCGTGCCGCGGAACCGCTCGTCCTGCTTGAGCCGCCGGCAGAGCTCGAAGCCGTCCATCTCCGGCATCTTGGTGTCGGAGAGGATCAGGTCGGGCGGGTCGGCCTCGCACCGCTCCAGCGCGTCACGGCCGTGGACCGCCGTGGTCACGGTGAAGCCGGCCTTGCGGAGGCTGACCTCCATGACCCGCAGCGACTTCAGGTCGCCGTCCACGAGGAGCAGGTGCTGCTTTGCCAAGCGGGGTACCTCGGGGGGCGAGCGGTTGGGTCGACCTTGAACCGGGAGATCACGCCGCACAACGGCGTTCGAGTCAAGGAAGCCGGTGGGCCGCCAACGATCTCGCCTCTCGCCTACCGGCGGCTCCGGCCACGCCACCCTTCCATGGCCCGCAGCTCGCGCACCGCCTCGAGGTGGCGAGGATTGGCGGCCACCGCGGCCTTGAACTGCCGCTCCGCCTCGGCCTGGTTCCCGAGCTCCTTGGCCAGCAGGCCGGCCACGTAGAAGACCCGGTCCGCGCCCGGGCCGGAGAGGCCCGGGCTGGTCAACGCCGCGGCCATGAGCGCCTTGGCGTGCTCCAGGTCCTTGCCGACGGACAGGTCGAGGAAGCTCTGCGCCAGCGAGGCCTGGTACGCGGGGCGAGGGTCGGCCCGCACCGCCGACTCGAGGAAGCCGCGGGCCCGGGCGAAGTCGCGGGTCCGCAGGCAGGCCTCCCCCTTCTGGAAGTCAATGCGCGCCGCATCGATCCGCTGGGGATCGGTCGTCCCGCCGCCCCGCAGGGCCGCCAGGTGCTGGGCCCGCCTGGAGTCGTCGGAGAGCCCCTGGTAGGCCTCGTTCACGGCCGAGAAGAAGTCGCGCACCGTCCCCTGCAGGTCGGCCATGGCCGCGCCGCCGAAGAGATCGGGGTGGAACTGGCGGGCCAGCGCCAGGAAGGCCGCCTTCACCTCGGCGCGCCCGGCGGTCTCGGGCAGGCCGAGCCGGGCGAAGTAGCTCGGCTGCCTGGCGCTCGGCGCGATCTGCAGCAGCGCCGTGCGGAGCGCGGCGTCGGCGGGGCTGACGAAGGGGACGCCGGCCACCGGCGCCACGGAGCCCGGGGGCGGCGTGCCGCCCGGCGATCCGAGGGGGCGCGCGGTCGGGTTGACGCCCATGTTCTGCATCGCCTTGGCCAGCAGGCGCTGCCGGCGGGCCCGGGCCTCGGCCGGATCGCTGCGCTTGAGCGGGACTGCCGGCGAGCCGGGCGCGGCCGCACCGGCCGGGGCGGTGGAGCGGAACGAGAGCGGGGTCCAGGTCGGCGCCGGCGAGAGGGTGGGACCGTCGGCACGGGGCGCCGGGGTGAGCAAGGGCCCGCCCTCGCGGAGCGGCGCCGGCGGCGGCTCGATCAGCGGCCTCAACTCGGCGTCGGGCTGCTCCGGCAGCAGCGACGCGGCCGCCACGCCGGCCAGGGTCAGGCCCGGGCTGGTGTCGCCGGTGGCCTTCGGCGACTCGGCCGTGGAGACGGCCAGGCCGAGCAGGAGCAGGCCGGCCAGGATGGCGCGAGCCCGCTCCAGCGCCAGCCCCTGGCGGGAGTTGAGGTAGAAGTCGAGCGAGATGGTCTGCGAGAGCCGGCCGATCAGCTTCAGCTCGGCCGTGGTCCAGCCGAAGCCGGCCGCTACCTCTGCGTAGCCCGAGGCGATGCGCACTCCGCCCAGCGCCACCGGCCGGAGCGCCGACACCACCAGGCCGCCGGCCTGCGGCCGCTCCAGCGCGTCGATGATGGTCCGCAGCGGCGAGAGGCGGATGCCGCGAGTCCACTCCGGCACCGGCCGGCTGGCGTCGAAGGCGAACCCGCCGGCCTCGAGCGCCGCGATGGCGGAGATGTAGCCGGTCTGCTGCGCAGAGAGCGCCTCCTCCACGTCCTGGGGCGTGACCGCCCCCATCTCGACCAGCAACTCACCCTGCGGCCGGCGGGTGGTGGCGAGCTGGGAGAGGCTGCGGGAGAGGGCGTCGACGTCGATCTTCCCGGCCTGCAGGAGCACCAGCCCGAGCGGCCGCAGCCCGGTCGCAACCTGGGCCCCGACCGGCTGACCGGCGCGGAACCAGAGGCGCGAGATCCCGCCGCCGTGCTCCACGTCGAGCACGCCGTCGGCGCGCAGGTTGAGGAGTTCGAGCAGGATCGCGGCCAGCGGCGTCTGCCCGAGGTCGCCGGGCTGTTCAAGGAGGCCCATCGGACGCATCCTACCTCAACCTACCTCCGGATCGAATGAAACTCAGCGTAAATCCGGATGCCGACCGCCACCGCCAGGTCGAGGCTGCGCTGGCCGGCCCACGCACAGCCGGCGCCGGGGCGGGGCGGGCGCGATCGACGTTTGACCCTGACCAGAGGCGCGATTAGTGTCCCCGCTCCGGGGGTCCTCGAGCATGCGCCTCACCGTGGCCGGCATCACCGACGTGGGGAAGAAGCGCG